>CAJAWW010000115.1 GCA_903946745.1 uncultured beta proteobacterium
AACAAAACGCTCCGCCACCTCGATTTCCAACGGTGTCAGATTGTCCATCGACGAGGCATGAAAAACCAGCGTCTTGAGATATTCGGCTTCAACCGTTGTCTCGGCAACACCCGAATACAGCGCCACCGGTTTTTGCGCCAGTTTGGACTCAACGGCAGCCAGATAGACGCCACCGAGCGTCATCCAGAAGTCGGGGGCGAGCGGACCATAGCGAAACTGATCCCATTTCAACAACGCGGCCAACCCGCTCATCAGCCGTGTGTAGAGTAGCGGCAGTTGTGACTTGATCGCGTCGGCATCTTTTTCCGGCTGACGATAACGGATCAAGCAATTGGCATACGCCGTTACCAGTTGTTGCCAGTAACCGCGGTTGATCTGCCACAGCTTCGATTCCAGCGTGCGATTCGCGCGCGCCAGCGATAAAAAATCGCGGCCGGACCGACGCGCCGCAGCCACGGCGGCTTCGTCCAGTTGCATGATGCGTTCCAGTCGCAGCGCCAGCTTGAAGCCTTCGGCATCCGCCAGAGATTCCAGCCAGTTGCTCGCCTCTTCCACGGCATCCAACGGATCGCGGCTGACGATCTCGGCGACCACACGCTTCGTCTCTTTGGCATCGAGAAGCGGGTGCGCCGATTTGCTGGAAAAAATGCCGAGCATGAATTTTTTATGTTTCGGGTTGTTTGAAGTTATTAAGCAATTGTCAGATTGTCAGTGCCGATGCTGTCTCACACCACCGCATAGGTAAAATGTTCGCTCGATTATATGTCGCAGAAACCATCGCCATGCGTCCCTACCTCGATCTAATGCAACATGTGCTCGACCACGGGCACGAAAAATCCGACCGCACCGGCACCGGCACACGTTCCGTGTTCGGCTGGCAGATGCGCTTTGATCTGGCGCAGGGCTTTCCCTTGCTCACCACCAAAAAGCTGCATCTGCGCTCCATCATCCACGAACTGCTCTGGTTTCTCAAGGGGGAAACCAATATCCGTTACCTGAAAGAAAACGGCGTCTCGATCTGGGACGACTGGGCCGATGCCAACGGCAATCTGGGGCCCGTCTATGGCCACCAGTGGCGACACTGGCCGGATGGTCACGGCGGCGAAATCGACCAGATCGCCCAATTGATCGACGGCATTCGCAACAACCCGGATTCACGCCGTCACATTGTGTCGGCGTGGAACCCGACCGACATTCCACAGATGAAACTGCCGCCTTGCCACGCGCTGTTCCAGTTTTATGTGGCCGATGGAAAACTGTCGTGCCAGCTCTACCAGCGCAGTGCCGACATTTTTCTCGGCGTGCCTTTCAACATTGCCTCCTACGCGCTACTGACGTTGATGGTGGCGCAGGTCTGCAAACTTGAACCGGGCGAATTTGTGCACACGCTGGGCGACGCCCACCTCTACAGCAACCATCTGGAACAGACGCGTCTGCAACTCGGGCGCGAGCTGCGGCCGCGGCCGGTGATGCGCCTGAACCCGGCGGTGCAAGACATCTTCGCCTTTCGCTTTGAAGACTTCACGCTCGAAGGCTACGACCCGCATCCACATATTGCCGCGCCGGTGGCCGTATGATTCTCGCTGCCGACATCGGCGGCACCAAGGTGCTATTGGGTCTTGAAGATCAGGGCAAGCTGATCGCCCAGCACCGTTACCCCAGCGTCGACTTTTCGGATTTTGACTCGCTCCTCGCCACCTATCTGGCGGACGCGGCGATTGATGTCACGCAGATTCGGGGCGGCTGTCTGGCGGTTGCCGGCCCGGTGGCCGACGATGGCACCACGGCGAAAATCACCAACCTGCCCTGGCATATCGACACACAGGCGTTATCGCAACGCTTTGGTCTGCCGCCGCTGCGACTGGTCAATGATTTTGTCGCCGCAGCGCAAGGCGCTGTCATCGCCCCGGCCAGCGATCATGTCACCCTCCAACCTGGTGAGCCCTTGACGCAATCGCCGTGTCTGGTGGTTGGTGCCGGCACCGGGTTGGGTATGGCGATTGCCATTCCAGAGGCCGGCGACTGGCGCATCCTGCCGGGGGAAGGCGGGCATGTGGCCTTCGCGCCGGCCGATGCCGAACAAGTGGGACTGCTCAATTTTCTACGTGCCCGTCACGGCCGTGTAATCTGGGAACACGTAGTCTCCGGCCCGGGGCTCACGGCAATTCACGAATTTCTATCGGGTCAAACCGCGTCACCCGAACAGATCACGGCCGCCGCACTCGCCGGCAACGCGTGCTGCGAATATCGCGCACTGAACCTGTTTTTGGCGGCCTACGGTGCCTACGCCGGCGACATGGCGCTGGCGACACTGGCACGCGGCGGGGTGTATCTGGCCGGCGGCATTGCCGGGCGGCTGCTCACGTTATTGCCACACAGCCGGTTTCTGGCGGCATTCAATGATAAAGCCGGCCATGCTGCGCTCACGGTTAAGATGCCGCTGCATGTCGTCACCGACCCGTTGCTTGGATTACGCGGCGCACTGCACTTGGCCACCCGGCATCGCTGACCAACAGTTGGCTGCGGCTTAGCGCGCAGCCGGCGTCACTATCGGCAAATCATCACACCAAGATTATTCGGCGCGCAGGTCAAGGGACGCAAGGCGATGGGGGGCGGGGGCGGCAGGGGTGGGCGCGGTGCCACCATCGGCATCGGCGCGATGGGCAGCGGTGCTAATACCGGCGAAAGTGTGCCCGTCGGGCCGCTGAGAGGGCTGGTTTGTAGGGTCGGTGTGGGAAATGCCGAGGTCGTGATGGGCGAAAATGTCGGCAACGGTGCGACGCCCGGAGGGGGAGGAGGGAGCAGCCCGGCACCACTGATCGTCCCCGTAACCGCCAGCCCCGGCAACGGTGAACCGAGCGTGCTGGTGGTGGGCGACATGATCGACAACCCACTGGTGGCAGGAGCGCTGGGCGGAACAAGTAAAGCGAGCGATCCGGCATCGCGAACCACGCCGGAGGCAAACAGATTGGGGGATACATTCGCCAGTGCGGCCGTTCGCAAACCATCCGGGGACACAAAGCTGACTTCTCTGGCCACCAGCGGCCTGAAGTCGGTTCCACTGCGCTGGTTGCCGGTGCCGGCGATCAGGCGGTTATAGCTGCCCGGATCACTAGATTTTGTGGCTCCGGCATTACCCACAGAACCCTCGCGGCGCACCACCGCTGATTCAAGATCAGCCTTGCCCGCATCGATGCTGGCACCACCGCTCTTCAACGTCAAGCCACCCGGGTTGGTTTTGCCGCCAAAAATATCGGCACCGACGACACGCACATTGCCCGAAATCAACGACAACACCTGTTCGGATCTTGCGATGCCAGGCGGCGTGTCCATGCGCAGTTCCGAACCGGGACGCACGCCCACCAGGCTGCCATCCGGCAGTTTGACCTGCGAAATGGCGTTGATCGGAGTAATCAGGCGCTCACCGGTACGAATCACGTCACCTTGCCGCGCCGGGCGACTCTGCCCGTTGCTGCCAATAATCTGAACGCCAGGCTGGGTAAAAAGCAAGGTGCCTGCCACCGCAGGTGGTGTCTGACTCGCGACACCCTGGGCAATCGCCGCCACAGCAAGCGCGACCAACGTACGGACATGGACTGTGTTCATGATGTAACCCCTTCCGATGCAGTGCTTACCGAAGAATTGTAGTAGTCGTGGTGGGCGAAATCAATGTTGGCGCGGTCTGTATGAGGGGCGCTTGCAAAATGGGCGGTGGCGGCAGTAAGGTGGGGCTGGTCAGCGTGGGCTGAATCAGGGTTGGTGATTGAATCATCGTCGGTGATTGAATCAGGGTCGGCGATTGAATCATCGTCGGGGATTGAACCATGGTCGGCGGTGGTGGCAAGCTACCCAAGTTACCCGTCGGCGCCAGCGGTTGCAGCGGGGTCAGCCCTGTCGTTGGGCGCAGCGCGGGAACCTCAGCACCGGCCCGCAGTGGGTTGTTGCCTTGCCGATCGGCAGTGCTTGGACGCAACGATGTGGCGGCTCCCGGTGTGCGCGTACGATCATCGGATCGATCATTCTGTGCATCTTTTGGATCGCGCGCATCCGTTTTGACATTCACCCGATAGAAATCAGGCACCTTGATAACGACTTGCGGTGAGACATCGGGCTTGAGCGGGGTAAAGCCGATCTGTCCCGGTTTCAAACTCAAAATGCCGCGCTCGTTCTGAATATAAGTTTCGCCACTGTTAACCTTGTCATAAACACCGGGCGGGTTGGTCGTTGGCACGTTGGTCGCAGAGGGCAAAATCAGCATCGGTTCATGGTCGGTGCCACGAATGCCGATGGTCGCGGTGGATGCCTTGACCCGATAAGCATCCGGATTCGCACGGCCAATCAGCCCCGTAATGGAGCGAAAGCCACCCTTGATGAGCGAGACCACAAAACTCGACTTGCTCGATTCCTGCTCGTTATGCACAAAATTATCGATGCTCATTTCGGTTTCCGAACGAATCGACAGATAACCACCATCATTCATCCGCACCTGCGCCAACGCGCCCTGCCCGGTCACGATTTTGTCGCCCGAACGAACTTCTGCGCCTTTCTCAAGGGCGCGCTCCTGCCCCTGAGCATTCACGACGCGCACGGCACCCGTCACCACCATCACCTGACCCGCCGCCGCTTGCGCCCAGACGGCAACCGGGTGAAATGCCAGCAACACGGTGGCGCACGTCACATAAAGCAGTCGCGACCAAGGCAGAACAGCGGGATGCGCAGGGGGGTGGACAGTCATCGCGGGATTCCTCAAGACTTGAAACTTAGTAATCAAACCGCAGATTGAGCGATACGTCAGTTTTATTGTAGGCGTACAAATCAGCATTGCTGGTGTTTTTAAGATAAGTCACCTGCGGGCGCAGCGAAATCCCCTTTTGCAATGACCAGGTCAGGGCGGCCGCAAAGTCATAGAGCGTCTCACGTCGTGAAATTAAATAATAGGTATTTTTGCCACGATAAGTTGATCGCGAGGCACCGCCCGTCACATAGCCGCCCAGTGTCTCGGTAAAAGAGGTCTGCAGCAATACGCGCGGCCCCCAGAAGCGGCGATCGCCGTCGTCGCGTTTGCCCACCGCCTGTTCATTGCCCACCACCATCGACGGATTGAAGTAAGTCGAACCGGCACCCAGCGCGGTCAGCCAGCCCACCGTGCCCGTCAGGGTGTTCACGTCCTGCGTGCGCGAGGCAAGCGGAACATAGGTGGAACGAACGTAGGTGCCGTTGGCGGTAAGCTGGCTGGAGGTGCTGAGCGCATTGCGCCAATCCATACTCAAACCCACGGTATTGCGCGTCCGTTGTCCGAAGTAATCATAAATACCGGCCGTCAGCCCGCTGCGCAACAGCCAGGAGCCGCTGGCATAACTGACACCGCCACGGCCATCAAGTGTGTAATTGTTGGGGTCGTTGTAGCGGACATAATCCCGAATGCGGTAATCAGCGCCACCGTACAAGCCCCACTGGTCGGCCAACTGGTGATTGATCTCACCCCCGAGCGCAACCGTGGCGTAACTGTCGGGAGTACGCAGACCCGTCGGGGCTGCCGGCTCATAGGGCTTGGTCGGGGTCAGCGGCAGCACCAGCGACGTGGCGCTGGTCGCGCTGCCGATATTGGTATCACGACCGAAACCGAGTTCCATATAGCCGGTCATCACTGTCTTTTTGCCCGCCGAGCGCGCCGTCATAGCGGCCAGATACTGCTCGACCTGGGTGCGCAAATCCGGGGGCAGGTTCTGAAACACCAGCACGGTTTCAAATTCGATCTTGGCGCGGGCGAAATCGCCCAGCAGATAAAAGGCGCGGCCCATATCGGCGCGAACACCCACATAGTTTGGCGTCACCGCAAGAATGCGCTCGTAGATGAAGGTGGCCGTGCTCGGCTTGCCACTTTCCAGCGCGGCGGTTGCCAGCAGATAATCAAACAGCGAATCGCCGGCACTACTGACCTCTTCGGGTTCCAGCAGGCGGAAGGCTGCCTCAGCTTTGCCGGCCTTAATCAGTGCCTCGGCCTGCACCAGCATGGCCTGCGTGGCGGCAGCTTGCGACAGCGGCGCAATCATCAGCAGTATCGATGCCAGCACTGCATGACCCAGCACACGAAAGCGGAACCATCCGGATGCACAACGCGGCGGATTTGCTAGCGGGGTATCGGCATTCACGTTGATAGGTCGTTGCATAGGAAAGGGTCGATGACGGTTATGAGGCATGCGCAGGTGAGCCCACTAAAAACGACATATTAACCAGAAAACTTGAGGGTTCCATCCAATCGCCACCCGCATCAGCTAACGCTGATATTGCGGTGTCGCAAGCGTTCCGCCAATATCGACCGACGATTTGAGATTGATCGTTCCTGCCTTGACCTCGGAAGTCAGGCGGCCGCTCATCTTGCGGTCCGGGGCAAGGGTCGCCGCCCCCTGCGCGACCAGGCTGCCGGCGGTCAGGCGCAGGGATTGCAGCGCGACCCGCCCCTCCTCGACCAGCAGATTTCCCGCCAGGGATTCGAAACGATACTGGTCACCCATACCGCGCCCCTGCACCACCCAGTCAAGATCAATGCCGGTGAGTACGCCACGACTCACCACAAAGCTGCCGACGATATGCGGGTGGGCGAGCAAGGCTTTAGGGTCGGCTGCGCGGGGGTCGGCCACGATGTTCGCATTGCCGTTGATGAGCCCTTCGCTCATCCAGCCGGGAATCAATTTGGCCGCGTCAATATTCTTCGCGTCCAGCGTGCCCGTCAGTCGCCATCCTTCCCGCCACGCGAGATTCATGCTGCCTGTCAGCGTGCCTTCGTTGAAGCCACCGGTGAACTCCTTGATGACGACATTGCCCGGCATCAGGACACCGCTCATGGAAAAATTCGTCAGCGGCACCGTGGCACCAAAGGGCGTCTGAAAACGTGACGTGCTGAACTTGAAACGCCACTGCTCGGGCTGATCTTCCGGCGCATCGGCCTCAATGCTGGCCTTGCCAAAGTCGGCCTCCTCGCCTTGCGCCAACAACACAGGAGCCTGACCGCGACGCCGGGTGACGTGAACATTGAGTGCCGGCAATCCATGGCGATCGCCGACCAATACCAGCCCTTGCGCGCTCAAGGTTTCATAGTTCGCGGGCAACGCCGCATGCTGTGCGGCCGCCTTGAGCAAGGTTGCCAAAGGCAGTTGCGGCGACTCAAGATGGATCGAATCGACGGCATCCAGCCCGCGAAACAACCCGAATAACGAGACCCCCAGGCGGACGCGCTCAATGCTCACCGCCCCGTCTTCGGTGGTCATCACGACCGAATTCAGCACCCAGCGGGGGTTGGGAAATAAAGCCACTTTGGCACTGCCAGCCTTGACCGGTACACCCAGCACAGCCGTGGCAGCGGCCTCAAATTCACTGCGTTTACCGTCAAACGCAATGACATGAACCAGCGCAAGCGCAATCAACACGGGGAGCAACACACCCAGGGTAACGGGGTTCAGCAACATCTTGCGGCGCTGTTCGCGGCGCGCCCGGAACCGCTCGCGCAGGGCGGAGAGCTCGCGCTCTTCCTCGGCCAGACGCTCACGCTCCGCCGCGTCACGGCGCGCCTGCTCTTCAGCCTTCTGGCGCGCCCTTTCCTCGGCGACGCGTTGCGCCTGCGCTTCTGTCTCAAGCCGGGCCTGTTCTTCCGCAGCACGGCGAGCGGCGGCTTCGGCCTCGTGCCGGGCGGCTTCCTCGGCCAGCAGTCTGGCGTGCGCCTCGGCTTCACGCCTTGCAGCCGCTTCACGCTGGGCTTCGGCTTCTGCACGTCTGGCTTCGGCCTCTGCGGCCTCCTGACGCGCCCGCTCTTCCAGTTCAACACGTGCCTTTTCCTCGGCACGCTGACGCACTTCCAGTTCGACCTGCATCATCTCTTTTTGGGTGGCTTCATCACGCTGGTCGCGACGTGCGGCAATGCCTTG
>CAJAWW010000116.1 GCA_903946745.1 uncultured beta proteobacterium
ATCAACGGCAACAAACAGTTGCTCGAAGACCTCGACCACTACATCGATCAGCGCATCGAGGAGGCCGAAGCCGACCAGCTGCGCATCACCCAGGTGGTGGCCGACGCGCGCTCGCTCACCTCGCTGGTCACACTCATCAAAAACGTCGCCAAGCAAACCAATCTGCTGGCGCTCAATGCCGCCATTGAAGCGGCGCGCGCGGGTGAAGCCGGCCGTGGCTTCGCCGTGGTTGCCGACGAAGTTCGCAAGCTCTCGGCCGAGAGCGAAATTGCCGTGCAGCAGATCAACCAAGGCATCGAGTCGGTCGCCACCTCGATTCAGGCACAGTTTGCCGACAAACTCTCACACACCAACATCAAGGCCGAGCGCGAAGCACTACAGCGTTTTGGCTCGCAACTGAGCCAACTGGGTTTGAGCTACAAAGAAGTCACCGAGCACGAAACGCAGATTCTGGTCACCGTTAATGACGCCAGCCAGCGCCTTTCGGCCATGTTCATGGATGCGCTGGCCAGCATCCAGTTTCAGGACGTCACCCGCCAGCAGATCGAGCAGGTCGTCAGCGCCCTGAACCGCCTCGACAGCCACACCCGCATGCTCGCCGACCGGCTGGAAAACTTTGACGACCCAAATTTCACCATGGTGCCGTTATCCAGCCACCTGGACGAGATTTACAACAGCTATGTCATGTCCTCGCAGCGCGACTCACACGCGGCGGCAACGGGCACCAGCCGTGAAACAACTGCAACACCCGCAGGCCCCAAGGTTGAGCTTTTCTAAGGAAACACTGATTAAATCAAAACCGTCATTCCGGCGAAGGCCGGAATCCAGTGCAAAGTGGGTACGCTGGGTGCTGGACACCGGCCTGCGCCGGTGTGACGGACTTGGTGTGACGGACTTGTGGAGATTGAACTTTTCTGAGTTGTTATTTGTGGTTACGAAGGGATAGGGCATGACCGAATTTGCCACACAAACCACCACCGATGGTGCCGCGCACCTGATTCTTGACGGTGCCATGACCATCTACAACGCCGCTGAAATCAAGAGTCAACTGGTCGCCGCGTTGAATACGGCAACCGTCATCGAACTCGATCTGGCGCATGTCATCGAAATGGATACCGCCGGCTTTCAACTCCTAGTGATGGCCAAGCGCGAAAGCCTGCGTCTGGGTCGCACCCTGCGAATTGTCGGCCACGGCCCGGCGGTGCAAGAAGTCATCGAATTTTTCAATATGGCCGCCTTTTTTGGCGACCCGCTGGTTATCCCGGCGCGTCAGGAGTAAACCCCATGGATGAAATTTATGGCGTCTTTGCCCAGGAATCGCGTGAAAACCTCACCGAAATGGAAGCCGGTCTGCTGCGCATGGAGCAAGGCGATCGCGAAGCCGAAACCATCAACGGCATTTTTCGCGCCGCGCATACCATCAAGGGCGGATCAGGCGTGGTCGAACTGCACCACGTCGAAAAATTCACCCACAATCTTGAGAACCTTCTCGACAAACTGCGCAACGGCGAAATCGAGGTCAGCAGTGATCTGATTACCGCACTGCTCAAGGGCTGTGACCACCTCGACGCCCTGCTGGTACGCGTTGAAGCCGGAAACCTGGAGCCCGATCCGGCACTCGAAGAAGCCGGTGCGGTCGTTGCCGCCCATCTGCGCACCTTCGTCGGTGGCGATGCCGCCCCCGCTGGTGCCGACAGCAAACTGGCCGAAACCACCGCAGGTGAAGTGCACCGCGATGGCTCTACGCTTGCCACCAGCGACTGCTGGCACATCTCGGTGCGCTTCCATGAACATGTGCTGACCATGGGCATGGATCCGCTGGCCTTTCTGCGCTATCTGCTCAGTCTGGGCGAAATCGCGCACATGACCACGCTGGCCGACGGCATGCCATCCGCCGAGCACATGAATCCCGAATCCTGCTATCTGGGCTTTGAAATCAGCCTGCGCAGCCACGCCACCAAAGAAGCCATCGAAGACGTATTCAAGTTCTGCCGCGACGATTGCGATCTGCGCATTCTGCCGCCCAACAGCCGGGTGGATGACTACCTGCACCTGATCGAAACCCTGCCTGAAGAAAGCATGCGGCTGGGCGAAATTCTCGTCCGTTCTGGCGCGCTGACACAAGAAGAACTCCTGCAAGGCCTCGGCGCGCAATCTGAGGGCGCTAAAAAAGTCGACGCTGGAGAGTCGGCACCGCAACTTGGCGAAATCCTCATCCAGCAGCAATCGGTGCAACCCGAGATCGTTGAAGCGGCCGCCGCCAAGCAAAAATCCATTCAGGAAAAGAAAACTGCCGAATCGCGCCTGATCCGCGTACAGGCCGACAAACTCGATCAACTGATTGATCTGGTCGGTGAGTTGGTCATCGCCGGCGCATCCGCCAATCTGCTGGCACAACGCAGTGGCGAAACCGTGCTGGCCGAAGCCACCTCGGTGCTCTCGCGACTGGTCGAAAGCATTCGCGATTCGGCGCTGCAACTGCGCATGGTACAAATTGGCGAAACCTTCAACCGTTTCCACCGCGTCGCCCGCGACGTCTCCAAAGAACTCGGCAAAGATATTGAACTGGTGATCTCCGGCGGCGAAACCGAACTCGACAAATCCGTCGTCGAAAAAATTGGCGACCCGCTGATGCATCTGGTCAGAAACGCCATGGATCACGGCATTGAAACCGCCGCTGCACGCGCGGCCGCCGGCAAGCCGGTCAAGGGTCGCGTCGAACTCAACGCCTATCACGACTCCGGCAGCATCCTGATCGAAGTCGTCGATGACGGTGGCGGCCTCAACAAAGACCGAATTCAGGCCAAAGCCATCGAGAAAGGCCTGATCCAGCCCGGCCAGGCGCTTTCCGATCAGGAAATCGTCAACCTCATTTTCGAAGCCGGCTTTTCCACCATGGAGAAAGTCACCAACCTGTCGGGGCGCGGTGTCGGCATGGATGTGGTGCGAAAGAACATCACCGCCCTGCGCGGCACGGTCGACGTCAAGACCGAAATGGGCGCCGGCTCGCGCTTCACCATCCGTCTGCCGCTGACCCTGGCCATCATCGACGGCTTCCTCACCGCGGTCGGCAAATCCTCCTACGTGATTCCGCTCGACATGGTGGTCGAATGCATCGAACTGCGCGACACCACCGAAAACCGCGATTACCTGAACCTGCGCGGCGAAGTGCTGCCCTTTGTGCGCCTGCGCGACATGTTCGAAATGCCCGGACCGCAGCCCAGCCGCGAGAACATCGTGGTGGTGCAATA
>CAJAWW010000117.1 GCA_903946745.1 uncultured beta proteobacterium
CCAAGGATGTGGTGCGCGTGGATGTCGAGAAGGGGCAACTGGTTTTCGGCAAGGCTTGAAATGCACCAGGCTCCGGCGTAGTATAACGATTGTTATAACGTTATAACTTCGCTCGGAGCTTGCCATGCACATTCTCAAACTGACTCAGATCGGCAATTCCGTCGGCGTCATCCTACCCAAGGATGTGCTGGCCAACCTCAAGCTGGAAAAGGGTGACTCGATTTTTTTGACCGAGACACCGGACGGTTATGTGGTGACGCCTTACGATCCGGCATTGGAAGAGCAGATGACCGCCGGGCGTGATTTCATGCACGAGTTTCGTGACACGTTTCGTGCCCTTGCAAAATGACCGGCTGGCGGTGGATTAACCGACAGGCACTCCTGCTGCTTCATGCCGAAAGCTTGGCAGAGCATGGGGGGGCAGTGGGTATGCGCGATAGCGGCTTGCTTGACTCAGCACTGGCGCGGGCAAAAAATCTTGCTGCAGATAGTGAAGATACGCTGGATGTCGCGGCATTGGCGGCGGCCTATGGTGCCGGAATTTCACAGAACCATCCCTTTGTGGATGGCAACAAGCGGGCAGCATTTCTTTCGGTCGGCCTATTCCTGCGCTTGAATGGTTATCGTCTTGTCGCCAGACAGGCGGACGCCACCGTAGTCGTGCTCGCCCTCGCCGCCGGCGAAATCGATGAAGCTGAATTTGCCGCTTGGTTGCGGCAGCATCTGGTCAAACGCTGAGTCCGTTTCAACCGCCCTGATTCAGCCGCCCAGTTCAGCGTGCCGCGCGCAGCTCAAAAGATGGTCATTGACCATGCCGGTCGCCTGCATGTGTGAATACATCACGGTGGGGCCGACAAAGCGGAAGCCGAGACGTTTGAGTTCTTTCGACATGGCCTCGGCAACCGGTGTTTTTGCCGGCACCTGAGCGAGCGTTTGCCAGCGGTTGGTGATGGATCGGCCATCCACGAACTGCCACAACACTTCGTCAAGCGTGCGCCCGGCCTCATGGAGCGCACACACGGCGCGGGCATTGGCGATGGTGGATTCGATTTTCAGCCGGTTGCGGATGATGCCGGCATTGGCCATCAGGCGTGCGACATCCGTTGCGTCGTATCGGGCAATACGCTGAACGTCGAAATTGTCCAGGGCGGCGCGGTAATTTTCGCGTTTGCGCAATACCGTTATCCACGACAGACCGGCCTGCGCGCCTTCGAGCACGATGAACTCGAACAGGGTGCGCTCATCGTGACAGGGTACGCCCCATTCGTTGTCATGATAGGCAACGTAGAGTGGATCGTTGCCACACCAGGGGCAGCGGTTTTCCATCTTGCTCAATGCAGGGATGGGATGAGAGGAGCGCGCCTTCAGTTGAGCACCAGCAAGCCGCGTTTGAGCCCCTGATCTTCAGGGTGCGGAGAGAGCACGAAGCCCAAGCTGGAAACGAAGGCCAGCATGCGCGTATTTTCTGCCAGAAAGTCGCCGTTCATGTAGCGCAGGCCGCGGCTGCGTGCCGCATCGATCAGTGTTCCCATCAGGCGACGGGCAAGCCCTTTGCCCTGCCAGTCATCGGCCACCACGATGGCGAATTCGCAGGATTCGCCATCCGGATTGGTGGCGTAGCGGGCGACGCCGACTTCCTTTTCTATATCGTTTTCGTCGGTTGTGGCAATGAAGGCCATTTCACGGTCATAGTCGATCTGCGTCAGGCGGATCAGTTGTGCGGGTGACAACTCACGGATGGTATTCATGAAGCGCATGTAGCGTGTTTCTGGCGACAGCGCCTGGACAAAATCCTGAGCCAGCAGGCCGTCTTCTGGCTTGATCGGGCGGATGGTGACCAGCGGACCATCTTTGACCTGGTATGTGGTGGTCAGATGGGAGGGGTAGGGGTGGATCGCCATGTGGTCGTAGCGACCGGCGGTAATCGGCATGTTGCCGATGACGATGCGGGCATCCACGGCGACGGCACCATTTTCATCCACGATCAGCGGATTGATGTCGATCGAACGTACCCAGGGCAATTCACAGACCATCGACGAGACACGCAGCAGTACGGCTTCCAGCGCAGCCATGCTGACCTGCGGCATGTTGCGGAATTCGCCGAGGCGGGCGCTGTTGCTGATGGAGGCCAGCATGTCGGCGACCAATACATGATTGAGCGGCGGCAGGGCGACGGCGCGCTCTGCACTGGAAGACTCGACATTGGTGCCGCCGGGACCGAAGACGATCGTCGGGCCGAAGATTTTGTCGCGCACCATGCCGACCACCAGTTCGCGGCCGTTGCTTTTCTGGATCATCGGCTCGATGGCGATACCGTTGATGTGCGCATCGGGGCAGTTGCGCTTGACCTCTTCCATGATTTCGAGCCAGCTATCCCTCACGGTTGCCAAGCTGTTGAGGTTGAGGCGTACGCCGCCGGAATCGGTTTTGTGCACGATGTCCGGTGAATCGATCTTCATCACGACCGGCAGGCCGAGTTCTTCGGCCAGCACCATGGCCTCGGAGGCTGAGCGGGCAATGACGGTTTGTGCGATGGGAATCTGAAAAGCCGACAGTACGGCCTTGGATTCCATCTCATTGAGTGCCTTGCGACCTTCCATCAGCGCGGTTTCGATCACCAGACGTGCCGACTCGACACGCGGTGGCGCGGTTTCAAGCACCGAGGCCGGAGACTGCATCAGCAACTGGCGGTTGAGGTAATAATTCGAGATGTGCGAAAAAAGATCGACGGCCGGTTCGGGGGTGCGGAAGGTTGGGACGCCAGCACCGGTAAATAACATGCGCGCTTCGCCGACCTGTGCTTCGCCCATCCAGCAGGTAATCAACGGCTTGGGCGACTTTTTGGCGATTTCGATCACGGTGCGCGCGGCCTGGGTCGGATCCGTCATGGCTTGCGGTGTCAGAATTATCAGCACGCCATCGACATTTTCGTCGTCAAGACAGGCATGAAGAGCCGCGCCGTAACGTGCGGGGTCTGCATCGCCGAGGATGTCGATCGGGTTGCTCTTTGACCAGTATGCGGGCAACAATTCGCCCAGTTGAGCGATCGTTGCGGGGCTGAGTTCGGCCAATGGAATGCCGATGTCTTCAGCGTGGTCGGCGGCCATGACGGCCGGGCCGCCACCGTTGGTGATGATGGCGAGACGCTTGCCGGCAGGGCGAAAGTGCGAGAACAGTGCCGAGGCGGCGGCATACATCTGGCCGATGCTGTGCAGTCTCACCACACCGGCGCGGCGCAGCGCGGCATTGAATACGTCGTCGGCGCCGACCAGTGATCCACTGTGAGATTTTGCGGCCTCTTTGCCTGCAGGGTGCCGGCCAACCTTGATGAGCAGTACTGGCTTGCAGCGTGCAGCGGCACGCAGTGCACTCATGAAACGGCGTGCGTTCTTGATGCCTTCGATATACAGGATGATGGCTTCGGTGCGGGGGTCCGATACCATGTAGTCGAGTACTTCGCCAAAGTCGATATCGCTCTCCGAACCCAGCGAGACGACGTTCGAGAATCCAACTTTGTTAGGCAGTGCCCAGTCAAGAATGGCGGTGCACAACGCGCCCGACTGCGAGATGATGCCGATGGTGCCGGGAATGGCGCTGCCATGGGCGAAGGTGAGGTTGATCTGACTGTTTGGCCGCATGATGCCAAGGCAGTTTGGTCCGAGCATGCGCATGCCATGGCGGCGTGCATTTTCGAGCGCGGCACGTTCCAGAGAAGCACCGCGTGAGCCGGTTTCGGTAAAGCCGCCAGCGATGACGATAACGTTACGGCAACCTGCGCGCCCGCAAATGTCTACGATGGCCGGAACGGACGACGCCGCGGTGCAAATGACCGCCAGATCTAGCCGTTGTGCAATATTTTCAACCGATGCGTAGGACTTCTGGCCGAATATCGTTTCGTGCTTTGGATTGACGAAGAAAAGTTTGCCTGTGTAACCCGCGTCGAGCATGTTGCTGACGAGCGTAGCGCCAATCGAATTGGGGGTTTCCGAGGCACCGATGATGGCGACGGAAGCGGGTTCGAACAGGGGGGTGAGATAATGCTTTTCGTAGTGCATGGGCAGGCTGCGTGGCAGCGGACTCTCTCAAAATGCATGAAATGATGCAGTGCAGCAGAGCATAGCATTTTATGATGCACTGCGCGCAATGGGCAAGCCAGAGATTAAGCCAGTTTTTCTGGTTTTGTGCGCACGAAATGCCCGAAATGACGATCTGCATTGAGCAGGTGATTGACCAGCCAATCTGTCAGTAAGCGATTGACCCGGAAGGCTAAATACACGCGATCTTCTTCACCGCGTTCAATTTCTGCACGCAGTTCTCCGAAGTATTCAAAAAACCGCTGGTGTTGTCGTGCATGCAGTTCGAGAAACGGATAGTTTCTCTGTTCCATCAATTGTTCCTGAGACATGAAACCGTTGGCGGCGGCAAATTGGATTTGTGCCAGTAGCGGCGGTGTCAGATTCCATGCGCCGACGTGCACTGCACGGGTTAGCGCGTTCATGTCAGCCAGCAGATTTTGATGTGCGGCATCGAGTTCTGTCATGCCGGAAGAGTATTCATCACGCCAGTGAGAGGAAAGTTCAGCGGGGTGCTGCCGCAAGCCGGAAATGGATTCGGTGCAGCGTTCAAGGTAGATACGCGCAGCTTCGTCGTCCGGGGCTTCCTGCAAACAGGCCGAGAGACGTTCTCGTGCGCCCGGAATGTCATCAAGAAGGTAGCGCGACAGGGCTTGCTCAAAGGTTTTCAGTGTTTTTTTCTTGGCAATCTGCAAATGAGGCGCATCGGAATTACAGACTTCATAGACGGACTGGCTATCTTGTTTGCCGCGAACCTGCGTGCGGTCGAGAAAACGGATCAGCCATGGGCTGGCGTCATCGAGGCTGTAGAGGGTGTATTCGCTGATGAGCAGCGGTACCTTGTATTTTTTGGTGAGCCGTTCCAGGCGCGCGGCGAGATTAACGGCATCGCCAATCACGGTGCCGTCCATGCGTCCGGCACCACCGATGGTGCCGAGAATGACGATGCCGGTGTTGATGCCGATGCCGATCTTGATCGGGCGGTAGCCGGCGCGTTCGCGGCCGTTGTTGTATTCGTCGAGTTTTTCCAGCATCGCCAGACTGCCGCGCAGGGCTGCATCCGGCGAATCGGGAAACAGCGCCATGATGGCGTCGCCGATATATTTGTCGATGATGCCGCCATGCGCGGTGATGACCGGCTCCATGTGAACCAGATAAGAGTTCAGAAAATTGAAGTTTTCCTGAGGGCTCATGGTTTCCGAAAGCGCGGTAAAGTCGCGGATATCGGAAAACAGTACGGTCATTGTGCGTTCAACCTGCTGGCCGAGTTCGACCTTGCGGATGTCGTCGATGCCGAGCAGATTCAGAAATTTTCGTGGAACAAAGCGGCTGTAGGCATCTTCCGTGCTGGTTAATTGCGCGCGCAGGGCTGCCGTTTTGTCCTTGACGTTTTTGCGTGGCGGATCGGCAGGAGCGTGCGGATGGCGCATTTTTGAACGAAGATTGTGGGTGAAAATTCACCCTAAGCTTGTTTTAATATCAAAATGATACCTGACATGCTTCAACAAGAGAATGCAGAGATTTCCGACTGGGTGCGCCGCTTCGCGCCATTGATCGCCGAGGGCGGGTCAGTGCTTGATCTTGCGTGTGGTCGCGGGCGGCATTCGCGCTATCTCGCGGGCATGGGTTGTTGCGTTGAAGCGCTCGATCGTGATCCCGACGCCATTGCCGCGCTAGACGGTGTGGCGGGCGTTACGCCACGGCTTGCCGATGTGGAGGGCGGTCCCTGGCCCTACCACTCACGCGCTTTTGATGCCATCGTGGTGACCAATTATCTTTACCGGCCTTTGCTGCCGCTGATTCTCAATGCACTGGAAACCGACGGTGTCCTGATCTATGAAACCTTCATGGTCGGTAATGAACAGTTTGGCAAGCCGACCAATCCTGCCTATCTGTTGCGATCGGGAGAGCTTCTTGATGTGGTGCGACGTCGGTTGACTATCGTGGCCTTCGAGCAGGGCGAGATTTCCGGGTCGCGTCAGGCCGTAGTGCAGCGTTTGTGTGCCGTGCGTGCCATGCGTTCGGTGTTGCCACCGGCATAGCGATACCGTAATGTTTATGAGCCGGTGGTTGTCAGGATTGCATCGGCCAGCGCATCAATGCCAGAGGGGCTGAGATCGTCGGTAGCGAACTGGGTCGCTACCGAGTAATCGCGGTAGTTACCGCTCTGTGAGCGCTGGTACAGCGGATCGTAGTGATTCTTCAGCAGTGCTTCGACCAACTGAGGAAATGCGCCCGCTGCGATCAATGCTTGCCAGTGTGCCAGCGTTTCCTTGCTTTGCAGTCCGTTCAGGCAATTCAGGCGATCAAGCAACCAGGTTGGATCAGCGATGGCGTAGTCATAGTCGTGAAGCAGGAAGTTGACCCGTGCGGGCAGTGTGGCGTTAATGCGCAAACAGGGTGCGCTACGCAAGGCGGTAATTAGTGCATCGGGCAAATGTAGTTGTCCGATCTTGCGGCTTTCCGCCTCGACAAATAGCGGGCGTGCCGGGTCGAAACGGATGAGTTCGGCAAACAATAGCGAATCAAAGCCTTTTTGCTGTGGCTGCGCTTGTCCTGGCAAGCCGCCCAGCACCGAGCCTTTGTGCGCAGCCAGTTGTTCGAGATGCAGCACTTGTGCGCCACGTCTGCCCAAGGTTTCAAGCAGTCGGCTTTTGCCGCTGCCGGTGGCACCGGAAATGACGTGAAAGCGGAAATGCCCGGGCAATTGTGCAAGTTGTGCAAGGACGTGTGCGCGCCAGGTCTTGTAGCCACCTTCAAGTCGATGGGCGTTCCAGCCAATTTCGCGCAAGATGTGGCAAAACGCCCCGCTGCGCTGCCCGCCGCGCCAGCAATACACCAGCGGTCGCCAGTCTTTCGGTTTGTCGAGCATGCTGGTTTCAATGGCATGAGCGATGTTGCGCGCCACGAGTGCAGCACCGAGTTTTTTTGCCTCGAAAATCGAAACCTGCTTGTAGAGCGTGCCGACACGGATGCGCTCGGCATCCGACAGCACTGGCAGGTTGATCGCGCCGGGCACGCGGTCTTCTGCAAACTCACCGGGTGAGCGGGCGTCAATGATGGTGTCGAATTCGCTGATCTGTTCGATACCGGCGAGTCCTTTCTGGCGCATGGCTGGGGCTTTTGGGGTGCGTTAGTCGAGCAGCGGTTTGAGCTTCGACCAGACGTGGTCGAGCAGTATCGGTTGTGCGGCGGCGGTTGGATGCAGACCATCGGACAGAAAATTGTTGCGATCGGTCGCGACCGGTTCAAGCAGGAAAGGCAGCAGCGCGACTTTTTCCTTTTGTGCGAGTTCGTGAAAGGTGTTTTCGAAATTACGCGTGTAGGCTTCGCCATAGTTCGGTGGCAGGCGCATTCCGACGAGCAGCACACGCGCACCGCGCTTCTTGGCTGCCCGGATCATGAATCGCAGGTTGTCGCGCATTGCGGTAACCGGTAGTCCACGTAGCCCGTCATTGGCGCCGAGTGCAAGAATCACCCACTGCGGGGAAAACTGGCGCTGTGCCGCTTCGAAGCGACTGCGTCCGCCGGCGGTGGTTTCGCCGCTGATGCTGGCGTTAATAACGCGGATTGGCTGTTTTTTGGCGGGGAGGTTCTGTAGTCGGTCGGCGAGCAGTGCCGGCCAACTGTCTTTGATGGCAATCCCGAATCCAGCGGATAGACTGTCGCCATAGACGAGGATTTGGCGCGTATCGGAACGGGTGCTGGCGTTGGCAGTTGCCGTTAAACAGAGCAGCAGCAGATACAGCACACCAAGTAAGTTAAAGCGGGGGCGCATGAGTGTGAACATGAATGACGTTAAACACGTAATCGAGGTAACAAAGCTGGGGAAGGTCGTACCGTTGCATGACGGTGATGGTGGCACGCTCACGATTCTGCACGAGATTTCGTTTGTTGTGAGCGCCGGTGAGGCGGTGGCCATTGTTGGGGCTTCCGGTTCTGGCAAATCGACCTTGCTGGGATTGATGGCCGGACTTGATCTGGCGAGTTCCGGCAGTGTTTGTGTCGATGGCCACGATCTCGCTGTGCAGGATGAGGATGGTCGTGCCGCGTTGCGGGGCCGTTTGCTGGGCTTTGTTTTCCAGTCGTTTCAGTTGTTGCCAGCACTCACCGCGCTGGAAAACACCATGTTGCCCCTGGAGCTGGCCGGCGCGGCCGATGCGCGAGAGACGGCCAAAGTCATGCTGGAGCGTGTCGGGCTGGGGGCGCGTCTTGGACACTACCCAAAACATTTATCGGGCGGCGAGCAGCAACGGGTGGCGCTGGCGCGGGCATTCGCCATCAAGCCGCGTTTATTGTTGGCAGACGAGCCGACAGGTAATCTCGATGCGGCCACCGGCGCGCAGATCATTGATTTGATGTTTGCGATGAATGCTGAAGCCGGCACAACGTTGATTCTGGTGACGCATGACGAGGCGTTGGCGCGCCGTTGCAAACGCACGCTGCGGCTGTCAGGCGGGCGTTTGCAGTGTACGGTTGATAACCCCGTTGATAACCCGTCGGGCGGCTGACACGCCGCTGCGGACTGCGCCTTCCAGCGTGGCTGGATAATTGCCAGCAACATAGTCACCGGCCAGCCACAATCCTGGCAGGCCGCTGTCCGTGTCCGGTCGCCGCAAATCCGGGGTGCAGGCGAAGGTGGCGCGCTTTTCGGTGATGGTCTGGACGCGCTCGGGCGGTGGCAAGTTTGGTGTCACGCGCATGATTTCGCCGTGTATCGCCGCTTCCAGTTCTTCGGTGGGCAGGTCAAGATGTCGTCCTCGGGCACTGATGACCGCTGCGATCAGGCCGTGCTGGCCGCATAGCCGGCCGCGATCAAACAGCCACTGCGCCATGCCATCTGCAATGCCCAGCATGGGTTGCGCGAGTCGTACCCATTTGGGGTAGCGCAGGTAGGTGGTGACGATGGGTTCCCATGTCAGATGTTTGACGCAGTGGCTGAGTTCAGGCACCAGCGCCGGAAGGTGGTACGGGGCGACGGCGAGAATGATCTGAGTGAACGCTGCTTCGTGACCCGCAACACGCCAGTGCTCGCCGCTGCGTTGCAGTCCGGTGATGCGGGTGCCGCGATGCATTGCACCGCCGTGGGCTTGAACAAAATTTGCGGCAGGCTCAGGGAATAGCGAAGATAAATCGGTTTGCGGCAGCAGCATGTCGCTGGCCGCGCGCGTGCTGGCGAGGCTGTCGCGCAGCACGTTGGCCAGCACTTGCGCTGAAGCACGTTCGGCCGGAGTGTTGAGCGCGGCGATACACAGCGGCTCCCATAAAAGTCGACGCTGGCGCAACGGTGTTTTGTGGGTATCGAGCCACGCGGTGACGGTGCAGTCTGGGGCGATAATAAATTTGGCGCGTTGCAGGCTTCGCATCAAGCGGATGGCAGCGAGTTTTTCGCGCCAGTCGATACCTTGAGCCGTCAGCAGCGCAAACGCGGTATGCAGCGGTGCCGGCAGATGTGGCGCGACCATGCGGAATTCGCCGGGGAATTCAAAGCGCAGCGGCGTGCGCTTGAGTAGCGTGTCGGGGTCGGCACCGACGGCGCGCATCAGGCGCAGGGTTTCGGTGTAGGCACCGACGAGAATGTGCTGGCCGTTATCCACCACGAAATCGCTGATTTCTGCTGCGCGAGCGCGTCCGCCCAGCGTGTGCGATGCTTCGAATACTTCAACGGCACAGCCGGCGGCGGCGAGTTCCACGGCCGCGCCCATGCCGGCGTAACCCGCGCCAATGATGGCGATGCGTGGCGCTGTGTTCAGGCCAGAAACCATGTCTTGCCGGCGAGCCAGATCTTTCGCAGCGGTGTGAGGCTGGTGCGGCGGTCGAGTACGCGGCAGCCATCGCGGACGATTTCATCCAGCGTGGTGCGATAGATTGCCGCCATGATGAGTCCGGCACGCTGCGCCTTGCGGTCAGCGGACGGCAACTGGGCAAATGCTTGTGTGTACATGGCCTGCGCGCGATCGACCTGGAACTCCATTAAGCGGCGGAAGCTTTCCGAGTAGCGGGCTTGCAGCAGGTCGGTTTCACTGACGCCAAAGCGGGTGAGTTCGTCTTGAGGCAGGTAGATGCGCCCGCGTCGTGCGTCTTCGCCGACATCGCGAATGATGTTGGTGAGTTGAAAGGCCAGCCCGAGATCATGGGCGTACTTCAGTGTGCGTCGATCCGTGTAGCCAAAAATCTCTGCGGCGAGTAGCCCCACCACGCTGGCGACGCGGTAGCAATAGAGATGCAGCGCTTTGAAGTCGGCGTAGCGTTGTTGGTCGAGATCCATTTCCATGCCGTCGATGATTTCCAGCAACTGCTCTGGCGGCAGGGCAAATTGTTTGATCGATGTGGTCAGTGCCTGCGTGACGGGATGCCCCGGCGTGCCGTTAAATAGCGCGACGACTTCGGTGCGCCACCAGGCCAGTTTTGCGCGCGCCAGCGTGGTGTCGTTACACTCATCGACAATGTCGTCAATCTCGCGGCAGAAGGCATACAGGGCGGTGATTGCCTGTCGTCTGGGTGGTTCCAGAAACAGGAAGCTGTAGTAGAAACTGGAGCCGCTGGCGGCTGCTTTTTGCTGGCAATAATCGTCGGCAGTCAATTTGGCAGTCAATGTGGCAGTCATAGCGGTCGTACCAGTGTGCGCCAGAAAATGATGGGCCAGTCGAGCGTCGATAAAACCGGACGGCGATTGAAGACATCGAATCCAGCGGTCTCGATTTTGTCGAGAATGCGCAGGCCGCCAGCGACAATGGCGCGAATTTCGAGGCCGATACGACCCGGCAGATCCCAGCCGAGCGAGGCACCGGAATGCATCAGGGTGCGGGCGCGTTCTACCTCGAATTGCAGCAGGGCACAAAAGTCGACGCTGGGGATACGGTGTTGCAGGTCGTTGGCGCTGAGACCAAAGCGCACAAGATCGTCGTGGGGCAGGTAGATGCGCCCGTTGGCACCCTTGGAGAGATCAATGCCAACATCCTGCCA
>CAJAWW010000118.1 GCA_903946745.1 uncultured beta proteobacterium
CAGGGCGACGTAGCTTTCACCGTTCTTGGTAATGATCTTCTCGGCGCCGTCCTTGACCTGATCGGCCAGATCGGAGAGCCTGGCACGCGCCTGAGTGAATGGCACCACGTCGTTGGTAGAAAAGCTCATGATCGACCTCTCTTTGATTGATTACAGAATACTGCACATTATAGAGGACAACTAATTCGGCATCCAGATTCTTCCACAGTCGCTTCGGCAAGGCATGCGCCCCCGAAAAGTCGACGCTGGGGATACGCCAAAATACAAAAGCCGCCCTGCTTGGCGGCTTTTGTGGGTTGGGCAGCGATCCGCCGCCGGCGTCTCAACTGGTCTTGGACCGCTGCTGCAGTTCGGCGCTTTCGACCCAGCGCTTGATGCGCTGCGCGTCGCCGATGCGGGTCATCTTGCCCCAGGAATCGAGCAACACGATGATGGTCGGCTTGTTGTTGAGCCAGGCCTGCATCACCAGACACTTACCGGCTTCGTTGATGTAACCGGTCTTCGACAGGCCGATTTCCCACGTTGGGCTCTTCACCAGCGTATTGGTGTTGCGGTACTGCTGGACGCGGCCGGCGACGTTGAAAGCGCCTTCGGAGGTGGTGGAAAACTCGCGGATCAAGGGGTACTGGTGAGCGGCATCCACCAGTTTTGCCAGATCACGCGGGCTTGATACGTTGGCGGCGGTGAGGCCGGTGGCGTCTTCGAAACGTGTGTCGTTGAGACCAATGGCGCGCGCCTTGAGGTTCATGGCCGCAATGAAGGCAGCGCGGCCGCCCGGGTAATTACGCGACAAGGCCGAGGCGGCACGGTTTTCCGACGACATCAATGCCAGCCGCAGCATTTCTTCGCGGCTCAGGTGCGTGCCGACCTTAAGCCGGGAACGGGTGCCTTTCAGCGTATCGATATCATCTTCGCTGATGGCGATCGACTCTTCCATGCTCGGATGCACATCGAGCGAAACCATGGCCGTCATCAACTTGGTGATGGAGGCAATCGGCAACACGACATTCGAATTCTTTTCAAACAAAATGGCACCCGTGGCCTGATCCAGCACCAGCACGGCCGAAGACTGCAGCGCCAGATGACGTGCGTCGTCCAGCGTGGAATCACCAAGGGCATGCCTGACGCGGTGAATTTTGCTGCCCTGACTCTCACGCGCTTTGAATTTCGCAACAATCCGTGGAGCCTTCTTTTTTGTCGCCGTAGGCTTCTTCTTGCCTGTTGCGGCTTCGGCCGAGATTGGTGTCATGCCGGCACAGACAAACGCCACCGCCAGCAAAATCAGAAATGAGTTTCTCATGCAGCCCTCCCAAGACGCCGCATTGTATCGAAAAACACGGTGCGACGCCATGTTCTATGTATCGACATAAATCATTATAAATAAAGCAGTTGCAGAATAAATATAATCCATGTTCTTAGAGTGGCTAAGGAATATCAAGGAATTTTCGCAGTTCCTCTTGGCGGCTTTGCGTGTCGGCATAGCCCAGTTCGATCAGCGCACGGGTGAATGCTGACTCGAACAGCAGGTAGCTGGTCAATGCGCCCCCGTTGCGATTCATGGCACCGATACCGCGCAACAGCGTTCTTACGGGCAGCGGCAACGCCTTGGCATGACGTGCCGCCAGATGGTCAAGCCGCTGCGACGGAGAAATCACCAATACGTCGAGCGGCCGCAATACCATATTCTGTGCCGCACGCGTCTGGGCAGGGATCAGCGACAGAGTACGGTTGATACGGGTCGCCCGCTCGATATCAACCGACATGCTGTCCAGAAAGATGCTGGACAGCGCATGGCCGGCAATTTGCGCCAGAGACGGATAAATATCACTGCGCGGACGCAGGCTTTCTTCGGCAATGCGACCGGCACCGATGACCAATATGCGCTCGGCACCCATGTGGATGGCCGGCGATATGGGTGCCACCTGACGCATCGAGCCGTCGCCAAACCACTCGCGATTGATATGCACCGCCGGGAAAACAAAGGGAATGGCGCTCGATGCCATCAAATGGTCCAGCGTCAATTTTGCGTGCGAGCCAATACGCTGGCTGCGGCGCCAGGGTTCAATGTCGGCGCGACCTTCAAAAAAACTGATGCTCTGGCCGGACGAATAGCCCGAACAGGTGATGCTGACCGAATGCAGCGCACGGCTCTCGATAGCACGGCCGATGCGATCGAGATCAAGACTCCCCGCCAGCAACTCGCGCAGCGGCGCGTTGTCGAGCAGCGAACGTGGTGCACGATGCGTCAGCCAGCCAATGGCGAGCGTCGTCAACCAGTTGAGCCCGGCTTTGCCGATGCCGAGCGCGTCGGCGCGGTAGACCTGGCTTGCGGTGAAGCCCTCCCAGACACGGATGAGATGATCGACGCCGCGCCCGAAGTCTTCCGCCCAGACGGCCATGGTGGCGGCGTTGATGGCGCCGGCCGAGGTGCCGCACAAGATGGGAAACGGATTGCGGCGCGCGTCAGGCAATAGTTCGCGGATCGCTTTCAACACCCCGACCTGATAGGCGGCGCGTGCGCCGCCACCGGTCAGGATCAGGGCTGTCCGCGCCACGGGCACGACGCTCAACCGCCGCTCTTGGCTTGCGCTTGCGCGACTTCCACCGATAACAAAGCTGTGACATTGACGATGCGTCGCACGGTGGCCGTGGGCGTCAGAATATGCACCGGACGCGCCGCGCCGAGCAGCATCGGCCCCACTGTCAAACCATCCCCCGCCGCTGTCTTGAGCAGGTTGAAGGCAATGTTGGCGGCATCAATGGTCGGCATGATGAGCAGATTGGCCTGCCCCTTGAGTGCGGAGGTGGGGAAGACGTTGCCGCGAATTTCCTCAGAGAGCGCAGCGTCGCCGTGCATCTCGCCGTCGACCTCCAACTGCGGCGCACGCGCGCGCAAGAGACCAAGCGCCGCGCGCATCTTGATCGCCGTTGGCGTGTTGTCGGTGCCGAAGCTGGAATGCGACAACAACGCCACCTTGGGCGTGAGGCCGAAGCGACGCACTTCTTCAGCGCCCAAGAGCGTCATTTCAGCAATCTGCTCGGCGGTCGGGTCGTAATTAACGTAGGTGTCGCCAATGAACAGCGTGCGCTTGGGCAGCACCAGCATGTTCATGGCGTAAAAATTCTCGATGCCGGGTTTGCGGCCAATGACGTAATCGACATAGCGCAAATGCAGCGAATGCTTGCCGAAAGTGCCGCATAGCATGCCGTCAGCGTAGTTGTGGCGCACCAGCATGGCACCGATCAGCGTGGTGCGGCGGCGCATTTCACGCTTGGCGTATTCGACACCCACGCCACGCCGCTGCATGATCTCGTGATAGTCCTGCCATAGTTCCTTGTAGCGCGAATCCGAATCCGGGTTCACCAGCTCAAAGTGTTCCCCGGCACGGATACGCAAACCATGACGCAGGATGCTTTTCTCCACCACTTCGGGGCGGCCGATCAGAATCGGGCGCGCCATCTGTTCGTCGACCACGGTTTGCACCGCACGCAATACGCGCTCATCCTCGCCTTCGCAGAAGATGATGCGCGCCGGGCTTTTCTTGGCGGCGGCAAACACCGGGCGCATCAGCAAACCGGTGTGGTAGACAAAATCGTTCAACTGGTGAATGTAAGCCTCCATGTCGACAATTGGCCGCGTGGCGACACCAGAATCCATCGCGGCCTGCGCCACGGCGGGCGCAACCTTGATGATGAGGCGCGGATCAAAGGGCTTGGGAATCAGGTACTCGGGGCCGAACGCCAGATCTTCAGTGCCATAGGCGGCCGTCACCACTTCGGATTGTTCGGCGTGCGCCAGTTCGGCAATCGCGCGCACGGCGGCGAGCTTCATCGGCTCGTTGATGGTGGTGGCACCCACATCGAGCGCACCACGGAACATGAAGGGAAAGCACAGGACGTTATTGACCTGATTGGGGTAGTCGGAACGCCCGGTGCCAATGATGGCGTCGGGGCGCACGGCCTTGGCGAGTTCCGGCAAAATCTCCGGCTCCGGGTTAGCCATGGCGAGAATGATGGGGTTCTTGGCCATCGTCTTGACCATGTCCTGCTTGAGCACGCCGGCGGTGGACAGGCCGAGGAAAATGTCGGCATCGACAATCGCATCGCCCAGCGTGCGCGCTGCCGTGTCTTGTGCGTAACGCGCCTTGGAGGGATCAAGCCCGCCTTGGTCACTGAGGCGGCCGCTGTGGATCACGCCCTTGCTGTCGACGGCCAGCACATGCTTGGGGTCAAGCCCCAGGCTGACCATCAAATCGAGACAGGCAATCGCCGCCGCGCCGGCACCGGAACACACCAGTTTGACCTCGGCAATGTCTTTACCAACCACGCGCAAGCCGTTCAATACAGCGGCGCTGGCGATAATGGCAGTGCCATGTTGGTCGTCATGGAACACCGGAATTTTCATCCGCTCGCGCAGCTTGGCTTCAACGTAGAAGCATTCGGGTGCCTTGATGTCTTCAAGGTTGATGCCGCCAAAAGTCGGCTCCAGCGAGGCAATGATGTCGACCAGTTTGTCCGGGTCGTTTTCGGCGATTTCAATATCGAACACATCGATGCCGGCAAACTTTTTGAACAGTACACCTTTGCCTTCCATCACCGGCTTGCCGGCCAAGGGACCAATGTTGCCCAGCCCCAGCACGGCGGTGCCGTTGGTGATGACCGCCACCAGATTGGCGCGCGAGGTGTAGAGCGACGCGGTAGCCGGGTCGCGCACGATTTCGTCACACGCAGCGGCCACGCCCGGGGAATAAGCCAGCGACAGATCAGCTTGATTGGTCAGTGCCTTGGTGGGCGTCACGGCAATTTTTCCCGGTGTCGGGTTGCGGTGATACTCCAGCGCGGCAGCGCGAATTCGTTCGTCCATGCTTGCGGTCTCCTGTTTGATCCTGCTTGATCCTGCTTGATCCTGCTTGATCCTGTTTGATATGGACAGATTCTAGCGCCGTGTCGCCAGCGTCGACTTTTGTGATAACGCACATTTACTGCCGTGTTTCCAGCGTCTGGAATCAAACTGCATCGGCTGTCCTCTGCCTCCGCCGGTCACGATCGGCAAGCGGATATGGGATAATGCGCGCCGAAACTTCATCGATTCTGCGAACAGCCCAAGGTGCTGACACGGCACCGCGCCTTCGTGGGCAGTCGGAAGCCCCGCCGATCCCCACCCCTGATCGCCCGGCCGGCCGGCATGTAGCAAACAATTCCTAGTGGAGACCACCGCGTCATGAATCAAGCCAATTCCGCCTATACCGCGCCCGCCTATGTCAAACACACCCGGCTTGCCGCGTGGGTTGCTGAAATCGCCGCGCTGACGCAACCCGACAACATCGTCTGGTGCGACGGCTCGCAAGAAGAATCCGACCGTCTGTTTGCCCAGATGGTGGAGGCCGGCAGCATGATCCGGCTGAATCCGGCCAAGCGCAAAAATTCCTACCTGGCGCTGTCTGATCCCTCCGACGTGGCGCGTGTCGAAGATCGCACCTATGTGTGCACGCCCGACCCCGAAGACGCCGGCCCCAACAACAACTGGGAAGTGCCGGAAAAAATGAAGGACACGCTCAAAGGCCTGTTCAAGGGCTGCATGCGCGGGCGCACCCTGTTCGTGATTCCGTTCTCCATGGGGCCCATCGGCTCGCCCATCGCCCACATTGGCGTCGAACTTTCCGACAGCCCGTATGTGGTCGTCAATATGCGCATCATGACCCGCATGGGGCGCGCCGTGCTCGACCAGCTCGGCACCGACGGCGAATTCGTGCCTTGCCTGCATAGCGTCGGCCACCCGCTTGAAGCGGGTCAGGCCGATGTCAAATGGCCGTGCAATAAAACCAAATATATTTGCCACTTTCCGCAAACCCGCGAAATCTGGTCGTTCGGCTCCGGCTACGGCGGCAATGCCCTGCTGGGTAAAAAGTGCTTTGCGCTGCGTATCGCCTCGACCATGGCGCGCGACGAAGGCTGGTTGGCCGAACACATGCTGATCCTTGGCGTCGAATCCCCCGCCGGGAAAAAATCCTACGTCGCCGCAGCGTTCCCCTCGGCCTGCGGCAAAACCAACTTCGCCATGCTGATCCCCCCCGCCAGTATGGGCGGCTGGAAAATCACCACGGTGGGTGACGACATCGCCTGGATCAAACCGGGCAAGGATGGGCATCTTTATGCCATCAACCCGGAGGCCGGCTTCTTTGGCGTGGCACCGGGCACCTCGGAAAAAACCAACTTCAACGCCATGGCGACGCTGAAGGAAAACATCATATTCACCAACGTCGCCCTGACCGACGACGGCGATGTGTGGTGGGAAGGCATGACCAAAGAAGCCCCGGCGCACCTGATCGACTGGCAGGGCAATGACTGGACACCTGCGGATGGCAAGACCGGACGCAAGGCCGCGCACCCCAACTCGCGTTTCACCGCGCCGGCAGCACAATGCCCCTCCATCGACAAAGACTGGGAAAATCCCGCCGGCGTGCCGATTTCCGCCTTCATCTACGGCGGTCGCCGCTCCACTGCCGTACCGCTGGTATTCGAGGCGTTCAACTGGAACTACGGCGTCTACATGGCCGCTACGCTCGGCTCCGAAACCACCGCCGCCGCTGTCGGTGCACAAGGCATCGTGCGCCGCGACCCCTTCGCCATGCTGCCGTTCTGCGGCTATCACATGGGCGACTACTTCAATCACTGGTTGCGCATCGGCCATCAGGTCGAACATGC
>CAJAWW010000119.1 GCA_903946745.1 uncultured beta proteobacterium
CGCAGCAACAACCGTTCGAGCGCCGACAGGTCACCCGATGTTTGCCGTTTGAGCAGGCTGGATACCTCGGTGCCATGTTCGCCGGCTGAAATTGCGCGCAGGCGGCGCGCCATGCGCTGTACTTCCTCACCCTTGCTATTCGTCCACGCCAGATAACCACCTTCAAGCGCAAGCACCACGGCGACAAAGCAGAACAAGATAAAAAACTGATAAATGGAATCCATGGCGATTGCTCATTCGTAGGTACGGCTGGGATCAAATATCTCGTCGGGCATGGTCAGCCCGTAGGTACGCAGACGATCGATGAACTTCGGGCGAATCCCCGTCGCCCGGAAATGACCGAGAACGCGTCCATCCGAGCTGATGCCGGTCTGCCGAAATGCGAAGATCTCCTGCATGGTGACCACATCGCCTTCCATGCCAGTGATCTCCTGAATGCTCACCACCTTTCGCTGACCATCGCTCAGGCGGGCGACCTGTATTACCACCGAAATTGCAGAGCTGATTTGCGCCCGGGCAGTTTTCGGCGGCATTTGCATGCCCGCCATCGACATCATGTTTTCCAGCCGGGTAAAGGCGTCGCGCGGGGTATTGGCGTGCACCGTGGTCATCGACCCATCGTGGCCGGTATTCATCGCCTGCAGTACGTCGAGCACCTCGGCGCCTCGCACTTCGCCGAGGATGATGCGGTCGGGGCGCATGCGCAGGCTGTTACGCACCAGCGCGCGCTGGGTAATCTCGCCTTTACCCTCGATGTTCGGTGGACGGGTTTCGAGGCGTACCACATGCGGTTGCTGTAACTGCAGTTCAGCCGCATCTTCAATGGTTACGATGCGCTCGCTGGGCGGAATATTGACAGAGAGCACATTAAGCAGCGTGGTTTTTCCGCTACCGGTGCCCCCTGAAATCAGCACGTTGAGTTTAGCTTTAACCATCGCCCCAAGCAGGTCAGCCATCTGCAGCGTCATCGTTTTGACGCGAAGTAAATCCTCCATTTTCAGTGGGACAACGGCAAAACGGCGAATCGACAGGATCGGCCCATCGAGCGCCAGCGGCGGAATGATCGCGTTAACCCGCGAACCATCCGGCAGGCGTGCATCAACCATCGGAGAGGATTCGTCAATCCGCCGGCCGACACGGGAAACAATCTTGTCGATGATCTTCAGCAAATGCGCGTTACTGGCAAAACGCACATCGGTCAGCGTCAACTTGCCGGCACGTTCGACATAAATCTGGCGAAAGGTATTGACCAGAATATCGGACACCGAGGGGTCTGCCAGCAGCGCTTCGAGCGGCCCCAGACCCAGCATTTCATCCTCGATGTCCTGCACGATCTGCCGCCGCTCGGCGGTATTGAGCGCCACATCGCCCTCGGCCAGCAAGCGCTCGACCATCGTTTTGAGATCGCGGCGCAACTTCTCGTCAGGCATGCTCGACATGACTTCCAGATCAACCCGGTCAAGCAGCTTGCGGTGAATATCGTTTTTGAGCCGCGCGTAGTCGACATCATCATGTGAACGCGGCGCATTTCTGGTGTCCGCCATGCTGATTATGGCGGCCGCAGCGTCCGGACGAACCGCCTGCAATTTTTGTCTTAGATCCATTCATGCTCTCCTGATTTTCTGGATAGGTATGGCCAACCGGTCAAGCCCTTCGCCGTAACAGCCGCCGCAACCAGCCGGTGTCTTCAGCCGGGACTTGCGCAAGTTCTCGCGCCATTTCCTGAATCGAGCGGGAAACGGGGTCTTCAGGGGCAATATCTACGATCGGACGCCCTTGATTAATCGAAACAGCCACCGCACCAAAGCTGTTGGGAATGCTTTTCGAGACGGTGACACCTAGGCTGCGTTCGAGATCGGCCAGATTGATGTCGCCACCTTTCTCGAAGCGATTGACCAGAAGATGTGACCGGCTTTCGGGATAGCCGAGTGAGCGGAAAAGTTGCAGCAGACGCGCCGCATCGCGGAGGAAAGGCAGCGTCATCTGGAGCACCAGGTAGATTGCATCTACATGGTCGAGCGCCCTGATTGAGTTTGCATCCAGCGTTCGACTGACGTCGAGCAAGACAAAATCATAATGGGTGCGGGCGACACTCAATAACCGCTCGATGCTCTCCGGCCGAATATCCACGGCTTTCTCCGGCGAGTCGGGGGCGGCCAGTAACCAGAAATTTGGCGCCACACGCAGCATGCTCGACTCCAGCAACGGTCCATCAAGGCGCTGGATCTGTTGTAATACATCGGCAACGGTCGACGGATGCCTTGTTTCGGAGACATAAAGCGCGGCTTCGCCAAAATGGAAATTGAGGTCGATCAAGCAAACGCGTTTGCCTTCGGCGGCAATACTGCACGCCAGATTGGTTGCCAGAAAAGTCGCACCGGCACCGCCCTTGCAAGGCAACATGGCCAGAATTTTGCCTTGTTGCCGGGGCGCCTTGCCCGATACATGGCGTTTCCGAACATTGCCAATAGCCTCTTGCAAAGCATCCTGGCTAACCGGCAATTGCATCAC
>CAJAWW010000120.1 GCA_903946745.1 uncultured beta proteobacterium
ATCTGGAGTCCCGGTATTTCGGGAAACTCAGTTGCGCACTTTGCAGCAACTGGAAGCAAGATGCGAAGGGCGTCGCACGGGTCCGGAACGGTTGAGCCCGGGCGCCGTATGGGAGCCTCAAGCGACTCTGAGCCAGGGCACAATTCTTGAGCCGAGACTTGCGCCGAAAGGATGGCGCCGACGGAAAGCAGTGTCACGATAAAGCCTGGTCGTGATGCGGTCATTTAGGTCTTGCCCTTCGCTACCCGGCCTCTTGCATCAGCGCAATAATTTGGTCGGGTGTGATGTTGAGCGTTGCGAGAACGAAGGCTTCGTTAGGCTCCCAGTCGGGACAGAGGCTGCCATCCAGTCGCATGGCCAGAATCTGATCCAGTAACAAACCAAAGGCCACCAGTTTGCGGTTGGCCGGCTCGATCTCGCGGCGGCCGGCCGCGACTTTTTCAAAATCGTGATGAAACAGGATTGCACGGCAGAAGGGCTCCGGCAATAGCCAGCTGCTCGATAGCGCATAGCCCACCCGGGCATGACTGAAGCGATAGGTCATGCCTTCTTCGGCGACCAGACCGGCAGAACGCACATGATCGAAGCGGTCAAGAATTTGGTCGTAGTCGGGAAATTTGTTAATCATGACCGGCATGCCGCAGTCGCGGAACAGCGCGTAGGTGTGCGCTTCGTCGGCATCGATACCGGGAATGCGACGCGCGGTCGTGAGCGCCGTCGCCGCCAGCGTTTCGGTCTTTTCCCAGAAGCGCCCCATCAAACGACTGGCACCGGTGGGGAATGTCTGGCGCAGAATCAGGCCGGTGACGAGGTTCGCTCCGGCGCGTAAGCCGATAATCGACAAGGCCTGATGCGTATTGCTCGCCTTGGTGCGTAGCCCGTAGTAAGGCGAGTTGACCAGCTTGAGCAGCGCAGCCGACAGCGCGATATCGCCGCCGATCAGCGCCGCCAGTTTGCGGGTATCCGGCTCCGGCTGATGCATTTCCGCCGAGAATCGGGCAAGAATCGCCGGGCAGGCAGGGATGCCGATTTCACGCGCAATGCGGTCAATGCCTTCATCCGTCGGACTTACTTCAGGGATTTCTTCACTCAACTTAAACCTCTGGCTGAAATAATTGGAACAAAATTCAAGTCACTTGTGTGCAACCATAGACGATTTTGGCACTACCATGGGAGCTTCTGTCGGTGCGCACCCTTTGCGGTTTTAGAGATTTTGATGCGTCGGCTTCCTTTTTGCGTGATCGCTGCTTGATCGTTGTTGCGGACGAATGACCCGTATTTTCCTTTTCCTCATGTGGCTCGCCCAGTGGCTGCCCATGTCGTTGCTGGCGTTGCTGGGCAAGGCGCTCGGGCGAGTGTTGTATGTGCTGGTGCCGGAACGCCGGCATGTCACGCTGACCAATCTCGGCCTGTGTTTTCCGCAGATGTCAGAACACGAAAAGTCGACGCTGGCGATACGCCACTTGACCGCCTTCGGGCGCAGCTTTCTCGAGCGTGGCTTGTGCTGGTGGGCATCTGCGCAGCGCTTTCGTCGTCTGGTCCGGCTCGAAGGGTTGGAGCACTTGCGCGCTTGCGCCGGGCAACCGGTGATCCTGTTCGCGCCGCATTTTGTTGGGCTGGATATGGGCTGGTCGCGCCTATGCATGGAAATCGACATGATCAGCATGTACTCCAATCAGAAGAACGCGGTGTTCAATCACCACCTGCGTGCCGGTCGCCTGCGGTTTGGCCGCAGCGTGCTGGTGTCGCGGCAGGAGGGGCTGCGGCCGGTGGTCAAGGCGTTGAAGGCCGGCACGCCGTTTTACTACCTGCCCGACATGGACTATGGACGCGATGAATCCATCTTTGTGCCGTTTTTTGGGGTGAGCACGGCAACCATTCCCGGCCTGTCGCGCCTGGCCGCGATGACGGGTGCAAAAGTATTGCCGGTCATCACCTATATGGACGCGGACGGCTGGACGGTGCGTATCGCCCCCCCGTGGGAAAGCTTTCCGACCGAGGACATCGAAGCTGACACGCGACGCATGAACGCGGTGATCGAAGGCGAAATTGCCAACGCGCCGGAGCAATACCTGTGGATGCACAAACGATTCAAGACCCGACCACCGGGCGAAAAAGGGGTTTATTGACCCCTCAATTGAGAAAGTCGACGCCCAAGACACGGCGTATGCTTGTCCCATGAAAATACGTTTTACCAAAATGCACGGTCTGGGCAACGATTTTGTCGTGCTCGACGCGATCACTCAGGCTTTTGTGCCGAATGCGGCGCAAGTGCGCTGGCTGGCTGACCGGCATTTCGGCGTCGGCTGCGACCAGTTGTTGCTGGTCGAAAAATCCGCCACGCCGGGGGTTGATTTTCGTTATCGTATCTTCAATGCCGATGGCGGCGAGGTTGAACAGTGCGGCAATGGCGCGCGGTGCTTCGCTCGTTTTGTGCAGGAGCAGGGACTGACGACGCAGCGCGAAATTCGTGTTGAAACTCAATCCGGGCTGATTACGCCGCGCCTGGAAGATAACGGTGAAGTCACTGTCGATATGGGCGCGCCGCGGTTTGCGCCAGCCGATATCCCATTTGTCTCGGAGAGCGATGCGGTCGTGCACTCGCTGGTCTTAAACGATGCATCGCTCGACATCTCCGTGGTGTCCATGGGCAACCCGCACGCGGTGCAGGTGGTGGCCGATGTGGATGCCGCGCCGGTGGTGCAACAAGGCGCACTGATCGAGAACCACCTGCGCTTTCCGCGCCGGGTGAATGCCGGATTCATGCAGGTGATGAATCGCCACGCCATTCGTTTGCGGGTCTATGAGCGCGGTGCCGGTGAGACATTGGCCTGCGGCACAGGGGCTTGTGCTGCGGTGGTGGCGGGGATTCGCCGCGGCCTGCTCGATTCGCCGGTGCGCGTTGCCACACGCGGCGGCGAGCTTTCCATTGCCTGGACCGGCGCATCGGTGCAGATGACCGGCCCCGCCGTGACTGTTTTTTCCGCTGAAATTGATTTACCGGACAACCTGTAGAGACCCTCCATGAAAGACCACCCATGACCCTGCCCATGAAATCAGAAGACGTCGCCCGCTACCTGCACGACCACCCCGAGTTTTTCGATCAGTATGCCGATATGCTCACACTGGTGACGCTGCCTGATCCGCATAGTGGCCGTGCCATTTCGATCACCGAGAAGCAATTATTTACGCTGCGTGACAAGGTGCGCTCGCTCGAAGCCAAGCTGGCCGAACTGATTGGTTTCGGCCATGAAAATGATTCTATTTCCGAGCGGGTGCACAAACTCGCGGTGGCGCTGATTGCTGCCAGCGACGAGGCTGCCGTGGTGCGTGCGTTGTATTCACATATTGGTGGTGCTTTTGCAGTGCCGCATGTCACCTTGCGGTTGTGGGGGGCTGGACAAGGCAGCGGGCATGAGTTTGATGCCGTTACCGACGCCGCCAAGGTGTTCGCCTCTGGCCTGCAGCGGCCGTATTGCGGATCGGCAACCGGGCAGGCATCCTTGACCTGGTTTGGCGAGTCGGCCAGCCATCTTCGCTCGATGGCGCAGGTGCCGTTGCGTGAAACCGGCGGAGCCTGCTTTGGCATGCTGGTCATGGCCAGCGAAGAGCCCACGCGGTTTTATCCGGAACTTGGAACAATCTATCTCGAACATATTGCCGACATGGCGGCGGCGGCGCTGCTGCGCGTCACTGTCTGAGACCATGGAAGCGCCAGCCAATTCTGCTGCGCGCTTTCTGGATGAACTGGCGGTTCAGCGGCGTGCCAGCCCGCATACGCTGGATGCCTATCGGCGCGATCTGGCAAGGCTTGCCGCGCTTTTCCCCGATGGCTGCATTGACGCGCTAACTTCTGCCCAATTGCGTCGGGGGCTCATGCAGTTGCATGCGCGCGAACTGGCACCGCGGTCGATTGCCCGTACGCTTTCGGCATGGCGCAGTTTTTTCGCTTGGCTTGCGCGGCGCGGCGAGATTGCCCGGAACCCAGCCGATGGTTTGCGCGCGCCGAAACGTGCGCGCAGCCTGCCCAAAGCGCTGGGTATCGATCAGACCGCGGCATTGCTGGAAGGCGCTGCTGATCTTGATGATCCACTTTGCGTGCGCGATGCGGCGATGTTCGAACTGCTGTATTCCTCCGGCTTGCGTCTGGCCGAACTGGTCGGCCTCGATTGGCCAGGCGGGTTGGATCTCGATGCAGGCGAAGTGACCGTAACCGGCAAACGCGGAAAGACGCGCACGGTGCCACTGGGCAACGTTGCGCGTAACGCATTGCAGGCATGGCTGGCAATACGCACGGGATTCATCCGTCCGGCACCGCCGGATGCGTTGCAGCGTGCCTTGTTTGTCGGTCGTGGCGGCACGCGACTGACGCCGCGTCAGGTTGAATACCGGCTGCAGCAATGGGCGCGCCGCAGTGGTGCCGGCATGCCTGTGCATCCCCACATGCTGCGGCATTCGTTTGCTTCCCATGTACTGCAATCGTCGGGTGATCTGCGTGCGGTGCAAGACATGCTGGGTCACGCCAGCATCACCGCAACGCAGATTTATACCCACCTCGATTTTCAGCATCTGGCAAAGATTTACGACACGGCGCATCCCCGGGCAAAAAAAATCTGACGCAGCATTGTGGAATACAATTCATTCCATGAAATGGACTCCCGCACTGGCGACTGGCGAAGAGGCAATCGATGCGCAACATCGTGAGTTGTTTCGTTGTCTGGCCGATTTGCAGCAGGCCGCCACGGAAGGCCGCACCTTGTATGCGGTGTACACCCTGACCCGGCTGAAGCATTATGTCCGCGATCATTTCGCGGTCGAAGAAGCGCTTTTACGTGACTGCAAGTACCCCAAGCTGGCCGTTCATCGCAAGGAACACCGAGTGTTCCAGAAGAGTGTGGATGAGTTTCAGGTCAAGTGTATCAATGCCGATGTCACACCGGAGATGGTGGTTTTTCTCACGGACTGGCTGACGCAGCATATCGCTGGCAGCGATCTCGATTACGTTCCTTATCTTAAACAGACGTAGTCGCGCGCCTTCCCGATGAGCGCGCAATTGATACTGCATTCCGGCAAGGAAAAATCGCTGCTGCGTCAGCATCCGTGGATTTTTTCCGGTGCGGTGGCGCATCTTGAAGGCCGTGCCCGACCCGGCGATACCGTTGACGTCGTTGCAGCCAACGGCCGGCCACTGGCGCGTGCGGCGTGGAGCCCGTCTTCGCAAATTCGTGCCCGGGTGTGGAGCTTTGATCCCGAAGAAGTCGTGGATCATGCGTTTTTCAAGCGCCGGGTTGCGGCCGCCGTGGCGCGCCGCGAAGCCTTGCCGGAACTGCGCGCGCAGCAGGGGCTGCGTCTGATCCACGCCGAATCTGATGGTTTGCCTGGTGTCATTGCCGATCGCTATGGCGATACCGTCGTGGTGCAACTGACCAGCGCTGGTGCCGACAAATGGCGTGCGGCCATCGTCGACTCTTTGCAAAAAGCCACCGCCTGCACACAGATTTATGATCGTTCGGATTCTGATGTGCGCAAGCTTGAAGGGTTGGAGCCGACATCCGGCTGGCTGCTAGGGGCGGACATTGAAGATGAACGCGTGATCGTCGAAAACGGCGTGCGGATGGCGGTCGACATCGTCAAGGGTCACAAGACTGGCTTCTATCTCGATCAACGCGAAAACCGGCGGCGCCTCGCCGAGCTTTCGGCGCACAAGCGTGTGCTCAACTGTTTTTGCTACACCGGCGGGTTTTCGTTGCAGGCATTGGCCGGTGGCGCGCGCGAAGTGGTATCGGTGGATTCGTCCGGGCCGGCGCTGCTTACTGCGCAACGCAATCTGGCACTCAATCAACAACTGGATGCCGTGCGCGCCGTGTGGCGCGACGCGGATGTCTTCGATGAGCTGCGCGCCTTGCGTGCCGCCGGCGAACTGTTTGATATCGTGGTGCTCGACCCGCCCAAGTTTGCCCCCTCGGCCGCACATGTCGAACGTGCTTCGCGCGCCTACAAAGACATCAATGCCAGCGGGTTCAGGCTGCTGGCACCCGGTGGAATGCTGATGACGTATTCCTGCTCGGGCGGCGTCGGTCTCGATGTGTTCCAGCAGATTGTCGCTGCCGCCGCGCGCGACGCTGGCCGCACTGCGCGCATCGTTCAGCGGCTACAGGGTGCTGCCGATCATCCGGTGGATCTGGCCTTTCCAGAAGGCGAATACCTCAAGGGCTTGCTGGTGCAGGTCGACTGATTTTTTTGTAGTATTTTCTCAAGAGAAGCCACCCCCGCATGCGAAGTGAAGAAATCGAAACCAAGGAACAGCCCCGCTACGCCGTGGTGGCAGCGGTGCAACGGCCGCGCGTGAGCGATATTGAGTTCGAAGCGTCGGTGATCGAATTGCGCGAACTCGCCAAAACGTTGGGTTACATAGTGACCCGCACGTTCATGCAAAAGCGTACAAGTTTCGATGCGACCGCCTATCTGGGCGTCGGCAAGCGCGATGAAATACGTCGCTTCGTGAATAACGAACCCGACCCGGATGCGCTGATGGACGCAGCACCTGCCGTGGTCACCGACGCGCCTCCTGTTGAAATGATCTTCGTCGATCACGAGATTTCGCCGTCACAGGCACGCAATCTTGAAGTCGAGACCGGTTGCGAGGTGATGGATCGCACCATGGTGATCCTTGAAATATTTCATCGCAATGCGCGCTCTCGCGCCGCGCGTGCGCAGGTGGAAATTGCGCGTCTCGGTTACATGGCACCGCGTTTGCGTGAGGCGGCAAAACTCGCCGGGCCGCAAGGCCGCCAGCGCAGCGGTGTGGGCGGGCGCGGTGCCGGCGAATCGCATACCGAACTGGATAAGCGAAAAATCCGTGACCGCATCGCCGATCTGCAGCAGGAGATCGCCGCCATGGAGGTCGAGCGCAAGACGCAGCGGGCGCGGCGACAAGAGCGTCAGGTGCTCGCCAACGTGGCGCTGGTCGGTTACACGAACGCGGGCAAGTCAACCTTGATGCGGGCGCTGACCGGAAGCGATGTGCTGGTAGAAAACAAGTTGTTTGCCACACTGGACACCACCGTGCGCGCGCTTCAACCTGAGAGCATTCCGCGCGTGCTGATCAGCGACACGGTCGGTTTCATCAAAAACCTGCCGCACGGGCTGGTTGCTTCGTTCAAATCGACGCTGGAGGAGGCGCTTGATGCGGCGCTGCTGCTCCACGTCATCGACGCGAGCGACCCCGGGTTTGAGCGTCAGCTTGCGGTGACGGATAAAGTTCTGGCCGAGATCGGGGCGCAGGATGTTCCGCGCATCCGTGTCTTCAACAAGATTGACAATGCCGGTGATGCTGCAGCGCAAGCGGAACGCGAAGCAATGTTGCGCGTTCAGTACCCGGATTGCATCGTGATGAGCGCGCGCCGCGCTGCCGATGTTGCGCTGTTGCACAAGACCATCGTTGCGTTTTTCACGCAGGACATGATCGAGGCCGAGCTTTTTCTTCCCTGGTCGGCGCAGCAATTGCGCGGAGAGATTTTCGCGCGCTGTGAGGTGCTGGAAGAGCGGGCCGATGGTGAGGGTGCGTTCTTCCGCGTGCGTGGCGAGAGCGGTGCCGTGAATGGATTGCGTGAACAATTGGCTATCCGGAACTTGTGATTGATACTGCGATGAAATGCTGTGGCGCAATGAACCTGCGTTCATGTTCGACCGAGGCTTGAGACCACGAATGTCTCTTGCCGCCACGGAAATTGCGGTCATTGGGGCCGCGCTAGAGCGAGTCAATTGAGAGGCAAAGATCGGCCATCGCCCCCAGCTCGGATTTTTCTCCATAGCCGACGTTCAATTTAAGACTTGCTCCAGACCAGCCATTCAATCGGTGCCACCACATTTTCAGGCTCCAGCGGCCCTTGTGCAGCGGTTGGAGCCGTTGGCGATGCCGGGGGCATGAGTTTTGAGCATCCGGTATTAGAGGTTAACCAGCCGTTGCGAAGCCGCCGCAAGATTGCCCAGCACGAAAAAACTAGATTAGTATCATGGGAATCCGTTGTGCCTTATCACCAGCCACACTTCATGCCATGCACCTGATATTAAGAATAATCCGTGCCGTAGGCCGGGGTTTGCTAGCGTTGATGGTTTTTTTCGGACTCTGTGTGGCGTGGACCGGCATTCTGTTCGTCATCAACCCGTGGTCCAACGTTGATTCGGGTACTTGGCAGCGCCATCACCCTATTGTTGTTGGCAGCGGCGAATCTGGGAAAACGCGGGTTATTTTGTATCGCAAGCTGGAAGACGAGGCAAAAGCCGATCCCACCCTTGTGCCTTGGCCGCTGACAGCAACCGGCACCGGGCAGGACGGCGGCGCCTTCACAAAATGGAC
>CAJAWW010000121.1 GCA_903946745.1 uncultured beta proteobacterium
GCCCGAGGGTTCGGATCTTCGCCAGATCCTGCTGATAGCGCGCCAGCGGGCTCATGCCGGCAAGACCGGCATGCGGGGCGCGGTGATAGACCTGCTCCAGCCAGGCCCACAGCCGGGCGTTGAGATCGTCCAGGCTGGTGATGAGCCGCTCATCCAGTTCGGCGAGAAACTGGTCACGGCAGGTGCGGTGCCAGCGCTCGAGCTTACCCTTGCCCTCGGGCGCGTAGGGCCGGCAATGGATCAGGTGAATGCCCAGGCGGGCACAGATCCCCTGTAAGGTTTGGGCGCGGTAGGCGGCGCCGTTATCGACCACCAGCCGAATCGGTACGCCACGTTTCAGGAGCGCCTGCTTGAGTACTCCCTCGATGTCGAGCGCCGTCTCGCCCGGACAGAAGGCACTGTGGGCAACCAGACGCGAGGCGTCGTCGAACAGGGTAACGAGGTAGCTCTTCGCCAGCCGACCAGAGATCGGTACCCGCGGGCCGTGCATCACATCGCCATACCAGATCGCCCCGGCGGTGGCGGTGACGAAACTGCGCTTTTCCTCGGGCAGGCTCGCCGAGCCGCTGATCCGGGACAGATCATGTTGTTGCAGCAGGCGGTGGATGGTCGAACGCGAGAGGCTGCCGCGAGGAGCCGTGCCGACGGTTTCGAGCAACTGCTGGATCTGGCGGATCGAGCGCCGGGGATTGTCGCGCTTGGCGGCGAGAATGGCCGCCTGGGTGGTGGCGGCGAGTTTCGACTGCCCACGGTCAATCCGCGGCTTGGGCGTCAGTCCGTCGATGCCTTGCGCTCGCCAGGTGTAGTACCACGCCTGGATCGTCTTCTCGCCCAGATGGCGGCGGCGCGTGCCGGGAATGGCATATTCGCGCCCGGCCAACTCGCGGATGATTTGTTGCAGTTCGCCACGCTCCAACCGTTCGCGGCTGGCCAGCGGACCCAGGACCGACAGGCGAAACAAGGCTTTCGGGTCAATTTCGTTCATGAGGAATCCTCGCAGGTAAAAGGGAGTCGCATGAAACCCGAATGGCAACTTTTATGACAGGGGCAAACTGTGTGGAGCCCCCGCCCGGGCGGGGGCCCCGCTGTCCGCCGCTGGTCTGGCGTCAGGACATCACGGGACGATCATCTCCTGATCGAGCAGCGCCATCGCCGCAGCCAAGCCCATTGACTTGAGCACCTGGTGCCAGAAGTCGCCGAATCCGGTAGCGCGTCCGAGTTCGGGCAGGCGTGACCGCAGGTGAAATTCGAAGGTCTGCCCGCGCTCCTGCAACCAATTCCACCAACGACTGATCGTGCGCCGCTCAGGAACCGATGTCGCCGCGCAGTGGTGCCGCGAGAATCCGTTCAGCAGGCGTTCCAGCACGCCTTGCTGCACCGCCCAGTCATGCCAGCGGCGCGGGGCGATGCACAGCGGCAAACGCGAACAGGTGCGGCGGCATACCGAGCAGCAGTACCGCAGAATCGGCACCGGATTGAGCGAACACTCGCCGTCATGCCGCCGATCCGCCTTCCGGGTGTAGTAACCGTGCTGCCAGACGATCTTGATGCCACAGTGCGGGCATGCCAATGGTCGGTAAATCTCGGGCGTCTGCTTGACCGCTTCGACATGCTGCAGAAGTGTGGTGACGCTCGCTACAATGCGACTCATGGGCTGGGGCCTTTCCTGTTTGGGGTTGTCTCGATAACTTCCCACGATAGCAAAGGATTTCCGGCCCACCTTTCGACGGCTTCGTCCCAACTTCCTTCAGGCTGCGTTTCTTATTTCCGCCTCATTGTCCGCGTGACACGCGGCTTGCATATACCTGGTAGGCTGGCGGACGTAACACCAGACGCCGACCAGTGCGAAACTGGCGAAGTGGGCTGAATCCAGCAAGTTGCCGGTGCAAGTCACCCAGACCTTTCAACATTACCAGCGAACAGCGCCCTCCCGAAAATCCAATCTTGGTGAGTTGGCAATTCAGGAGGTCATGAATAAGTTTGCGCTTGAGCCAGCACCAAAGACGGGGGTGTTCCTGTTCGAGGGTCACAAGATTGCCCGCGCCAGTTTTCTACTTCCCGACAATTGTCGCAAGATCAGCACGCGAGCCTTCCTATTGTTTCTTGAGCAAAATGGCTTGCTTGAATCCGAGTCGGCTGCGGATATTGAGC
>CAJAWW010000122.1 GCA_903946745.1 uncultured beta proteobacterium
GTCATGATGATGATCGCGTAAGGGTGGTTCCACAGCATGTAGGTAAGGCTGGCGATCAGGGCTGCGGCGACGATGCCGCGCATCGGACCGAAGGCCTGCAGAGCAAGCATGGCAAAAATGCTGCCGAACAGGAAATCGATATTCAGAAAGATCGGATACTTGAAATAATTGCCGGCCAGCCCGCCAGCAATCAGGGCGAGCAGCAGCGGGATTGCAAAACGCCCGGTGGCAATGTTGTTGGTGAATGTCATGCCGGATTCTCCGGCAGACGCACGCGACCGAACCAGTATTGACCCAGCTTGCAAACCGCCGCGATGAACTCGTTGAAGTCGGCTGACTTGGCCAGATACCCCGCCGCACCGCGCTGGTAGGCCGCCCGCACATCGGCCTCGAGCCCGGAGGCGGTGACCACCACCACCGGAATGGCGCGCAGACGTTCATCCAGTTTGAGCGTGGCGAGTAACTCCAGACCACTCTGTCCGGTCATCTTGAGATCAAGCAGGATCAGGTCCGGGCGCGGCACCCCGTCGAATGGCGCGCCTTCGCGGCGCAGAAAACACAGGGCTTCGCGATCATCGCTGGCGTGGTGCACCTCAAGGGGAAAGCCGCTTTTCTGTAGCGCCAGCCGCATCAGGCGTGCTTCACCGGGTTCGTCTTCGATGACCAGAATATTGAAGAACGAGGCCCTGCTTTCACTCATGGTCTGGCTTTCTGGTTATCCGGCAGGCGCACCAGTTCAAACCAGTACTCGCCCAGATCGCGAATCGCCGCGATGAACTGAACCACGTCCACCGGCTTGGTAATGTAACCGGCCGCGCCGAGATGATAGGAAGAAACGATATCGCGCTCAACCTCCGAGGTCGTCAACACCACCACGGGAATATCTTTAAAGTTCTGCTCCAGCTTGATCGCCGCGAGAAACTGCCGCCCATCCATGCGCGGCATGTTCAGATCGAGCAGGATCAGATCAGGGCGCGGCGCATCGGCAAAGCGGGGCCCTTCACGGCGCAGATATTCAAGCGCATCACGGCCGTCAGCCACATGCTGCAAGTCGGCCAGAATGTGGTTCTCGGACAAGGCGACTTGCACCAGATGGGCGTCGGCTGGCTCGTCTTCGGCGAGCAAAATGACGAAACGATGTCTTTCGGTAGTCATGATATTTCTCTTGCCGGCAATTCAACCACAACACAGCAACCGCCACCTTGCGCGGTCTCGATATAAGCGCGCCCGCCGCAACTCTCGGCGATGCGGCGCACAATAGCCAGCCCGATGCCAGTCCCGCCGCGACCGGAACTCAAGCGCTCGAACACCTGAAATACCTGTTCGCGATATTGCGCTTCGATACCGGGGCCGTTGTCGCTGATGCGGTAGCGTACCAGATTGCCGACCTGTTCACCGTCGATGGCAATGCGCAACGGAGCCGCCGCAGACGCTGCTTCACGCCGTGTCCCCAGCGTCGACTTTTCTGCGCCGCCATGTTGCAGGGCATTATCCAGCGTCACCTCGAACAGGTCAGACAAACGCGGAGCATCAATCCAGGCCGACGGCAATTCGCCGATGATGATTTCAGCACCGACGGCGCTGATCCGATCTTGCGCCCGAGCCAGTATGGCTGCGAGAATCTGGCGCGCGTCGGGCAACGCAAGCTCGCCGCGTGGCTGATCCGCCGCCAGATATCGTTCGATATCGTGGAGCATATTTTTCTGGTAACGCGCCTGCTGGCCAATGAAATCTAACGATAGCTGGATTTCGGCATCGTCAATCCGCCCCGCCAGTTGCTGGGTCAAACGCTCGGCGTAGCTGGCCATGCGGCGCGCCGGCTCTTGCAGGTGGTGCGCGGCAATTTCAGAGAAGCGCCGCAGATCGGCCTCGCGCCGCTCGACGGCATCGGCCATCTGGTTGATGGCAGCGCCCAGCGCAGCAATTTCATCCGAGCCGCTATGCTCCGCGCGTTGCCGGTAATCGCCGGCCATCAAGTGTTGGGTGATCGTTTCCAGACCGGACAGACGCAGCGTCACCGCACGTCGCAGCAACCCAGCCAGCACCAGAAACAGCAAAAGATAGCCGACCAGATGGGTGACGGCATCAACGCGCCAAATCGTCAAAACCCGGTCGTGCATCGTCGTCAGAGGAATCTTGATGCTCATCACCCCACGCAGATCACCAAGCTTGTAATCATAGGATTCGGCGTACTTATCCTGGATACTGGCCGGGGCGGCCTCGCGCTGGCCGTGGCATTTCAGGCAATACTCCTCGATCCACATCGGTGCGGTGTAGTGGTAATAGAGCTTACCGTCGGCACCCATGATCTCGCCAATATGCTCCTCGGCTTTGGGGTTGGCGCGAAACCAGGTCATGGCCTCCATCTCGGCGGTATCCGCCCGGTTCTCCGGGTTGCGCGGGCGATCAGAGACATTGTTGAAGGACATGCCGCTAATCGTCCAATTAGGAAATTCCCGAGAGATGCGGGCCAGCGCATGGGCGGGTAAAAAGCCGACGGTCTTGTCGTTGACCGGCAGGCCGCTGTCGAGGAACTGTTGGTGATAAACGCGCCGCGTGGCCATCAGCATCGCGCGAATATTGCGAGCCTCCTTGACCATTTCGGCGTCCACCAGACCATCAAACTCACGGTAACTGATCCACAGGTTTGCTGTGGTGAGCAGCGTAAGGGTGACACCGATGGCCAGCAGCAATCGGGTTTGCAGCTTCATCGCGCTGCCTCGGCCTCGTCTTGCGGTAGCGGCAATTCCACACAGAACCGGCTGCCGTGTCCTGCGCCTGCCGATTCAGCCCATATCTTGCCACCATGATGCTCGACAATCTTGCGGCACAGCGCCAAGCCGATGCCGTTGCCTTCATAGTCAGAGCGGCTTTGTAAGCGTTGGAAAACCTGAAACAGCCGCCCGATCTGGTCGGGGATGATACCGACGCCGTTATCGGCCACGCCAACGCGCCATTGGTTGCCGACCATCTCGCTGGTCACGGTGACTTCCGGCGTGCGCCCGTTAACGCGGAACTTGAGGGCGTTGCCAATCAGGTTGAGCATCAAGCGCAACATCTCATCCCGGCTGACAAAAACGCGCGGCCACGTTCCTTCAATGCGGACATTTGCCTGCACCTCTGCAATTTCTGGATGGAGAAACAACAATGCGTCATCCAGGATGGCCCGACTTTCGGCCCACGCCGGCGGCTCACCCTTGCGACCCACTCGCGAATATTCGAGCAGACCCAGCATCATCGCGTCCATACGCTTCGCGCCGTCGATGGCGAAGTTGAAGTATTCGCGCTGCTCGCCGTCGATCTGACTGGCGAGACCGGTTTCAAGCAGCTGCATATAGCTTGCGATCATGCGCAACGGCTGGCGCATGTCATGCGAAATGGCATAGCTGAACTGCTCCAGTTCGACGTTGGAACGCAGAAGCTCTGCTTCGATTTGCTTGCGCGCGTCAATATCGGTGTTGGTGCCTATCATGCGCAACGGCTTTCCATCAGCATCGCGGCTGACCACCATGCCCCGGCCCAGCGTCCATTTCCATCGCCCGTCCTTGCACAACATGCGGAACTCAACAATTGCCGACCCGGGTTTGCCGTCGAAGTAGGGCTGCAACCCGGCAAACACGCCGGGCGCGTCGTCGGGGTGAATGCGCTTGCTCCACTCGTCTGACGTGGTGCCGAAGTCGGCATCGGTATAGCCGAACATTTCCTTGTATCGCGGCGAATAGAAAGCGGCACCCGTCTGGATATTCCAATCCCACAAGCCGTCACCGGCACCTTCAAGGGCATATTTCCAACGCTCTTCGCTCCGCAGCAAAGCGATCTGTGCCTGTTTGCGCTCGGTGATGTCAGTCAGCACAACCCGCATCGCAGGGGCCTGCCCGTCCTCAAGCAACCGCGTACTATCCAGCCGAACATGAACAGGTGACCCATCCCCACGCAGAAGCGCCAATTCGCACGTTAGCTTCTCATCCGTGTTCAGCACGTCGGCTAAATGTTTGTACCAGAGAGGCTTGTCATCGGGTATGACGAAGGGCGAAAACAGACGTTGCAAGAGCTTATTTCGCGGCACTCCCAGTAGTGCTGCTCCGGTGAGATTGATGTTGTCGATCGCCCCCTTGCCAGTAAGGGTGAGATAGCCAACAGGAGCAAATTGAAATAGGTCGGCGTAACGATCGCGTGCTGCTTCCAGAGCAATCTGCGATGTTCTCAAGGTTTCGTTCTGCATCTTCAACTCAATCTGATGCACTTCAAGTTCATGCAGCAGTGCTTGCATTTCCTCGAGCGACGGAACTTTAACGCCGCTCTGCAACCGTGCCGGCCGTCGCGGAATAGTCGATTCAGCCCGCAGGCGCAACACGTGCGGTACCTCAGCTGCCTTGACGCGTGCCGGCTGCGCTGGCTTGTCCTGCCGGGTTGGCTTCGTCGGAATTTTCAAAATAGCTTCTCGAATTCATTTTTTGTTTTCAGCACTTCTGCGACTGCATTCCACAAACTCAAATTACAGCAAGGTCATCGCGGGCGGGTGTGTTCATCGGCCTTATTTTTCGCACGTCTCCCCGGCAATCCACGATCATCAGTGTCATGTCATCGAAGGCATGGCGATTCCCCACAAACTCATTCACCTCAAGAATCAGTGCATCGTGCCGTTCTGATGGCGCATGCTGTTGTAGTGTTTGCAGAGCGCGTTGCTCGCCGAAGTCCTCGCCGTTCATGTTCTCCGCATCCAACAAACCATCAGAAAAGACCACCAGTTGCCCGCCGTCAGGCCACTGGTACACCTCGGTCTGTGCCGTAAAGGTTCGGTCGAGCACCCCCAAGGGCATGCTGGTCGTGATAAAGCAGGAATGCACTTCTCCGTTATCGCCAAGGAAATAAGCGGACGGGATGCCGCCATTCCACACTTCCACCGTGCGGTTGTGGCTGTCGATGCACGCTACCACGGCAGCCACATAGCGACCGGTGGGTGATTGTTCATGCACGGCCCAGTTCATTTCTTCCACAATCATGCCCACACTCAAGCCTTTGCTGACCATGCTGTAAAAAATATGGTTGATCGGCAGCAAATTGAGCGCCGCCGGCAGGCCATGCCCGGTCGAATCAGCCAGCATAACGTAAAGCCGACCATTGTGCGCGCGCGATACGGCCACCAAGTCACCACTCACCGCCTCGGTAGGTCGGATCCAGTAGCGCACCTGCTTGTCTTGCAATTGCTCCGGTCGCATCATGCGACCCATCAATTCAACCACCAACCGTCGTTCTTCCTCCGCCCCCGCCTGATAAGCGGAAAGTTGGGCATTCGCGCGCGCCAGTTCGCGACTGCCCAACTGCCGTGCCATGGCTTCGGTGATCGTCTGCATCAGCAGGCCGATCGAAACAGGCTTGAGCAGACAACCGTCAACCCCGATGTTAATCGCTTGCTGCAAGTGCTCGGCGTCATTGCTACCGGTCACCAGGACAACCGGCGTGGCAGGATCCGCGCGCTTGATCTGCCGGGCCAGTTGCAAACCATCCATGACGGGCATGATGATGTCGCTGAGCACCAAGTCAGGATGAACCTTGCGAAACAGCGCCAAGCCCTCTTCACCATCCGCAGCGGTAAAAACCCGCCCGACAAGGCTTTCCAGGAGGCGCCCGGTTTCCCTGCGAACCATCTCGTCATCCTCCACGTAAAGAATGGCGAGCTGCTTTGCGTCAATGGCACGATCCATCGACGTTGCGTTAGTGAACTTGTTCATTGAAGGCGCTCCTTCTCGCACTGATGCCCCATTTATCGACAGTTTCAAAGCCGGTAATGCGGTCACCACCACCGTGCCCCAGTGGTTGAGAAGTATCCAAGTCGTAGGGACTGGGCACATCGGCTTCTTTTTTCGTGTCGTAAGCGATCCATACCACTGGACGCAGGGTGTTGTGCGAGTTATGTTCCACCACAATGCCGATCAAACCGCTTTCCAGGCTCACCACCGAACCCACGGGGTAAATGCCGATACAGCGGATGAAATGCCGCA
>CAJAWW010000123.1 GCA_903946745.1 uncultured beta proteobacterium
ATGCGAAATCTCCCTTGACCTGACCGCACTATCTCATCGCGTTGACCGGTCGACACCCGCCGTACGCGATAGCGTACCCGGAAGAGCGCAGACCTTGCCTCACCTAGGCACGAATACCGCCGGACTGATGTTGAAAAACTTGGCCAGTTTCCCAGCCAAGGTCGCGCTGATCTTTCGCTTGCCGGAGAGAATCGCAGAAAGGTTGCTCTGTGGGACGATTTCCGCGAGATCGCCTTGCTTCAGGCCGCGCAATTCGATCAGGTAGCGCAGAACCTCATTGGGCTCGGAAGCTTCGATGGCGAAGTGGTTGGTGTCATAGTCGGCCACCAGTTCGCTGACGAGATCAAGAAGCCCAGACAAAGCGTGATCCTGCTGGTCGCCGACCAAGTCCAGCAGATAGTTCATCAGCGAAACCGTGCGGTCATACTCTTCCTCGGTACGAATCGGACGCAAATGGGCGATGCGATCAAACGCAGCCCAAGTCTTTTGCAGTGCCTTGATGTCCAGAGTAGCAGTAGCGGTTGTCATGTTTACACCTTACCTTTCCTGTATAGCGTGCACCAGTCGTCGTATTCCCGGTGAGTCATTACCCAACGCACGAACATCTTGCCATCCCGGTAACGTACGACAACAACAACCCGATAATTGTTGCCGCCGACATCGAACACGGTATAAGGCGGAACATAATCCGCACTGCCAAAGCTCTGCCGTAGATCAGCAAAGTCAGTAAAGCGAGAATTTTCGGCGACGGTGTGCCAGTTGCGCAAAGACGGTTCGGCTTCAGGATGCCTGCGCCAGAAGTCACGTAGCATCTTCAGTGAAATGATGTGCATAGCGGCATTATATCAAAGTGATATACTCGCTACAAGTGCAACCTCTCAACACATTCTAGATTTGGCTCCAATCGGCCAGGCAAGCGCGGCGAGCGGCGGCCACCAGCGGTCGCCATCCTTGCGCGTCACTCGTCAATCAGTTCGAGATTGCGCGAGTTCCAGTCGAGCACCGCCGTGCGCTTGGCCATCCGGTCGGCGAGCGGACCGAGTTCCTCGCGCAAGACGCCTGCGGCAAAAGACGCAAGGAAGCGCGACTTCAATTCCGCCCGGGCGCGGTCTACGCCGATTTCATCGTACGGCACAGAGGCCAGCAACAGAAAGCCATCGTCCGGGATGCGCCCCGCTTTCATGTTGCTCGCGATAATGGACGCCGCTTTACGCAGCGGGTCAGCGAGGTCGGGGCTGTACGGGCCGATAATCAGGGCCAGGTTGGGCGTATGAAGAAAGTCGAAACCGCGCCCGAGACAGATCATCCATTCGCGATGCTCGACACCCAGCAGACGTTCACGTCGCCGCGCTTGTTCGCGCACCAGGGCGATATGCTCCAGATTGCCGTATAGCAGCGGCAACAGATCTGCCCGCATCTGTGCTGGCATGTCGGGAAGCAAGGCGGCAAGGCGGGGCTCCAGTGTTTTTGCATCGTTGGCAGAAATGCTCGCCAGATCGAGCGTGGCGTCATTGGTGCCATTGGTGCCGTGGAGCACCAGCGCGTCCTCGTCGGTTTCGAAGCCGCACACCAATGGATAGACCGTGCCGTGACCGCTGCCAAAAATATGCTCCACCTGACGACGAATCTCGCGTGTGTGAGCGATCGCCGCGGCGGTGTCGAAATTAAAACCGGCGCAACCGCGCTGGGGATCGCCTTTCGACCAGTGATAGGTGATCAGAAATAACACACGCCGGCCGGCTCCGGTCATGCGCAATACATGGTGCGCCAGAACTTCTCCCAGATGCGGCCAGCCCAGATCGAACATTCCGCCAAGATTGCGAAAGGGCATCAATATGCCAGCGGGTGTATTCGTTGCAACGGGAATATTGATGCGTCCGTCCATGCACTTCAACACCACAATCGCCGTCGGGTGTTCGGCGAGATATCGTTGTCGTGCCAGCCACGCTTCCGGGCTGCGAAACTGTTCACCGTGACGGTGTGCCAGCTTGAATAGCCATTCAATGCGATCGGCGATCGGCTTGCTGTGAATGTCGATCATGGAAATCTCCGGTTGCCCGTCGCTCTACGGTTGATTGTGCGTACCCGTCTGCACCGCCAGATAGACCTCGCGCAGGAACAGGCTCAAGCCGCCGATCATTGCCAGCATCGCCGCGATGAACAGCGAGGCGACGAGCTTGGCGATATCGATATTGAACAGTGCGCCCAAAAATGCGCTGGCGACCACAAAGCAAACCAGCAGCGCGGAGAGCACGACGCAGAAGATGGCGAAATAGATCAGCTTGCTGCGCCGCGCCAGCGACACAATTTCATTGTTTGCGCTGCTCCCGGTATCCGTGCCCGGTTGCTGTGTGAGACGTTCATGCACCACACGGCGCCGATCCACGATGCGCCCCAGTCGTGCGTTGAGCGCGCTGATGAGGGTTGCCAGTGCGGTCAGCAGAAACACCGGCGCAACCGCCAGTTGGATGACGCGGCTGATGTCGGTGAGATGGGGTTCCATGCGGCTATCTTACCCTGCTGTTTATCCCCGGCGCGATTACGCAGGCATCAGGTGAATGCGTTGCGCCAGCAAGGTGGCGCTGGCGATACTGCCCGGTGCGAGGCCATTACGCTCGATGGCGCGGGTGGATACGGCAAAGGTCAGCGGCTGCGGTTCGCCGAAAATTTCCAGCGTTACTTGTGTGAAGCTGCCTAGCCGCAGGGTTTCGCGCAGTGTGCCGGTCACCGGGTTTTCGGCATCGCCCTGGCTCGGGCGGTCGGGGCGATGCAACAGCACGCCTTCGGGTGGAATCACCCAGCTCACGGCATCGCCCGGTGCGAAACCGCAAAAGTCGACGATGGAGAGACGGCGTCCGTTCCAGTGCAATTGTGGTGTTGCGGCGTTGCCGGCGACGACGCCTGAAAACAGGTTGGTAAGCCCCATCAGCCGCGCTACGGCGGGGTTGCGTGGCTGCGTCAGCAATTGCTCGGGCGTGCCCTCCTGCAACGATGAGCCGCGATGCAGCACCACCATGCGATCGGCAAGCTGACGCGCTTCGTCGAGATCATGCGTCACCAGCACCATGGGAATATCGAGTTCGTGACGCAGGCGCGCAAGTTCGGTGCGCAATTTTCCGCGCGTGACCTGATCGACGGCGGCAAAAGGTTCGTCTAGCAGCAGCACGCCACTGTTGTTGCTTGCGGTTGCCCGCGCCAGTGCGCGCGCCAGTGCCACGCGTTGCTGCTGGCCGCCGGAGAGTGCGGCGGGTTTGCGCTGTTCCAGTCCCGCCAGATGCACGCGTGCCAGCCATTCGGCGGCGCGTTCAAGGCGCGCCACGGGTGGCAACTCGCCCAGACCCAGCGCAACATTTTCCAGCGCGCTGAGATGGGGCAGCAACGCGTAATGCTGGAATACGAAACCGACGCGCCGCTGCTGTGGTGGCCGGACATGGCGTGCGGCGGCGTCGAACCAGCTGGCTTCGCCGCAGCGGATGTGACCTTTTTGCGCGTGCACCAGTCCGGCGATGCAGCGCAGCACTGTGGTTTTGCCGCTGCCCGAGGGGCCGACCAGTGCCACCAGTTCACCGGGTGCGCAGTCAAACTGGCAGGCCAGCGGAATCGGCGCCTGCTGTTGCAGGAGCACGCGCAAGCCGTCGGCGCGGTCAGCACGGTCAGCGCGTTCAGCCACGACGGCCAACCTTGCGCGTCAGAAAATGCAGACTGCCTACCGCAGCGACCGCAATGGCAACCAGCAGCAAGGACATCTGTGCGGCGGCGGCTTCATCAAAGGCCTGCACCTTGTCGTAAATCGCAATCGACAGGGTGCGTGTGGCACCGTCGAGATTGCCGCCGACCATCAGCACCACGCCGAATTCGCCCAGTGTGTGCACGAAGGTCAGCACGGCGGCAGAGGCCAGCCCCGGCCAGGCCAGCGGCAGTTCAACGCGCCATAGCGTTTGCAGCGGCGAGAGGCCGCAACACCAGGCGGCCTCTCTCGCTTCGCCGGGGATGCTTTCGAAAGCGCGCTGCAGTGGTTGCACGGCGAACGGAATGTTTATCAGCAATGAGGCCAGCAGCAGACCATCGAAACTGAACACCAGCGTGCGCCCGGTCAGTGCTAGCCAGCCAGCCCCCAGCGCAGAGTGCGGGCCGAAACTGCCCAGCAGATAAAAGCCGATCACGGTGGGCGGCAGCAGCAAGGGCAAGGTGACGAGCGCGTCGACCAGCCCCTTGCCGCGAAAGCGCGCCCAGGCCAGCGGCCGCGCAATGCAGATGGCCAGCGGCAGCAGCAATAGCGTGGTGGCCAGCGCCAGTTTCAGCGAGAGGATCAGCGCGCCCGAATCCATCAGGGCGGGGGCGGAGCCGGGGCAAAGCCGTTGCTGCGCAGGATGTCTTGCGCGGTTTTGCTGCGCAAAAATTCAGCAAAATGCCGCGCCACCGGGGGTGATCCTTTGATGACTACCAGTGTTTGCACCAGCGGGGCATGCCATGTGGCCGGCAGCGTGGCGAAACTGCCGTGTCGGGCAAGTTCCGGTGCGCGAGCCAGTGAGAGCGGGATCAGCCCGGCCTGTGCCGCCCCCGTGGCGGCGAATTGCGCGGCTTGTGCGGCATTGTCGCCCAGCGCCAGTTTGGGTTGCGCGACGGCCCACAGGCCGCGATTTTCCAGCACCTCGCGGGCGGCACGGCCATAGGGGGCATGCTCTGGGTTGGCGAGTGCCAGCCGGGTGATACGGCCGTCTTGGAGTGCGGCCGCGAAATCGGCCAGCTCACGGTCGATGGCGATGCGCGAGCCGGACGGCAAAAACAGCGCCAGCCGGCCGCTGGCATAGGGTATGGGCTTGCCATCGGCCAAGCCGGCGGCGACCACTTGCTGCGCATAGATTGCGTCGGCCGAGAGGAAGAGCGCAAACGGTGCGCCCTGTGCAATCTGGCGTGCGAAGTTGCCGGAGGAGCCGAACGACAGATGCATTTTTTCGCCGCCGGATTTTGCGAAAGCAGTGACAAGTTCGGGCAAAACGAATTGCAGATCGGCAGCGGCGGCAACGTGCACCGGTTCGACTGCAAAAGTCGACGCTGGGGATACGGCAAAAAAAAGCAGCAGCGTCCGAAGAAAGCGCAGCATGCGACCCCGGAGGACGAGAAAGGAGATCAAAGGCATGCCGACATTTTGCATGAGAAATACCCCGTTGCCAGAACGTCATGAGGCAAAATGCGCGATTGACCATGGCTGACCAAGGATGATGTGCATGGATGCTTCTCGCCGTGGTTTTTTGCTCGGTCGTCGCCGACCGGCTTTTTCGCCAGCTGTTTCTGTGCTGCGTCCGCCCGGGGCGCTGCCGGAAGCGGCATTTTTGACGGCCTGCACGCGCTGTGCAAAATGCGTTGAAAAATGCCCGACCGGCATTGTGGTGATGCGTGACGGTGAATTGCCGCAGATTGATTTTTCCGCTGGCGAATGCACTTTTTGTGGCGAATGTATTGCGGCCTGCACGGACGGCGCGTTGCGGCGCGATGCGGGCCAGGTGTGCCCGCCGCTGACATTGCGGGCGCATATTGGCAGCGCTTGTCTCGCGCAGCGCAACGAAGTTTGTCGTTTGTGTGGTGACCGGTGCGCGGCGCGTGCCATTCGCTTTCGTCCGCAACTCGGCGGCGCGGCGTTGCCCGAAGTGACTGCGGCGCAATGCACCGGTTGCGGTGCGTGTGTGGCCGTGTGCCCGACGCAGGCCGTGGTGATGCACCCGGACTCGGCGGCACCCGATCGCTGTTCTTTGGTGCTAGTCTAGTGCCTTATTTTGACTGCATACACATTTAGCATGCCCGCAGATCTGGCCTACCACGCGATGTTCCAGTCCGTATCCGACGCGATTATTGTGCTGTCGGAAGATGGACGGGCGCTGGATTGCAACCCGGCAGCCTTGGCGCTTTTCCGGTGTACGCGTGAGCAGATTATCGGCACGACGCCAGACAACTGGTCGCCAGAATTTCAGCCGGATGGACGCCGCAGCGCGCTTGCATCGGCGGAAATCATTGAGCGCACGATGCGCGGCGAAGTAATGCGATTTGGCTGGGTGAACCAGCGCATGGATGGCACGCTGGTTCACGTGGAGGCCACGGTTTCCTTGATTGCCAGCAGCGATGCCCGGCGTTTCGTCGTGGTCAGTCGCGACATCACCGCGCAAACCATGGCGGCAGAGGCGCTGACCAAGCGTGTCGAGATATTGACGCAACCGACGACGGGCAGCCCGGTGGTGTTTGAAGACTTGTTCAGTCTGGAAACCATTCAGCGTATTCAGGACGACTTTGCTGCGGCCACGGGCGTGGCCTCCCTCATTACCTATCCTGATGGGCGCCCGATCACCGCCCCCAGCAATTTCACGGCATTGTGCAGCGACATCATTCGCAAAACAGAACGCGGTTGCGCCAATTGTTTCAAGTCGGATGCGGCCATTGGGCGCTATCACCCCGAGGGGCCCATCATTCAGCCGTGTCTCAGCGGGGGCTTATGGGATGCCGGTGCCAGCATCACGCTGGATGGCCGGCATATTGCCAACTGGCTGATCGGTCAGGTGCGCGACGAAACGCAGACTGATGCGGGCATGCGCGCCTATGCCCGCACCATTGGTGCAAACGAGACAGAATTTATGGCGGCTTTTTACCAAGTTCCCGCCATGTCACGCGAGCGCTTTGAAAAGATTGCTCAGGCGCTCTTCACGTTGGCCAAACAATTGTCGGTCAGCGCGTATCAAAACCTTCAGCAGGCGCGCCATATCGCCGAGCGCAAGCAGTCCGAGGAAGCGTTGGCGCATAGCGAAGAACGCTGGAAATTTGCCGTGGAAGGCGCCGGTGATGGTGTCTGGGACTGGAACATTCAGACCGGTGATGCCGTTTTTTCAAAGCGCTGGAAGGAAATGATCGGGTTTGCCGACAGTGAAATCGAGAATAACGCGAGCGAATGGTCAAGCCGTGTGCATCCCGAAGATTTGCCCAAGGTGATGACGTCGCTGCATGACCACCTGGACGGTAAGACACTCGCTGCGAGCGTCGAGTTTCGCATGCTGTGCAAAGACGCCAGCTGGCTATGGGTGCTTGGCCGCGGCATGGTGGTGAGCCGCGATGCGGATGGCAAACCCGCGCGTCTGGTCGGCACGAATACAGACATCAGCGAGCGCCGCGCCGCCGCAGAAAAAATCGAGCATCTGGCCTTTTACGATTCACTTACCGACCTGCCTAACCGGCGGTTATTGAGCGACCGACTGGAACGGGCGCTGACCAGCAGTGCGCGCCATCAGCGCACCGGTGCGCTGATGTTGCTCGACATGGATAACTTCAAGAAACTCAACGACACGATGGGGCATGACATCGGCGATCAGTTTCTGGTGGAGGTTGCACGGCGTTTGCGCGCATCGATCCGGGAGGGCGATACGGTTGCGCGGCAAGGCGGTGACGAGTTTGTGGTGATACTCGAAGACCTGAGCGAAGAAGCCCTCGCGCCCATGCAGGCAGAAATGATTGCCGTAAAAATTCTCAAAGCGGTCAGCGAACCCTATGTGCTCGATCTGTCCGCAACCAACGGGGCGGGGGCGACGCGCCGTTATCATTGCACCTCAAGCATTGGTATTGCGCTGTTCCAGAACAGCACGCTCTCTGTGGATGAGTTGATGCGACGTGCCGACACGGCGATGTATCAGGCCAAGGCGGCCGGGCGCAATGCCTTGCGTTTCTTTGATCCCGACATGCAGGCCGTCGTGGCCGCCCACGCCGCGATGGATGACGATTTGCGCACGGCTGTTTTGTACAATCATTTTGCGCTGCACTATCAGGCACAGGTGGATGGTGAAGGCCGGCTGACCGGTGTCGAGGCCTTGTTGCGCTGGTCGCATCCGCAGCGCGGAATCGTGTCTCCCACCGAGTTCATTCCGCTGGCCGAGAGCAGCGGTTTGATTTTGCCGCTGGGAAACTGGGTGCTGCAAACGGCCTGTGCACAATTGGCGCAATGGGCCACCCAGCCCGCGATGGCGCACCTCACACTCGCCGTGAATGTCAGCGCCCGGCAGTTGAAGATGCCAAACTTTGTTGAAGAGGTTCTGGCGGTCATCGCCCATCATCGCGCCAATCCGCAGCGGCTCAAACTGGAGCTGACCGAGAGCTTGCTGGTGGATGATGTGGACGATGTCATCATCAAGATGAGCGATCTGAAAGCGCAGGGCGTGAGCTTCTCTCTGGATGATTTTGGCACCGGCTATTCCTCCCTGTCTTATCTCAAGCGCCTGCCGCTGGATCAGCTGAAGATTGACCGTTCTTTCGTTCGGGATGTGCTGACAGACCCCAATGACGCGACCATTGCCCGTACCGTCGTGGCGCTCGCCCAGACCTTCGGGCTTTCGGTCATTGCCGAGGGCGTTGAAACCGAAGCGCAGCGTGCCTTTCTTGCTGCCAATGGTTGCACGGCGTATCAGGGCTATCTGTTCGGTCGCCCGATGCCTGTCGAGGAACTCATAGCAGCTTGGTACGCAGAACCGAGCTGAAGGCTGAGTTTGTGATGCGCGGTTGTCAGCGTAGCGTACCGGCCAGCAAGAGATATAGCAGCAGGATATTAACGACCACCGAGCCGAGGGCCAGCAGTTTCAAGCCCAGCGTCGGATCGCGTTGCAGTAGCGGTGTGCGCCGCGCCACCCGCAGGGGACGCTGGGCGCCGCGTTCGAGTGCGAGCAAAAATTCTTCCGGGGTTTCGAAGCGATCAGCGGGGCTGCGTGCCACGGCTTTGAGCATGACTGATTCGAGCCAGTCGGGAATGTCCGGTCGATAACGGGTGGGTGGTAGCGGGTCGCCAAAATTCGGATGTTGAAACGGCTCGATTTCTCCGTAGGGATATTTTCGCGTCAGCAGGTGATAGAGCGTTACCCCCATTGCATAGAGATCGCTGGATTCGTTGGCCGGCGTGGGTGCAGTGAGGCCTGCGTTGACGCTTGTGTTGGTAAATAGCTCCGGCGCCATGTAGGAAGGTGTGCCCGGATTATTGATCTCGTTGAAGGTTTCGGCGGCATCTTGTCCGTCGGACGCGGCGACCCCCAGATCGAGCAGGCGCAGCCGGCCGTCGGCACCCCAATGCAGGTTGTCGGGCTTGATGTCGCGATGAATGATTGCCAGCCGGTGCAGTACCGCCAGCGCTTTGAGTGCGCGGGTGGCAAGATCGGCGGCCTCCATGGGCGTGAAGCGACGGCCCTGTTCGAGATGGCGCGCAAGCGATGCACCTTCATGCCAGCTCATCAAATAGTAGAGGTGAGACCGCGCCGGCCACGGGATGACTTGCGGAAAGTCGACGCTGGAGATACGCCTCGCCAGCCACTCTTCGTGCGCCAGTGCGGCGGCATCGGCGTGGTCGGTGTTGTCGTGGAGCGTTTTCAGGACAAATTCCTGACCACTGGCAACGGCCCGCACCCGGTAGAGCAAGGTGACGCGAGAATCGTGAATGATATCGATCACTTCGAGGTCGTCGAGCACTTCGCCCGGCTTCAGGCGTGGCGGCAGGGGCAGCGCGCGGGTGCGTGCCAGCGCGTCGCGCAGACCGTCCGGTGGCAGAGCCAGTACGCGCAGCACCAGTGCGGTACAGTTGTCTTGCGTGCCGGCATCGATGGCTGCGTTGACGATGTGTGCAGCGGTGTTGTCGGCGCATTCATTGGTATCCAGCAGCTGAGCAAGGCGAACATCGCCCAGCGTGCCCCAGACACCGTCGCTGACCAGCAGATAGCAGTCGCCGAGCGCAAGATCGCCATCGGCATAATCGACATTGAGGCCGGCATCCAGCCCGACCGCGCGGGCGAGCACATTGTTGAGTTCCGGGTGTTCCCAGACGTGATCGCGGGTGAGGCAACTCAGCGCGCCGTCGCGCAACCGATAAATGCGTGTGTCACCAACATGGGCGATGACATAACGCCGGCCGCGCAGCACCATGGCCGAAAGTGTGGTGGCCATGCCAGCGGTTTCACGCGCGCGCCGGCTATGTGAAAACAGCCAGCGATTGAGCGCCAGAATCACTTTGTCGAGCGCTTGCGGAATGCTCCAGGTGTCAGGTGTGGCGTAGTAGTCGGCAAGCAAGCTGCGCACGCAGTATTCGGACGCCTCACGGCCGTTGGCGTGACCACCGACCCCATCAGCCACGGCGACCAGAATGCCCTTGTTCTGAAGCTCTGCCCCTTCCGGCGTGACGCCCGCGCAGTAGTCCTCATTGCGCGGCCGCGGGCCGGAGAGCGAGGCGTGACCGAGATCGATGCTGAGGGAGGGTTTGGAAGGTGCCACGGGTTGAGCTTAACGCAAACAGTCAAAATCGGTTTAACCACGGGGGGCACGGGGGGCACGGGGAAAGTCCGTGTGCTGCAACAGATTTTGACTTTCCCCGTGCCCCCCGTGCCCCCGTGGTCAATTGCTTTTTTACTTTAAATCCGTGCCGCCGTCAGATGCGCTGCGCCCCACGTTGTGCGCCACCGGGTTTTTACACCCGTCAGTCCGGCCAGTGCCAGCACCGCGAGTGCGGCGAAGATCAGGAAGCCGGCCTGATAGCTGCCGGTGAATTGTTTGGAATAACCCATGCTGGAGGCGAGGTAGAAGCCGCCGATGCCGCCGGCCATGCCGACCAGTCCGGTCA
>CAJAWW010000124.1 GCA_903946745.1 uncultured beta proteobacterium
CCCCGCCCTCAAGCCGGAAACCGTGCGCACCTGGGATGCGGGCGCTGAATGGCGCGGCTGGGCAGGGGGCGAAGTGCGTCTTGGCGTGTTCAATAATGATCTGCGCGATCTCATTTATGTACAGGGCAGCGGTGCGGCGCGCACCCGCATCAATGCCGGACGCGCCGAAAGCCACGGCGTGACCTTTTCATTCAACCAAAACTTTTCCGCAGGACACCGTTTTTTTGCCAACATGACACGCACCTTGAGCGAGATGAAGGAAAACAGCGTTTCCCCCACTTCCGTCGGCAAGCGATTGACCGGCCTGCCCGATAAACAGGCCAGCGCCGGCATCGAGGCGCGCCACGGTGCGCTAACACTGTCGGCTTCGGCACGTTATGCCGGCAAGCAGTTCAGCACCGACGACAATTCCGATACCGCCAGCCATACCTATAAGGCATACGATGCTTACACGGTGGCCGACCTCAAGCTGAGTTATCGTTGGGAACGCGGTGTCACCGCAAGCTTTTCGGTCGACAACCTGTTTGACCGCGACTATTTCTCGTATTACGCCGCGCCGCGCCGCAGCTGGTTTGCCGAGCTCAGTTATCAGTATTGATTAACCATGCCGACCCGTCGCCGCGCCCTGCTGGTGTTTGTGCTGCTTGCCCTGCTGGCGCTAGCGGGTATTGGTGCGGCGCTGCTCGCCGGCTCGTTTGCAGTGACGCCGCGTGAAGTCTTTGAGGCGCTGTTCAACAACACGCAAGGCATGGCCGCCGAAGTGGTGCGCAACCTGCGCCTGCCGCGTGCGCTGGCGGCGTTTGCCTGCGGTGCGATGCTAGCGCTGGCGGGGGCTTTGATGCAGGTGCTGCTGCGCAACCCGCTGGCCGACCCGTATGTGCTGGGCGTCTCCGGCGGCGCGGCGGTGGGTGCGTTGCTGGCCATGCTGTTTGGTTTGCCCCTGCTGATGTTGCAAGGTAGTGCGTTTGCCGGCGCGCTGGCCGCCGTGCTGCTGGTGTTCGGTCTGGCGCGCGGTGATGGCAGCTGGACGCAAAGTCGACTGCTACTCACCGGTGTGATCGTCGCGGCTGGTTGCGGTGCGGGGGTGGCGCTGATTCTTTCCATCGCCCCTGAGCAAAAATTGCGCAGCATGTTGTTCTGGCTGATGGGCGATCTCTCGCAAGCTGGTTCGCCCTGGCTGGCACTCTACGTACTGGGCTTTGGTCTGTTGCTGACGCTGCCGATCAGCCGTGATCTCAATCTGCTGGCGCGTGGCGATCTGGTCGCCCGTTCGCTGGGCGTCAGCACTGCGGTGTTGCGCAATGTGGTGTATCTACTGGCGGCGTTGCTCACTGCCGTGGCGGTCACCACGGCGGGCAGCGTCGGCTTTGTCGGGCTGATTGTGCCGCATCTGCTGCGGCTCGCCATCGGTAATGACCAGCGGATATTGCTGCCGGCGGCCGCCCTAGCCGGCGGTGCCCTGCTGGTGGGTGCCGACACACTGGCGCGCACCATCGTCGCACCACAGCAGTTGCCGGTGGGCGTGCTCACCGCACTGCTGGGCGTACCGGTGTTTTTGTTTTTGCTCTCGCGCCAGCCGCGTGCGGGGTCGACATGAACCCGGCACCGACAACGACATTGACCGCCGCATTGACCACTCACGGCCTTGTCGTCGCCATCGGCGGGCGCACGATTGTCAGCGGGCTGGATATGACGCTCGCACCCGGCGAACGGCTGACCATCCTCGGCCGTAATGGTGCCGGCAAAACCACCCTGCTGCATACGCTGGCCGGTCTGCGTGCGCCGGTGGCGGGCAACATTGCACTCTGTGGTGTGTCGCTGGCGCACACGTCCGCGCGTGACGTCGCCCGCCGGCGCGGCATTTTGTTGCAACAACAAATGGACGCCTTTCCCGCCACGGTGCTGGAAACCGCGCTGGTCGGCCGCCACCCCTGGCTCGACCGCTGGGCGTGGGAAAGCCACGCTGACGCCGCGCTGGCACGCACCGCACTGGCGGCCGTGGGTCTGACAGGACTGGAACCGCGGGATGTGCAAACGCTCTCCGGCGGTGAGCGCCAGCGCCTCGCCATTGCCACCTTGCTGACGCAAGCGCCCCCCGTGGCGCTACTGGATGAACCACTATCCCATCTCGATCTCAATCATCAGATGGCGGTGCTCGATTTGTTTGCGGCGCGCGCGCGCGAAGAGAGTACGGCCGTGGTGATGGTGCTGCACGACATCAACCTTGCCTGCCGTCATGCCGACCGTGCCCTGCTGCTATTCGACGATGGCAGCCACCAGTTGGGTTCCGTGGCGGAAACCTTCAACGCCGCAACCTTATCCCGCCTCTACGGCCACCCGCTGCGCTGCGTGGTGGTGGATGGGCAACACTATTTCATCCCGGAGTGAGCGTGATGGAAAACCGATTTTTCACCACGGGGAACACGGGGAGCACGGGGAAAAGCACAGCACTTGAATTTCCCCGTGCTCCCCGTGCACCCCGTGGTTAATCGCCTTTTTAAGGAGCCCCCATGAGCACCCCAGAACCATCCGACCGCGAAACCCGCCACATCGCCCGCATGCAACGCAAGAAGACCGTGGTCGACCAGAAGGTCGCCGCGGCCAGCGCCGAGCGGGGCGTGTTGCTGGTGAATACCGGTAACGGCAAAGGCAAGTCTTCGGCGGCGTTTGGCGTGGCGGCGCGGGCGCTAGGGCATGGCTTGAAGGTGGCGGTGGTGCAGTTCGTCAAAAGCCGCAAAGATACGGGCGAAGAGGCGGTTCTGGGCCGGTTGCCGAATATTGTCTGGCATGTGATGGGTGAGGGTTTTACCTGGGAAACGCAAGACCCCGGCCGCGATGCCGCGGCGGCGCGTGCGGCGTGGGAAGTGGCCGCCGGCTATTTGCGCGACCCTGCCATCGGG
>CAJAWW010000125.1 GCA_903946745.1 uncultured beta proteobacterium
CATCGAAAACTCGGGTGTCATCCGTGGCGATCCAGATTTCGTCGGCACCGCTTTTCGCCGCCGCCTCGGCCACCCGTACCACCATTGGCTTTCCAGCGATATCCGCGAGCGGCTTACCGGGTAATCGGGTCGACGCAAAACGCGCCGGAATGACAACGCGAAAAGACATCAAACTTCGTCGGCACCCAGCGCACGCGCTTCATCTTCAAGCATCACCGGAATATCGTCTTTCACCGGATAGGCCAGCCGACAGGCCTTGCAGACCAACTCGGCCACGGCCTTGCGGTAGTCGAGCGGGCCTTTGCATACGGGGCAGACCAGAATTTCAAGCAAGCGGGCGTCCATTGATTTTCTCCAATACAAAAGCAGCAAGGTCAGGGTGGGTCGTCGCCGTCACGGGAAGCACCCAGACCGGCAGCGACAGTGCAAGTTGGCGCAATTTTACGGCATCCTTTTCGGTGGTCAGAATGGCGTCGCCGTCAAACTTTAGTTCGTCGGGGCGGTACGCATGATGGTCAGCAAACGCATGCTCGGAAAAGATGAGCGACAGCGCCGCGATATGCTCAAAAAACCGCACCGGATCACCGATGCCCGCGACGGCATGCAAGCGTTTGCCCGCGAGTTCGGCCGCAGTGCAGGTTATGGTCGGATCGTCCAGCCGTTGAAACTGGTCTCCGGTCAAGTGCATCAGAAACGCCGGATGGCCAAAAGTCGGCACCCCAAGGGTACTTCCTGCGGGGCGCGGTCGTAATACGCCAGTCTCGTTCAGCACGATGGCATCGATACTCGCCAGACGCGACACTGGCTCACGCAACGGGCCGGCCGGCAACTGCCAGCCATTCATCACGCCGCGACGGTCGAAGACGGCAATCTCGCAATCGCGCGCCAGACGATAGTGCTGCAAGCCGTCGTCGGCAAGAATCAGATTGATGTCAGGATGCGCGGCCAGCATGACCCGTGCTGCGGCAGCACGGTTGCGCCCGACAAACACCGGGCACCCCGCGCGCCGTGCCAGCAAAATTGGCTCATCGCCCACCTGCGCCGGATCGCTGTCTTCGGTCACCGCAACGATTTCATCGGCATTGCCCGCATAGCCGCGACTGACAATGCCGGGGTGTCGCCCACCATGCCGCAAGGCTTGCGCCAGATGAATGACCAAAGGCGTTTTGCCGGCACCGCCGACCGTAATGTTGCCGACCACCACCACCGGCACCGGCAGCCGCTCGCTGTGCAGCCATCCATAACGATAAGCCAGACGCCGCAGCGCGACGCACGCAGCGAAGAGCAACGACAACGGATAGAGTGCGCAGGCCAGCGCCCCGCGACTGCGCCAGCTCGCAGAAAAATCAGCGCGGGGTTTGCTGGGTGGCAAAGGAAATGTGTGTGAGCCCGGCCTGCTGTGCCGCCTGCATGACATCGATCACACTCTGGTGGGCCGCTTTGGCATCGGCGTTGATAATCACCACCGGCTCCTTGCCCGACCCGGCCGAACGCTTGAGTGCTGCGGAAATGGATTCGACATCACGCGCACCCACGCCCACTTTGTTCACCACAACCTCACCGGTTGCCGTCACGACGACATTGATCTCGCTGGGCTGATCCTTGTTTTGCTGGGCATCCGCCGTCGGCAGATTGATTTCCAGCCCGGCAAATTTTGAATAGGTTGTGGTCACCATCAAAAAAATCAGCACCACTAGCAACACATCGATCATGGGAATCAGATTGATCTCGGGGTCTTCACGCCGGCGGCCGCGCTGAAAATTCATGGCGTCGGCTCCTTACTTGCGTTCGCCATGAATGATGTCGACCAGACGAATGGCTTCCTGCTCCATATCGACGAGCAAGCTATCCACCGTGGCACGGAAATGCCGGTAGGCAATCAAGGCCGGAATAGCGACAATCAAACCAAAACCGGTGTTGTAGAGGGCGACCGAAATACCGTGCGCCAATGCCTGTGGGTTGTTGCCGGTCGCGGTTGAGGAACCGAAAATCTCGATCATCCCGACCACCGTGCCAAACAATCCCATCAACGGTGCTACCGACGCAATCGTGCCCAGCGTGGTCAGGAAGCGTTCCAGTTCGTGCCCCACGGCGCGACCGGCTTCTTCAAGCCCCTCTTTCATCACATCACGGGAACCCTTGACGTTACGCAACCCGGCGGCAAATAGTCTTCCGGTGGGCGAGTGCGCATCCAGTCGCGCCAACAGCGCGTCGGTGACACCACTTTGGCGGTACTCGGCAATGGTCGATTGCAACAGCCCGGCCGGGACAACCTTGGGACGACGCAGCGCGGCAGCACGTTCGAGAATCAGCGCAACGGCAACGATCGAGGCGAACAACAGTGGCCAGATCGGCCAGCCAGCAGCTTGGATGATTGAAAACACGGGGGGCGACTCCGGAAAAGCAGGGAAGCCAGCACTTTAGCCGCTACGACCCGATTCGGCAATACAAAAACACGATGAAAACCGCTCGAAACGACTTGTAAAAACCCGTTTGATCGCTTCGCTAAAGCACAAATCAGCACCGTAAACTAGCCGCGTGATCGACTCCCTGCAAAAAACTGCTGCCAGTCCGGAACTTATTGCGGCCACTTGGTTCGCCCGCCTCGCTGCGGCGTCGGCGGCTACCATGCCACTGGAAGAACCGCTGCCGCAGCAATCGCTGTTCGTGCTCGCCGCATTCGCCGCGCTGGCACTGGCGCAGGGGCGCACGCTGGTAATTCTGGTGCCGGACGACGAGCCGTTGCCGGAAATCTCAAATGCACTCGATCTGTCGTTACGTCCGCTATGCCTGGTCATCCCCGGTGCTGACTTCGCCGCCCGGATTGCGCTGCGCGCCACGCTGTCGCTGATGAAAAGTCGACTCTCAAGAGACGCTAACGAAGAACAAGCCGCGGCCTGGCAACGTCAGCAAGCGCGCATTACCGCCAATCAGCCCTTATGGGAAGACGCCCAGCAGTGGCTCGCCCGCAATGACCGCAGCGACTGGCCGGCACAGATTGCCGAACTGTTCCCGGCGCGCATCCTGCCGATCGCTGCGTACCGAACACTGCAGCAAAAAACAACCGACATCACCCTGCTCTACCGCTGCGACGCCCCGCCGGAACTCCTTGCTCCGCCGGGCAGCCTCTTGCGCATCGGAGCGCGCGCCGAAACTCCGCGCAACCGCGCCCTGACACCGGCCGACGAATCCGTACGCCTGCAAATGGAGCTGGCGCAATTAACGCAGGATGTGGCCGAACTCGAGCTCGAACTGGCCACCGCACAAGGTGAGGTGGCCGACTTCACGCGCCGCTATTACCAACTGGTGGGCCGCCGCATGGTCGAGCTCGACGCTCTGCAGGCAATGCTGGCGGAACAACAGGCGAATCAGGCACCCGATGATCGCGAACTGCGCCACCAAGGCGAAACCAAGCGCAAAAAAGCCGAACAATCCGCCCGTGAAGGCCAGCGCTTCACCCACGCCGCCGCCGATGAACCGACAACATTTCGCCCCAATGTGGATGTCAAACGTCTATTTCGCCAGATTGCACAAAAAATCCACCCCGATCGCGCGGCAGATGAAGCCGACCGTGCCTGGCGCACCCAATTGATGTCGGAGGCCAACCGCGCCTATCGCGCCGGCGATCAGGCGGCACTGCGCGAGGTGGTCACGCTGTGGGAAGAAGGTCGCCACAACGACACAGCCGGCGCCAACGCATCGGTCAGCGCTGCGCCCTCACGCACCACACCGCCCGCAGAAAATGATCGCCTGGCGCGAATTCGCGATCAGATCGGACGTTTGCGCGCCCGCTTCATCGAAATCGAACGCGAACTACATCGCCTGTTCGGC
>CAJAWW010000126.1 GCA_903946745.1 uncultured beta proteobacterium
CAACGAGACGTTGCAGGTGCTATTTACCCCCGGCCACACGCCCGGCCATGTCTGCTTTTTTCACGCAGCGACCAAGCTCGCGATTGTTGGTGACGTGCTCTTCGCCGGCAGCATCGGGCGTACCGATTTCCCGCGCGGCGATCATCAGACCTTGATCGATGCCATCCACAACAAACTCTGGCCGCTGGGCAATGACGTCAGTTTCATCCCCGGCCACGGCCCCATGTCGACCTTTGGTGAAGAGCGACAGCACAATCCGTTTGTGGGGGATTTTGCGTGAGGAAGAAAGACGGTTTACCACGGGGGTCACGGGGCACACGGGGAACGTCAAAAGCAAGTTTCAAGGTTTTCCCCGTGTGCCCCGTGCCCCCCGTGGTTAATAAAGGATTTTGACATGACCCATCACTGGAAATTCTTCCGTGCCGGTGGCTTCGATCAGGTGCGTATCGACAGCGCCGCCGACTTGCTGAACCTTAAAAATCTCGACCAGAAATTGTGGGTAGCGCTGGCTTGCCCGACGGCGGGGATCGAGTTTGATGCCCGCACGCTGGCGCTGATTGATGTTGACGGCGACGGCCGCATTCGTGCGCCGGAGTTGCTCGCCGCCATCGACTGGGCGGCCGAGCGGCTCAATGACAGCGCGGTGCTGGAACAAAAACTGACCGGCGTGCCGCTTGCTGCCATCAAGGACGAAGCGATTCTGGCAGCCGCGCAGGGTTTGCTGCCAGCCGGCGAAACGCTGGTGAGCACGGCGCTGGCGAGTGCCGCCGAAGCCGAATATGCGGCGCGGGCGCTGGCGGCGTGGGAAGCTTCCGGAGCGGAGGCCAGGCCATTGGGCGATGCCACCGAAGCCGCCTGCATCGCACTGGCAGACGTCAAACCCAAACTCGATGATTTCTATGCCCGTTGTCATCTGGCGGCTTTTGACGCGCGCGCCACTGAGGTGATGAACGCCTCGGACGATGCACTCAAGGCGCTGGGCGGCGGTACGCTATCCAACGATCACGCGGACATTGCCGCGCTGCCGCTGGCCAAAATTGACGCTCGCGGAATCGCGTCTTTGATCACCGGCATCAATCCGGCGTGGGCGGCACGTATCGCCGTTTTTCGTGAGACCGTGGTGACGCCGCTGCTCGGTGTCCGCGATTCACTCAGCGAAACCGAATGGCAGGACGTGCAGGCGCAACTCGCTCCCTTCAGCGCATGGCAGTTCGCCAAACCGGAAGGCCTGCCGCCCCAGGCCGAGGCAGTGCGCGATCTGGAGCGCCTCGCCCACTACGTGCGTGACCTCTTGCCGCTGGCCAATAACTTCGTTGCCTTCCGCGATTTCTACACCCGTCAGGGCAAGGCCATTTTCCAGATCGGCACCCTGTATCTCGATGGCCGCTCGGCCGAACTGGTGGTGGCCGTCAGCGATGCCGGCCGGCACGGCGCGCTGGCGACGCTCTCGCGCATGTGTCTGGTTTACTGCGATTGCGTTCGCGCCGGTGAAAAGCAAACCATCGCCGCAGCCTTCACCGCAGGCGACGCCGACCAGTTGATGACCGGGCGCAATGGCGTGTTCTACGACCGTCAGGGGCGCGACTGGGATGCAACGATTACGAAAATAATCGATCATCCGATCAGCTTGCGTCAGGCCTTCTGGTCGCCCTACAAACGCCTGGCTCGCATGGTGGCCGAGCAGTTGCAAAAGCTTGCGGCGAGCAAGGCGACGGCGGTTGAAGGCCGGCTCGCCGAGACGGCTGCGGCTACGGGCAAAAAAGTCGCCGCCCAGACTACGGTGAAATCCGCATCTTCTTTACCCGTCGCGCCCGCCACCCCCCCCACGCCCGTGGATGTCGGCAAGTTCGTTGGCATTTTTGCTGCCATCGGGCTGGCCGTCGGTGCCATCGGCACGGCGGTGGCGTCGGTGGTGACGGGTCTGCTCGGCTTGCTCTGGTGGCAGATGCCGCTGG
>CAJAWW010000127.1 GCA_903946745.1 uncultured beta proteobacterium
CTGATACAGCGCGCCGTCGGCAAGATTCAACAGCTGATCGACGCTGGTTTTTGCATCAATCATGGAGGCGATTCCGATCGACACCGTAATGCGGATCGACGCACCCTGCAGTGACGGGATATCGGTGGCGGCGACGGCTTCGCGCAAGCGATCAGCAACGTCGAACGCCTGTTGGGCTGACGTTTCCGGAAACAGAATCGCAAATTCCTCACCGCCCATGCGCCCCAGCAGATCGGACTCTCGCAACACACGCTGACCCACGGTTGCAAACGCCTTCAGCACCTGATCGCCGGTCGCATGGCCATAGGTATCATTGACCTGCTTGAAGTGATCGAGGTCAATCATCGCGATCGACAGCGCTCCACCATAGCGACGCACGCGCGCCAGTTCTTTTTCGGCGAGTTCAAGAAAGTGGCCGCGATTGATCAGATCGGTCAGAAAATCCCGATGCGCCTGCCGCTCAAAACGCTGCATCAACTCGGCGCGCTCAGTGAAATCCTGCACCGCACCGTATAAGCGATGTTGGTCACCGCCCGACGGGTCTGGCTCCACCCGGGCAAAACTGCGTAGGTAACGCACAGCGCCGTCGCGATGCAATACGCGGAAGATGGCGTCACTGCTCTGGCCGGGTTGCAACTCGGTAATTTTTTCGTGGAATAACGGTTGATCATCGCTCACAACAAGGTTCCGCCAACAACCGAGCGACTTCAGCTCGTCGAGCTCGATACCAAACAAACGCATCGAATCACCACCGAGCCAGTCGATGCGAAAGTGACCATCATTGCCGCGCTGACACGCATAAAACAGGTCGCTGACGATGCTTGAAATCTGCCGGAATCGATCTTCGCTTTCAACCAGCGCCTGTTCAATTTGCTTGCGCTCGGTGACATCGCGGGCAACGCCAAACAGGCCAACCACGCGCCCAGCCTCATCGTGCAGCGGGCCCTTGGTGGTATGAAAGACTGACCGGCAGCCATTTGCCACGGTCAGATTTTCCTCAAGGGTGACCACCCGGCCGCCGTCCATGATTTGACGATCCGACGCCATCAACACGCTCGCCTCCGCCGCCGAAAACAGCGCGCTGTCGTCGCGGCCGATGATCGCTTCGGCAGGTTTCCCGACAAAACGTTCTGTCGCGCCGTTGGCAAGCACATAACAGCCTTGCGCGTCTTTGATGTAAATGGCATCTGAGGTGCCTTCAATCAACGCTCGGAAACGCTCGCGGCTTGCATGCAATTCCCCGATGCGGTGCTTAATTCCGTCGCCCATCTGGTTGAACGCGCTGGCCAGTGCGCCAATTTCGTCATGCCCGGCTTCATGGCTGCGGGCAGTCAGGTCGCCCGCACCAAAACGGTCGGCCATATATTGCAGTCGCGCCAGACGCGTCACGACAGTTCGATTGAGCAGGAACCCCATGAGCAGCAGCAGTAAGGCATAGCCAGCGAGGCGCATGAAAAACTCGCGGTACCAAGCCGCATACTCACGGTCGCGCAGCGCTTCAACCGGCAGACGGACACTCATGACGCCACGCAGGTC
>CAJAWW010000128.1 GCA_903946745.1 uncultured beta proteobacterium
ACGCGAAACCCGCGCCGCCGTGTCGGCACAACGCGGCATCAGCGCGCTGATGGGGCTGATGATTGCCACCTGCGCCTGCCCGGATGTGGCGTGGCTGCGGCCGATGGCACGCTTCCACCTGCCGCTGGCGACCGAGGAGGAGACCATTTATCGGGCTGTCTCAATGTTTCTGCTGGAACAATACTTCCGCCAGCGCAACGGTCTCCCGGCCGACCTCACCCTGGATGAACTGCGCCGGCGCTACCAGCGGCTGCATGAGATCAACCTGTGCATGGCCGAGCGACTCAAGGACGTCGCGACCAATGATGCCCCGGTCAACGCCGTGGTGTTCCTCGATCTGTTCGCCAAGGCACTGCCGTATTCAGTCGATGATTCGCTGGCGGAACTGGAATACCTGTTCCCCGCCGCAGACGCGCGTGAATACGGTTCCAGTGACTTCGACGCGTCGTCTGCGGCCCAAGCATTGCCGTAGTTTCAGCGTCGACTTTTTGGCGCGGCTCAGTCGTCGGCGATATCCAGATCGCGCGCACGGCACATTTCGGCCAGCACGGCGTTTTCCAGCTCCAGCCGACGCCGCGTCAGCGCCTGCGCCACGGCGGCACGCAACTCGAAATCGACCCATGGCTTGGCGATAAAGCTGTGGATATGGGCAAGATCGAGGGCGAACACCACGTTGTCCATATTGGCCTCGCCGGAGAGCATGATGAGCGCGCATTCGGGCTGCTTTTCGGCAACCGCTTCCAGCAGCTTGGCGCCATCCATGTCCGGCATCAGATAATCGGAGATGACGCAGGAAAAGGTCATGTCATCCATCATTTTCAGCGCATGGATCGGCGAATCGGTGACCTGCACGCTGATGCGGCTCACATCCAGTTCGGCCGCACGGTGATGCTGGGTTTCCGAGCGCAACGCGGAAAACACGTCGTCGAGCCGCGTGTGGTGCTTGAGGTCACGCGCCACGGCGTGGGCGACGCCAATGTCGTCATCGACCACCAGAATCTGGTCGACCGTGTTGATGGCGTCCAGCGGCAGATCAATCCCCTGCAGGCGCAAGGTGCGCGCCAAGCGCCGGTTCTCGACGGCAACGCGGCGAAACTCGACCGCCTGCGCCAGCGAACTCTTGAGAAAATAACTGCTCCACGGCTTGGGAATGAAACGGTAGATATGGGTTTCGTTAATCATGTGGATCAGCGATTCCATATCCGTCTGGCCGGATAGCACGAGCCGCGCGCATTCGGGCTGAATGGCGTGCAGTTCCTTGAGAAATGCCAGCCCATCCATGCCGGGCATGCGAAAGTCGGTAATGACGACCTCGAATTCTTTTTCTTTCGCCCGATCCAGCGCCGCCAGCGGATCGGTAAAGCCTTCGACCGCGTAGCGATAACGCCCCAGCGGCGGTGTCGACAATTCGCGCCGCAAGGCATTCACGATGCTCTGCTCATCGTCGACGACGAGCACCGAATGTTCAATGGCTGTTGCGGGGTTGGTGGCGGTCATGGCGAAATCCGGTCCGGTTCAAATTCTGTAAAACAATTTTACGTCATCATCCACACGCCGCAAGGGGTGCCAGCTTTGCGGCGTGCAAACAAAAGGGACGTGCAGACAACACGTCACCCCTCTCCCCTTGCGGGAGAGGGGCTGGGGGAGAGGGGGCATTCAGTGACCTCCGCCATGACACGCGACAGCACGCCCTCCAGATTGTTCATGATTTCGTTATTCCAGAACCGCATCACTTTGAATCCTTGCGCCTGCAACCAAGCATCTCGACGCTCATCGCGTAACGCTCCGTTATGCTGACCACCATCAGCTTCTACGATTAAACGTGCACCAAAGTGCACAAAATCAACCACATAAGGACCAATCGGTTGCTGGCGCCTGAACTTCTCACCACCCAGTCGACGGGCACGCAAGTGCCGCCACAACTTGTTTTCACTCTCGGTCATGTGCTGACGCAACTGTCTGGCAAATTCGCGCTGTTCCATTCCCCACCCCCTCTCCCCAACCCCTCTCCCGCAAGGGGAGAGGGGCTCCATATCTTTCATTTGCACCCGGCTTTGGCAGCCCGCCCTACTGATCCATTTCCGGCCCATACAGCCGGAAGCCATTGCGCCCGCCTTCCTTGGCCGCGTACATAGCGAGGTCGGCCCTCTTCATCAATGCCTGCGGATCCAAGCCGTGCGTCGGAAAAACCGCCAAACCGACGCTGGTCGTAATGCTGTCGATAACGATACCGCGGATCGGCAGTTCAAACGGTCGGGCCAGTGCCTGCACGATCTTGCCGGCAACCCGCTCAACGCCCTGCGCATCGCCGATTTCGACGAGGATGACGATAAATTCGTCACCCCCCTGACGTGCCACGGTGTCGCCGCTGCGCACACAGGAAAGCAGCCGCTCGGCGGCAAGCTTCAGCAACTCGTCGCCGACATCATGTCCATGCACGTCATTGACCTGCTTGAAGTGGTCGAGATCAAGAAACGCCACCGCCACCAGCCGCTCGTTGCGCCGCGCCTGAGCCAGCGCCTGATCGAGACGATCCTGCATCAGACGACGATTGGGCAACCCGGTCAGCGCATCGAAATAGGCAAGCTGGCGAATGTGCTCCTGATCGCGCTTGCGCGCGCTGATGTCCTCGATTTGCACGTCAAAGCACTGCGGCAAGCCCTGCGTGTCGCGCAGCACCGAAGCGGTCAACTGCACCCAGAGCAGGCTGCCATCTTTCTTCAGGTAGCGCTTTTCGGACTGCCATGAGGCAAGCTCTCCGGCCAGCAGGCGCCGTCGCAGCGCGATGTCGGCGGCCAGATCATCGGGATGGGTGATGTCCTCGAAGTTGAGCACTTCAAGTTCCTCGCGCCCGTAACCGAGAATGCGGCACAACGCCTGATTGACCTTCAGCAAATGGCCGTCGAGCGCAACGATCACCATCCCGATCGGCGCGAACTCCATGAAATCACGGAAGCGCTTTTCGCTCTCGATCAGCGCAATGTCGCGCTGCTTGCGCTCGGTGATGTCGACGCAAAGGCCGACATACTGTGAAATCTGACCATTGGCATCGCGGATCGCCGACAGGGTCAGCGCCAGCGGAAACATTTCATCCGTATTGCGCCGCGCCCACACTTCACCAGACCACACGTTATCTCGCCCGACATGTCCCGTGACCTCGGCAAACGATAGCGGATCGGTTCCGCCGGCCAGCAATGCCTCGTAACGCTGGCTGCACGCTTCCTCGAGGGTATATCCGGTCATCGCCGAAAACGCGGGGTTGACACGAACAATGGCCCCATCGTGGGCGACAATAAAAATGCCCTCGCCGCTGTGCTCGAAAATGCGCGCGAACTGCGCGCTTTGCTGCATCAACTCATGCTGGGCAAAGGCCTCGGCGAGGGTCGCGCGCAGTTCTGCGCTATCCCAGGGCTTATTGAGAAACTTGTAGATGTTGCCGTGATTCACGGCATTGGTGATCGCCTCGATGTCGGCGTAACCGCTCAACACCATGCGCACGCTGTCCGGCCATAGCGCACGGACCTGGGTCAGGAACTCGACGCCGGACATGCCCGGCATGCGGTGGTCCGACAGAACCACCGGCACCTCACGAGTCTGCAGCATCTGCAGCGCTTCGGCACCGCTGGC
>CAJAWW010000129.1 GCA_903946745.1 uncultured beta proteobacterium
CAATGCGCCTTCGTAAATGATCTTGTTGCGGCGCTCGATAAAACCCAGCCCGGCTTCATCGCCCTCGGCAAACTGCATGAGTGCGGCCAGCGCGGCCAGCGCGCTGTGCCCTTGCGATGACACGCGATAGGTGCGATCTTCGCCCTCCCACAGCAGTAGATCGAATTCGGTGAGGCGCTTGACGATGGTATCGAGCTTGGTGGTGTCGAGATAGGCAAAGTGGGCGTCAATCTCGCGTTGACTCCAGCGCGGTGCGTCGGCACGGCCGCCTCGCTACCGTGAAACAGTGCGCTGAAGGCCGTGAGCAGCGGTTTGGCCGCCAGCAGCGGATAAAGCCCCGGCAGGTCTTCCGCGACAATTTGCGGCGCAAGATAGGCGGCAAGCCGTTCGCCGGCGTCGCTGGCGGCTGGGGAGGATAGGCTTGCCGTCGGGTTTGCCATCGGGCGGTGCGTCAGCTACACGCCCTGCTTTAAACTGGCCTCGATGAACACATCAAGATCGCCGTCGAGCACTTTCTGGGTCGCGGAGATTTCGATATTGGTACGCAGATCCTTGATGCGCGAGTTGTCGAGCACATAACTGCGGATCTGGTGGCCCCAGCCGACGTCGGTTTTACCGGCTTCGAGTATGTCGGCTTCGGCCTGACGCTTGCGCATCTCGGCTTCGTAGAGCCGCGACTTCAGCATGGTCATGGCTTCGGCGCGGTTGCGGTGTTGCGAGCGGTCGTTCTGGCATTGCACGACAATGCCGCTGGGCATGTGCGTGATGCGGATCGCCGAGTCGGTTTTGTTGATGTGCTGGCCGCCGGCACCGGAGGCGCGGAAGGTGTCGACGCGCAGGTCGGCCGGGTTGATGTCGATCTCGATGGAGTCATCGATTTCGGGGTACACATACAGGCTGGCAAACGAGGTGTGGCGACCGCCCGACGAATCGAAGGGTGATTTACGCACCAGTCGATGCACGCCGGTTTCGGTGCGTAAAAAACCATAAGCGTAGTCGCCCTCGACCTTGATCGAGGCGCTGCGGATACCGGCCACATCGCCGTCGGTCTGTTCCAGCAACTCGGTTTTGAAGCCTTTTTTCTCGCAGTATTTAAGGTATTGGCGCAGCAGCATGCTGGCCCAGTCGCAGGCTTCGGTGCCGCCGGCGCCAGCCTGGATGTCGATGAAACAATTGTTGGGGTCGGCCGGGTTGGCGAACATGCGGCGAAATTCGAGGTCAGCCACCTGTTTTTCGACGCTGCCGAGATCGGCTTCGACGGCGACCATGGTGTCTTCGTCGTCTTCGTCTTTGGCGAGATCAAACAGTTCGCGCGCTTCGCCGAGTTGCCGGCTGACGCCTTCCAGCGTGGTGACAATGATTTCGAGGAGCTTTTTTTCCTTGCCCAGCGCTTGTGCGCGCTCGGCGTTATCCCATATTTTGGGGTCTTCGAGCCGTTGGTTCAGTTCGGCGAGTTTTTCTGCTTTGCCATCGAAGTCAAAGATACCTCCGAAGTTGATCGCCACGACCCGCAAGGTCGACGATACGATTTTCAACGGCATTGACGCGTTCGGCTTCCATGATGATTCCTGCAAAGAGAAAGCCGAACATTATACCTGCCGCTCTAGGCGCTCCCTGTGCATGGTAGGCTTCGGCCCTCGCCAGCGGAGCGATTCAGGGAGATTTCAGATGTCCGAAGCATTGTTCTACAAACGGGTGGTGCCGCTTAACGACAAAACCCACGCCGGCTTGCGGGTTCGGGGTGCGACCAGCCATGCTTATGCCGCGGCGATCAACTCAGTTCCCCTGCTGGGGTCTGAGTTTTTTGAGTGCGCGCAGGAGTACCCGATCATTTTTACGCGCACCGCTGCAGGGTTAGCGCCGATTGCCTTGCTGGGCTTGCGCGAGAGTGAGAATTTATTTGTGGACGCCATGGGCAAGTGGTCTGCGCGCTATATCCCGGCCTTTGTCCGTCGCTATCCGTTTGTGCCCGGCAACGGTACGGGTGGAGAAGTGCTGGTCTGTATCGATGAGGCATCTCCCTGCTTTGACCCAATGGAAGGAGAGGCGCTTTTTGTCGACGGCAAGCCAACGGCGCAACTTGAACATGCGATGCAATTTCTCAACGAGTTTCATCAGGCGGCACTAGCCACTGAACAATTCGTGCAGCGACTCGATCAACTTGGTTTGTTGCGACAGGCCGATTCGGTCGCGCAATTGAATGACGGCAGCCAGTTTCGGCTTAACGGTTTGCATGTGGTTGATGAAACCCGGCTGCGCGCCCTGCCATCCGAGACCATTCAGGAACTGTTCGCCAGTGGCGCGCTGAAGATGATTTACGCGCATTTGCTTTCCTTGGGTAATCTGGCTGCATTGGTCGATCGGCTGAGCCTGCGTACGACGAAGGTGAAGGAGAGCACGAAGGAGAGCACGAAAGTCAAACCGCGTCGCGGCCCCGATATTCGTCATTAACGATTGATTGAGATGCAACCATCGCGTCGGAACGTCCATTTGGCGCGGGTTTTCTTCAAGTACAAAGTTTTCCGCTATCATTCAAATTTCACGCAGCCGCCGCAATTGCAGCGTCATTCATGGCCAAATATGTTTTCGTAACGGGTGGTGTCGTGTCCAGTCTGGGCAAGGGCATCGCCGCCGCCAGTCTTGGCGCCATTCTCGAGTCACGCGGTATCCGCGTTACCCACATCAAGCTCGATCCCTACATCAACGTTGATCCGGGCACCATGTCGCCGTTTCAGCATGGCGAGGTGTTCGTGACCGAAGACGGTGCCGAGACCGACCTTGATCTTGGTCATTACGAGCGTTTTACCAGCGCCAAGATGGGGCGGCGCAACAACTTCACGACCGGCCAGATCTACGAGTCGGTCATCAAGAAGGAACGGCGCGGCGAATATCTGGGTAAAACGGTGCAGGTGATCCCGCACATCACCGACGAGATCAAGCTGTATATCAAGCGCGGTGCCGAAGGTGCCGATGTCGCCATCGTCGAGGTGGGCGGCACCGTGGGTGACATCGAGTCGCTGCCGTTTCTGGAGGCGATCCGCCAGATGGGTTTCGAGGAAGGCCGGCAGAACGCCTGCTACATTCACCTCACGCTGTTGCCCTACATTCCCACCGCCGGCGAGTTGAAAACCAAACCGACGCAGCATTCGGTGAAAGAACTGCGCGAGATCGGTATTCAGCCCGACATTCTGTTGTGCCGCGCAGATCGCCCGGTGCCACCGGAAGAGAAGCGCAAAATCGCGCTGTTCACCAATGTTCAATCCGAGGCGGTGATTTCAGCACTTGATGCCGATTCGATCTACAAAATTCCGGCCATGTTGCACGACCAGATGCTTGACGAGATCGTTTGTCACAAACTGGGCATCCTCGCCCGTGCGGCTGATTTGCGGGTGTGGAACAACCTGATTGATGCGCTGGAGCATCCGCAACACGAGGTGAATATTGCTTTTGTCGGCAAGTATGTCGACCTCACCGAATCCTACAAGTCACTCACCGAATCCCTGACGCATGCCGGCATTCACAGCCAGAGCAAGGTCAATATTCATTACATCGATTCCGAGGAACTGGAAAAGAATGGCTGTGCAGCACTGGCGGCGGTAGATGCCATCCTCGTTCCCGGTGGCTTTGGACGTCGTGGCACCGAAGGCAAGATTGCCGCGATCCGTTATGCGCGCGAAAACAAGGTGCCTTATCTTGGCATCTGTCTTGGCATGCAGTTGGCCGTGATCGAATTTGCGCGTAATGTCGCCGGGTTGACGGGTGCGCACAGCACCGAACTTGATCCGGACACCCCGCACCCGGTGGTGGCGCTGATTACCGAATGGCTCGACCGCGAGGGCTGTATCGAAAAACGCGATGCCAGTTCCAATCTCGGTGGCACCATGCGGCTGGGGGCACAACGCTGCCCGGTTACCGCCGGCACCCGTGCTGCCGCCATTTATGGCACTGAGGTAAATGAACGGCATCGCCATCGCTATGAGGTCAATCACGCCGATGTGCCGCGTCTTGCAGCGGCCGGGCTGGTGATTAGCGCGCGCACGCCGACTGACAACCTGCCCGAGATGATGGCACTGCCGGAAAGCCTTCACCCGTGGTTCGTCGGCGTGCAGTTTCACC
>CAJAWW010000130.1 GCA_903946745.1 uncultured beta proteobacterium
ATCCGCAAGGTGATCTACACTGTCAAACAGCGTGCAAAACTTTCCAGTTAGGGGTGGAAACAGCGTCCAATAGTTTCCACCCCAGTATGTAACCATCCGGTATTTTGGCCGGGGGTATCTGGAGTGTTTTACATGGACATCATTTACGAAATACGCCGGCGGCATTTGGTGCAAAAACAGACGATTTCGGCCATTGCCCGGGAAATGGGGCTGTCTCGACCGACGGTCCGCAAACATCTCACTACAGTCGAAGAGTCCAAATATGAACGGGTTCAACCAATAGCCCCAATGCTTGGCGAATTTGCAGGCCAGCTCACGCGATGGCTGGAAGACGAGTTGCAATTGGCTAAGCCTCGCCGCCGAACTGCCCATCGGCTATTCGAAGGTTTGCAGGAAATCGGCTACGGCGGCGCTTATGACAGCGTGCAGCGATTCGTGAAGCGCTGGAAGTCCCTCCACCAGGGTCCCAAGCTGACAGAGGCGTTTGTGCCGCTGTTGTTTGTCGCTGGCGATGCCTGCCAATTCGACTGGAGCCACGAGCAAGTGGAACTGGGCGGCATGCTGCAAACCATCAAAGTCGCGCATTTCCGTCTGGCCTACAGTCGGCAGATGTTCGTCGTCGCTTATCCGAGAGAGACGCAGGAGATGGTTCTGGAGGCGCACAATCGCGCCTTCGCCTTCTTCGGCGGCGTCCCGGCGCGCCTCATCTACGACAATCTCAAGACCGTCGTGGAAGCCGTCTTCACTGGCAAGGAGCGTAAATTCAACCGGCGTTTCTTGTGCCTGGCCAATCATTATCTGTTCGAGCCAGTCGCCTGTACCCCGGCCTCGGGCTGGGAGAAGGGGCAAGTCGAGAATCAGGTCGGCAATGTCCGCGAATGGCTGTTTACGCCGCTGGCCCGATTCGCCTCGTTCGTTGAACTCAATGACTGGCTGGCGACGCGTTGCAAGGAATTGGCGCAGCGTAGCCATCCGACGCAAAGTCAACGCACCATTGCCGCCTGCTTCGCCGATGAGCAGCCGCTGCTGCGTCCGATCACGGCTCGCTTTGATGGCTATGTCGAGGACATGATGCGCGTCTCCTCTACCTGCTTGGTGCGGGTTGACCGGAATCGTTACAGCGTCCCCGCCAGTGCCGCCGGCTGTGCTGTCTCAGTGCGCAAAACGGCGGATCAAATTTGCGTCGTCGCGCATGGTGAAATCATCGCCGCGCATCCCCGGATATTTGGACGCGACCAATTGATCTGCGATCCTTGGCACTATCTACCCGTATTGGAGAAGAAGCCCGGCGCACTGCGCAACGGTGCGCCTTTCGTTGCATGGGATCTGCCCAAACCGATTCAACTCGTGCGCGACCGGATTCTGAAGCAGGCCAAAGGTGACCGTGCCTTCGTTGAATTATTGATGCTCGCCGGTGAAGCCGGTCTGGATGCGCTGACGGTCGCCTGTGAGCTGACACTGGAAGGGGGCATCGTCAGTGCGCCCATCGTGATGAATGAATTACGCAGACTGATTGCGCCGCACCTGCCCGCCGCCGCGATTGCCGTGCCTGACGGGATTGCCCTGGCGATGGAGCCATTGGCCAATTGCCATCGGTACGATTACTTGCTGGGGTCTGCCAATGTCCATTGATCATATAACCAGCTTGAAGGCGCTTCACCTCTATGGCATGGCGGCAGCATGGACCGAATTGCAGGCGGAGAAGCCGCGACAAACGCACCGTCCTGAAACCTGGATGGAGCGCCTGATTACGGCCGAGCAAACGGATCGTCAGCTCAAGAGTTTGCGCTACCAGCTCAAATCTGCCCGCTTCCCGATTCATCGTGATCTGCTCGGCATCGACTGGGCAGAAACGCCGCTGTTGCAAACCGTCGTTGAACAGTTAGCCACGGCCGCGTTTATGGAAACGGCCCATAACCTGATTCTGGTCGGCGGAACAGGGACGGGGAAAACCCATCTGGCCACGGCGATCGGCGTGGCAGCGATCCATCAATCCAAGCGCGTGCGTTTCTTCAATGCGGTCGATCTGGTCAATCTGCTTGAGCGGGAAAAGGCGCTGGGCAAGGTCGGCAATCTGGCCAAGCAACTCTGCCTGGTGGATGCGGTCATTCTGGATGAACTGGGCTATCTGCCATTTCCGGCATCCAGCGGTGCGCTGCTGTTTCACCTCATCAGCCAGCTCTATGAAAAAACGTCGTTGATCATCACGACCAATCTGTCGTTTGGCGAATGGGTTCAGGTATTTGGCGATGCCAAAATGACCACCGCACTATTGGATCGAGTCACGCATCACTGCGACATTCTGGAAACAGGCAACGACTCATACCGGTTCAAGCAGCGCAAAGGCCGGTCTCAGCAAACCGAGAAAGTGGAAAATATTGGACGCTGAAAGGTGGAAAGTATTGGATGCTGATTGACAGGCCGCGATTCGGTGGCTCCATAGGGGCGCGATTTGTCAAACGGGGTCGACCGCCGGGTTCGGCGGCGCCGGGGATACCGACAGGCCTACAAGTCGCCGGGAGTAATGCCAGTGTGCTTGGCGATACGAGCAAGCATTCGGGGACCGATTTCTTCGCCATCGTGAAATGCG
>CAJAWW010000131.1 GCA_903946745.1 uncultured beta proteobacterium
ATCCAGCGCATCCACGGTGGTGGCGGTGCCGGCCATCACAACGACAGCAGCCTGTTCATGCAGCGCACGGGCGCCAATCAGCGCTGCCCAGCGATCAGCGCCAAGCTGCGCCGGTTGCTGGTAGTGATTGGTGACGCCGCAGGCGAAGGCCGTGCTGGCGATCCACGTAGTCTCCAGTGCGAACGTGCGTGCAAGCACATCGATGCACTGACGGCCGCGTTCGCCCGCGACGTTACAGGCAATCATGCGGTCGGGCTGCCGGGAGCGTTCGCAGCTCAGTTGATCGAGTTCGTCGTAGGTGATCGCTCCGCGCAACAACCAGCCACCCGCCGTCTCGTGGAACCCATATTTGAGTCGCGAATTTCCCGCATCAAGACAAAGAATCATGCAGCGCCCCGCAGTGAGATTTCACCGGAAAGCACACGTTCGATGCGTCCATTCACCTCCAGCAGTAGTGCGCCGTCGACATCGACGCCACGACAAAGGCCTTCACGCGGCGGCGCAAAATCTGACAGCAAGCAAACGGGGGCATTCTGATGGGCATGGAGCGCCGACCAGTCATCACGCATCGACACAAACCCATTCTGCTCAAATTGATCCAGAACGGCCAGCAATTCGATCAGGGCGGCGGCCAGCAGGTGGGTGGCATCGTCAACAGCCAGCGCGGTTGCCGATGCGCGGATATCCGGTGGCATGGCTTCCGGCAAACGCAAATTGATGCCAATGCCGATGACCGCCGCGCTGGGGGCGCTGGCGGTAACGGAGGTACTAAGAGAAGTACTAGGAAAAGTGCCAGGCACCAGTTCAACAAGAATTCCACCGAGCTTCTTGCCGTCCAGCAGAATATCGTTGGGCCATTTGAGGTGCACCGGGCGGCGTGATGCCGGCGGATTGGCCGGCGTGTTGTGTATTTTGGTAATCGCGCGGGCAATGGCCAACCCTACGGCCAGCGATAGCCCGGCGGGGTTGGTGGGTACCGGGAAGCGCCATAGCAGCGAAAACGTCAGGCTGTCGCCCGGGGCGGAAATCCAGCGGCGGCCACGCCGGCCGCGTCCCGCAGTTTGGTGCGCGGTAATCAGCACGGTGCCGGACGGAGCACCATTTTCGGCGCGTGCCATCAGCACGGTATTGGTAGAGTCGCACTCGGCCAATACGGCGATCTCAAGACGATTTGCGTGGTGGCCGAGCAAGACACCCACCGTATCGCTCAGTGCGGAGGATGAAGATGAAGGAGGCATAGTCATTCGTTTGAACGCATTGGATTCGCACGGCATGAAGTTGCCGCGACTATAACGCGAAGACAGGCGCGGCTGCCTGAATAAACACTCAAGTCAGTGGCGAGCCTGCCGTTACTAAAATATACAACAAGCGAAACGGGAGATTGCTGTGAAGTTCGATGTCACCTTCAAAGGTATCCGCTGCTATTCGGGACGCTTGTCCGATGCGTTTGAGTATGTGCAGCAAAAATGGGGTTCAACAGACGCCGCTTGGGAAAAAGGTGTCAAACTCACGCCGGTGATGACGTTTGCGCTAAGTCGCTAAGTCGTTAAGTCGTTAAGTCGTCACATTCCCGAACCCTATGGTCAAAGAGGCACGGCTCTGGTGCGGTAACGGGTGGACCGCGCGCGTTATCAAAAATGAAGACGATGAGGGATGGGCCGTCGAGATGCTCAAGGACGGTGAGCAGGAGCCTGCGCTGGTGGGTCCGTGGACCATGGGGCGCGATAAAAAGAATCCAAAGCCGCTTGATGCCACGGCATTCAATACGCTGGTCAAGACGGCTTCGGAATTCTTGCAGCGACAAGTGCAACAGCTTCATGCGACTCGTCACCAGAACATCACGATCAACGGGCCATCCGGACGGATCAGCATCATGCTCGATATTGTGGCCGACGAAGACGACCCTCATGCACTGCTCACCGCACACGACGCCCATGATGAACGACTGGCCCAGGTGCGCGTGAGTGCGGGATTCAAACTGAGCAAGGCCAGCGCAAACGCATGGATCGATACCGATTTTCGCAAACCTGATTGATGTTCGCCGCGACCGGATCAGATGGATAAAGATCAAGCCATACGAAAGGCGCAAAAGCTTATGGCGGTCGCCATGGACAGTCGTGGCAATGAAAATGAAGCGGAGCGCGCGTTAGCGCAAGCCGAGGCGCTTATCCGCAAGTTCGGTATCGAGCAGGCGGAAATCGCCAGCACGGAGGCAGCGGCCAGCTTTGATTGGGCCGATGCTTTTCACGCCTACGGACCACCGAAAAATCCGGCCAAAAGTTGTCCCAAGTGGTTTCAAATCATCAGTACCGGCGTCGCCACATTTACGGATACCATCGTTCGCCTGCACTACGATGCGACACTCGGTTATGGCGTCGGGTTTTACGGTGATCGCGCCGACATTCTGTTTGCCCAGTGGCTGGTTGGCTATCTCAAAGGGCGCGTATGGGATGCTTTGAACAGCGCGCATCGGCAGCATCCCGAATGGCGTCGCAGCGACATGGAGGACTTTCGCAAGGCCATGGCAGCGCGACTGTCTTCGCGTATGAAAGATTTACGCCGCGAGCGCGATATCGAATTCGCCGCGCCGCTTCAGCATGGTACCGGGACGGCGCTGATGCTCGTCACAGATAAATTGACAAAACGTGATGCCGAATTCGGTGCTCCGAAATACAAAAACTCGCGCATTGTCGTGCGCGATCAGCTTGCCGCACACAAGGGTGCGCTGGCCGGCGATCAGATCGGTTTTGCCAAACCCATTCAATAACCCCCGGACGGTAAGGCTACAGCAGCACCAGATTGTCGCGGTGGATGAGTTCTTCGCTGTTGATGTAGCCCAGCAGTGATTCAATCTGCTGTGTGCCATGACCGGCGATGCGGCGGGCTTCGGAGCTGGAATAGTTGCTGAGGCCACGGGCGATTTCGGTGCCATCGGGTGTCCGGCAGCACACTGCGGCACCACGTTCAAATTCACCTTCCACACGCGTTACGCCAACCGCCAGCAGGCTGCGGCCGTCTTTGAGAGCAGCGATTGCGCCGGCGTCGAGAATCAGCGAGCCGGCCAGTTGCAGATGGTCGGCGAGCCATTGTTTGCGGGCGGCCAGCGGTGTCTCCACGGCATAGAGCAGAGTACCGATATCCGCACCGCGTGCGGCGGCGAGCAGTGACTCCGGCTCGCGGCCGCTGACGATCAGGGTGTGTGCGCCGCTGCGGGCGGCGCGTTGGGCGGCACGAATCTTGGTAATCATGCCGCCGCGACTGATGCCCGAACCGGCACCGCCGGCCATGGCTTCGTAGCGGCGATCATCGGCGCGACCTTCGGCGATCAGCGTGGCGGCAGGGTCTTGGCGCGGGTCGGCACTGTAGAGGCCTTTTTGATCCGTGAGGATAATGAGCGCTTCCGCCTCGACCAGGTTGACCACCAGCGCGCCCAGCGTGTCGTTGTCGCCGAACTTGATTTCATCGGTAACGACGGTGTCATTCTCGTTGATGATCGGGACCACGTCCAGATCGAGCAGCGTGCGCAAGGTGGAGCGTGCGTTGAGATAGCGGGTGCGGTCGGCAAGATCTTCGTGCGTCAGCAGAATCTGCGCGGCCTTGAGGCCGTGTTGCAAAAAGGTGGTTTCATAGGCTTGCGCCAGCCCCATTTGCCCCACGGCGGCGGCGGCTTGCAGTTCGTTCATGGCATGCGGGCGGGTCGCCCAGCCGAGCCGCTGCATACCGGCGGCAATTGCGCCGGAGGACACCAGCAGCACCTGACGCCCCTCGTCGTGCAGGGCGGAAATCTGCCGCGCGCAGTCGGCGATGAAATCATGCGCCAACCCCTCGCCGTTGTTGGTGACGAGCGCGCTGCCGACCTTGACGACGAGACGCCGGGCGTTGGCGATCCGCGTTCTCATGCCTGCTTTCTCATTCTGCCGGAGCCGCTGCTTTCCGCAGTTGTTCCAGATGATCCATGATGGCAAAGGTGACTTCACGGCAGCCCTCGCCGGAAATGCCGGAAATAACAAAGTGCTTTTTCGGCTTGTAGCTCTTCACCAGCGCGGCGATGCGCGCAGCACGTTCTTCCTCGGGCACCAGATCGATCTTGTTGATGAGCAGCCAGCGTGGCTTTTTGAACAGCGCCGGATCGTACTTCTTCAATTCATTGAGAATGGCTTTGGCATCCTTGGCCGGGTTGGCATCTGGATCGAACGGTGCGAGGTCGACCAGATGCAGCAGCAGGCCGGTGCGTTGCAAATGCTTGAGGAAGCGATGGCCGAGGCCGGCACCTTCAGCTGCGCCTTCGATCAGACCGGGAACGTCGGCGATGACGAAGCTGCGGTTGGTATCGACACGCACCACGCCAAGATTCGGGTGCAGCGTGGTGAAAGGATAATCCGCGACCTTGGGTTTGGCGGCCGAAACGGCGCGGATGAAGGTCGATTTGCCGGCATTGGGCAGGCCGAGCAGTCCAACATCGGCCAGCACCTTGAGCTCGAGCTTGAGTTCGCGCTGTTCGCCCGGCGTCCCCGGCGTCGATTTTCGCGGTGCGCGGTTGGTGCTCGACTTGAAGTGAATGTTGCCCATGCCGCCATTGCCACCCTGGGCGATCAGCATGCGCTTGCCGTCGGTGTCGAGGTCGGCGATCACTGCGCCGGTGACGCTGTCGGTGATGACGGTGCCGACGGGCATGTGCAGGTCCATGTCGTCGCCGCCCTTGCCGTAGCAATCGGCACCGCGGCCGTTTTCGCCCTTCTGGGCGCGCAGCACGCGGGTGTAGCGAAAGTCGATCAGCGTATTGAGATTGCGGTCGGCCACCGCCCAGATGCTGCCGCCCTTACCGCCGTCGCCGCCGTCGGGGCCGCCGAAGGGGATGTACTTTTCGCGGCGAAATGACGCCGCGCCGTTGCCGCCGTCACCGGCGAGCACTTCTATTCGCGCTTCGTCAAAAAATTTCATGATGTGTTTCCAAAGACCAAAAACGCGAAAGCCCTACCGCAGGGATAGGGCTTTCGGCGGTAAAACAAAGATGCTCAGGCAGCTGCCGGAACGATGCTGACAACGCGACGCCGGGTGGCGCCTTTGACAGCAAACAGAACCTTGCCTTCGATCTTGGCGAATAGCGTGTGATCCTTGCCACTGCCGACGTTGTCGCCGGGATGGAACTCGGTACCACGCTGACGGTCGATGATGCTGCCGGCCGAAATCAGCTCGCCGCCGTAGCGCTTGACGCCCAGACGTTTCGATTCCGAGTCGCGGCCGTTACGCGAACTGCCGCCTGCTTTTTTGTGTGCCATGGATTAGCTCCTTTTAGCGATGACGCAATCAGGCGGCAATGCCGCTGATTTCGATCTCGGTGAAGTTTTGACGATGGCCCTGATGCTTCTGGTAGTGCTTGCGACGGCGCATCTTGAAAATTTTGACCTTGGGATGACGACCCTGGGCAATCACTTTTGCCGTAACCGTGGCGCCGGTAACGAGGGGGGAACCGATCTTGACCGATTCGCCCTCGCCCACCATCAACACCTGGTCGAGCGTGATTTCAGTGCCTACATCTGCCGGGATCTGTTCTATTTTGATTTTTTCGCCGGAGACGACGCGATATTGCTTGCCGCCGGTTTTTATGACCGCATACATGATGAGTACTCCAAATGGGATAACGCAAAGAACCGCGCAGTATAAAGAGTGTCTGGCCGATGGTCAAATCTTGTCAAATCTTGTGCGTAGCCGGTGTTGCCGCGATAGCCGCAGAAGATTTGCCGGGATGCGTGTAACCGAGCGCACGCGAAATTGCATCGGCGGTCTCGCGCACCACACCCGCCCAGTCCGGGCTGTGGCGCTCGGCAGGGGCGGAGACGGAAAGCCCGCCCACTAGTTCACCGTTGTCGTCGCGTACCGGGGCGGCAATGCAGCGCAACCCCTGTTCGATTTCCTCGTTGTCGAAGGCCACGCCGTGGCGGCGTACCTTGTCGATTTCGCGCTCCAGTGTCACCAGTGTCGTCAGCGACGTGGGCGTGTAGCCGGGCAGACCGGTGCGCTTCACATAGTCGCGCAATTTTTGTGCGCCGTCTTCAGCCAGATACAGCTTGCCAACGGCGGTGACATGCAGCGGTGCGCGTGCGCCGACCAGATGTACCACGCGGATCGACGAGCGGCCGCTGGAGGTGCGTTCAACATACACAATGTCATCGCCCTGACGCACGCCGAGGTTGACGCTTTCGCCGAGTTGTTCGTGCAGTTGCTGCATCAGCGGCATGGCCGCCTCGCGGATGCTGATGCGCGACTTGACCACGTTGCCCAGTTCCAGCAGGCGGATGCCCAGCCGGTAGGTGCCAGGGTCACTGCGTTCGACAAAACCGGCGGTCGCCATCGCCGCAAGAATTCGGTGGGCGGTGGAAGGATGCAAGCGCGTCTCCAGCGCCAATTGTTTGAGGCTGACCGGATCATGATGAAGGGAGAGGACATCAAGCAAGGTCATCATGCGCTCGATGACCTGAATGCCGCCCCGGGGTTCGGACGCGGCATCTGTGGGAATACGCGGCACGGCAATCTCTTTGCGTTGGGGGAGTTCGATTACTATAACAAAGACGATGCAAAACTCTGTGCAAAACTGCTGCCGAATGTGTGGGCTGGTGAGCCTTCTGCTCTTGTTGCTGACGCATCCGATACATGCTGCCGATGCGGCAGACCATGCGGCAGACCCTTTGGTATACCCTTTGGCAGACCCCGCGTCAGTCGTTACTGTTTTTGCCAAAGAGATCGCCGTGTTTGGCAGCGAAACGCCGCACTTGCGGGCCTTGCTGGAGCAGGCGTTTTCGGCCGAGATCGGCCATGGTCAGGTGCGTAGTCCGTTGCGTGCGGCCATCGGCTATTGTGACGCGGCGCGCGAGGGCAGTGTTGAGGGGCACTATCGGCTGGCACGCTTGTATCTGCAAGGCAATGGTGTCGAGAAAAGCCTGCCCATCGCGGCGACGTTATTGCATCGGGCGGCACAGCAAGGCCACTCGCGCGCGCAGGCTTTGCTGGCGCTCACCGGTGTGCGCGTGACGGTGCTGCCGATATGTCTGACGGATCCGGAATCCGCCTGGGCAAGCTATGCCGACCCCGGTTATGTGGACATCGAACGCTATGCCGAGCAGTTGCCGGCGGATCGCCACAGCGTGGTGGCGCTGATTCGTGCGCTGGCACCGGAGTTTGGTATTGATCCGCGTCTGGCGTTGTCGATTGCGGCGGTTGAATCCAATTTCAATACGCAGGCGCGCTCGCCGAAAAATGCCATGGGGGTGATGCAGTTGATTCCTGACACGGCTACACGTTTCAACGTCAACAATGCCTTCAATGCGGAGCAGAATATTCGCGGTGGGTTGGCGTATCTCAAGTGGTTGATGGCGTTTTTTGGCGGTGATCTGACACGGGTGGTGGCCGCCTACAACGCGGGTGAAGGGGCGGTGCAGCGTTACGATGGCATCCCGCCGTATGCTGAAACGCAAGCCTATGTGCGCCGCGTGATGCAATTTGTGGCGCGGCCGCCGCGCATCCTGCGCGAAGAACGCCGCCCTCCTGTGCGGGGCGGCTTACCGCACTGATGGCCGGCGCAGGTGTTTTTCCACCTCGACACACCCCAGCGCCACCAGCGCCAGGGCGCTGATTTCGAGCCAGGCGCGCAGGCTGATCGGCGCGGTGCCGAATGCACTGTGGAACAGCGGGCTGTAAGTGAACACGAGTTGCAGCAGCAAGGTCAGCCCCGCGCCCCACCACACCCACGGGTTGGAAAATGCGACGACGCGGTGCAGCGGCAGCGTGAGCGAGCGGCAGTTGAACAGGTAGGCCATTTCAATGGCAACGAAGACATTGACGGCAATGGTGCGGGCTTCGGCCATCATCAAACCGCGCTCCAGCGCCAGCAGAAACATGCCGAAGGCGCCGAGCAGCATCAGTGCGCCGACCAGCACGACGCGCTCGATCAGCACGGCGTCGAGCACTGGCGCATTAGGTCGGCGCGGCGGACGCCGCATGATGTCGCGTTCGGCCGGCTCAAAGGCCAGCGGCAGCCCCAGCAGCACGGCGGTGGTCATGTTGATCCAGAGAATTTGCAGCGGCGTGATGGGCAGCACCACCCCGGCGGCAATGGCGGCGAGGATCACCAACCCCAGCCCAAAATTGGTCGGCAGTGTCCAGGTGATGAACTTCACCAGGTTGTCATAGATGCCGCGCCCTTCTTCGATGGCGGCTTCGATGGTGGCGAAATTGTCATCGGTGAGCACCATCGCAGCGGCTTCTTTGGCGACATCGGTGCCGCCTTGCCCCATGGCAATGCCAATGTCGGCGGCTTTGAGTGCCGGCGCGTCATTGACGCCGTCGCCGGTCATGGCGACGACTTCGCCATTGGCTTGCAGGGCGCGCACCAGACGCAGTTTTTGTTCGGGGGCGACCCGCGCGAAGACATCGGTGACGCGCACGGCCTCACGCAAGGCGGCATCATCGAGGGCTTCCAGCTGGTGGCCGCTCAACGTATTGGCGTGTACGCCGGTCTGTGCCCCGGCCTGTGCGTCGACAATGCCGATTTGCCGCGCAATCGCCAGCGCGGTATCGGCATGGTCGCCGGTAATCATCTTCACCCGGATGCCGGCACCGTGACAGGCGCGCACGGCGGCGATGGCCTGTGCGCGTGGTGGGTCGATCATGGCGGCCAGCCCCAGAAAGATCAGGTTGTTGCGGGTGCTGGTTTCATCCAATACCATCCCTGACGCCAATTCACGGCGCGCCAGCGCCAGCACGCGCAGGCCGCGCGCGGCCATGCCGGTGGCGGCGGCATGAATAGCATCGGCATTCACTGTGATTGGGGTGCCGTCGCTGGCCAGCATGGCGCAGCAGGCGGGGAGTATGCGTTCAAGCGCGCCTTTGACATGGAGTGTCGAGACGCCCTCATGCACCGTCAGAGTCGCCATAGTCTGGCGTGCGGCGTCGAACGGCAGTGCGTCTTGTCGCTGCTGCTGCACGCGCAAGGCCGTGTCATCCAGACCGGCTTTACGCGCAGCGACCAGCAGCGCGGCTTCGGTGGGGTCGCCGGTAATCTGCCAGCGGTTCTCGCTGTAATGCAGCGTGGCATCGTTGCACAGTACGGCGGTGTGCAGCAAGGCCAGCGTGGCTGCGTCAGAGGAGGCTAGCTGCCCTTCTGGCGCGTAGCCCTGACCGCTGACGGCGATGGTTTCGCCACCCGCCCAGAGCGTGGTAACGGTCATGGCGTTTTCGGTCAGCGTGCCGGTTTTGTCGGAGCAGATCACGGTGGTGCTGCCCAGCGCTTCCACGGCAGGCAGGCGACGGATGATGGCGCGGCGTTTGGCCATGCGGCTGACACCAATGGCCAGCGTGATCGTCATCGCGGCGGGCAGGCCTTCGGGAATGGCACCGACCGCCAGCGCCACGGCGGCCATCAGCATCTCGGCCGCTGATTCGCCGCGCAGCAGGCCAATGGCGAAGGCAAGGCCGGCCAGTCCCAGAATTACCCAGAGCAAAAAGCGCGCGAAGGCGGCCATCTTTTTGGTCAGCGGTGTGGCCATTTCGGGGGCGGCGGCAATCAGCCCGGAAATGCGTCCGCTCTCGGTGGCATCCCCCGTGGCCACCACCAGCGCACGACTTTGACCGGCGGCGACGGTGGTGCCGGCATAGGCCATGTTGCGCCGGTCGGCCAGCGGCAAATCAACATGCAGCGCCGCGCAGTGCTTGTCGACCGGGGTGGATTCTCCGGTCAGTGCGGCTTCAACAGTACGCAATTGATGGCTGGTGAGCAGGCGCAGATCGGCCGGAATTTTGTCGCCGGCGGTCACCCAGACAATATCGCCGGGCACCAGATGCACGGCATCCATGCGTTGCCGGGTGCCGTCGCGCAGCACGGTGACGTCGGTGGCGACCGAACGTGCCAGTGCGGCCAGTGCGGCTTCGGCCTTGCCTTCTTGCAACACGCCGATGACCGCATTGACCAGCACCACGCCGGCAATCACAGCGGCATCGACCCATTCACCCAATGCTGCGGCGGCGAATGCGGCGGCGATCAGCACCAGCACCAGCGGTTCGATCAACTGGGCACCCAAACGCGCCGCCGTGCTGCGGCCACTGGTCGCAGTGGGGCGGTTGGCACCGTGACGTTGCAGTCGTGCCTGTGCCTCGGCGGCGCTCAGACCTTGTTCCGGGTCAACCTCATGGTGCGCGGCGGCCGCTTCGGGCGCGAGCGTGTGCCAGTGAAGTACTGGCGGCATGCTATTGCCCGGGTGTGCCGGAGATGGCTGACTTCAGGGCGTAGGTGCGAAAGTCCTCAGCCGACAGCGGCTTGCTGAAATAGTAGCCCTGGATTTCGTTGCAGCCCTGTTGCCGCACCAGATTGAACTGGGCTGCGGTTTCGACGCCTTCGGCAATGGCGCGTAGCCGCAGTGTCTGGGCAATGTTGATGACCAGCTTAGAGAGCGCGTTGCCTTCGTCGTTGGGGTTCGAGGTGATGTCCGAGATGAAGGCACGGTCGATTTTCAGCTTGTCGACATGGAAGCGTTTGAGATACGAAAGACTGGAATAGCCGGTACCAAAGTCGTCGATGGCGACCGAAATACCAAGCGCCTTGAGATTGTTGATGACTTCGACCAGCGCGATGCTGTCTTCGACCAGCGTGGATTCTGTCAGTTCGACTTCCAGCATGTGCGGATCAATGCCGGCTTCGCGGGCATGTCGCCGCAATACCTCGACGATGTCGGTGCGAAAAATCTGCACACCGGAAATATTCACGGCCACTTTCCAGCTGTAACCCTGATCCTGCCATTCGCGCACCTGACGACATGCGTCAGCGATGACCCATTCGCCCAGCGGCAGGATCAAGCCGGATTCCTCGGCGATCGGAATAAATTCGGCGGGTGAAATGCGCGTACCGTCTTTCGTATTCCAGCGCAACAAGGCCTCGGCACCGAATACGCGACCGGAATCAGCATAGACCTGCGGTTGATAGACCAGTGAAAACTCGCGGTTTTCGATGGCTTTACGCAGACGATTATTAACGTTGAGGCGGCGGTTGGCCTCTTCGTTCATTTCGCCGGCAAAGAAACTGAAGGTGCCGCGACCGGCTTCCTTGGCGTGGTACATCGCCGTGTCGGCCTTTTGCATCAGGGTGTCGAAGTCGCGGCCATCGTCGGGTGCCATGGCTACACCCATCGAGGCCGTGGTGTTGAGGACGTGTTCGCCGATATAAAACGGTTCGGCCAGGGCATGCAAAATTTTATCGGCAACGCTGGAGGCGGCGCTGGCATTGTCAAGATCACCGATCAGAATGATGAATTCATCCCCGCCCTGCCGGCTCAGTGTATCGACGTCACGCAGGCAGAGCTTGAGTCGTCCGACCACGGCGATCAGCAGACCGTCGCCGACCGGATGACCGAGCGAATCGTTGATGCGCTTGAAGTGGTCAAGATCGACGAACACGAAGGCCAAATGTTTGCTGGCGCGACGCTGGATTTCGATCATGTGGATGAAACGGTCACGCAGCAGCAGGCGGTTGGGCAGGCCGGTCAATGGATCGTGATGCGCCATGTGCTGAATACGGTCTTCGGCCGCCTTGCGCATCGAAATATCGGTAAAACAGCCGATGAAGTTCTGCACGCCACCGGCCTCATCGCGCACGACGGTAATCGACAGCCACTTGGGATAGATTTCGCCGTTTTTGCGCTTGTCCCAGACTTCGCCTTCCCATGTGCCCTTATCCAGCGCGGATTGCCACATGTGTTGATAAAACTCGGGTTCGTGGCGGCCGGACTTGAGAAACGATGGGGTGCGCCCAATGGATTCCTCGATGCTGTAGCCGGTAATGCGACAGAACGCATTGTTTACATTTTCGATCACACCCTTGACGTCGGTAATCAGGTGCGCTTCCAGACTGTGGGCGAAGACGCGGTCGGCAAGATGCAGCTTGGCTGCCTGACGTCGCCGTTCGGTAATGTCGGTGTAGACCCAGATCGAGCCTTCCGTTGCAGCTGAGGTGTCGAGCGGCCGGCCCGTCAGCATGGCCCAGATGGGGGTGCCGTCCTGCCGCTGCAGTTCAATTTCGACATCGGCGAAGCCGTCGACGGCCAGCTTGTTGTAAACCGTTTCGCCCACGGTTTCATATTGGGCTTTCGAGCTAAACAGGATCCGTGTGGATTTGCCCAGTAGTTCGGATGCATTGCCGAAGCCGAACATTTCGGCCATGCGCCGGTTGCAACTGACAATCTGACGTTTGCGCAGCAGCACGATGCCGACGTGTGCGTTGTCGAAGATCAGGCGTTGCTCTTCAAGCAGTTGGGTGATGCGCTGCTCGTTGACCTTGCGTTCGGTGATATCGGAATACGAGGTAACGAAGCCGCCGCCGGGCAGGGGCGAGCCGCGGATTTCAAGCACTGTGCCGTTTGGGCGTGTCCGTTCGTAGGTATGGGGGACGTTCTGCGCTACCAGCGCCATGGCGTCACGCACATGGGTGTCGACATCGACCGGGCCATATTCACCACGCTCGGCGTTGTAACGCAGCATGGTTTCGAGGCTGGTCTCCGCATCGATGACACAGGAGTCGGGCAGATCGAGCAGTTGCCGGAAAAGCTGGTTGTGCTGGATGATCTTGCCGTGCTTGTTAATCAGTGTGACGCCAAAGGGAAAGTGTTCAACCAGTGCGGTGAGCGTGTCGTGCTCTTTGATGAGTTGTTGTTCGGCG
>CAJAWW010000132.1 GCA_903946745.1 uncultured beta proteobacterium
ATGCGGGCATTGAGATCGACAGCCGGCACCACCACGCGACGCAGCATGTCATGCAAGGTAAAAATGCCCAGCGCCGCGCCATTGCCATCCACCACCGCAACGGCATCAGCATGATGATGATGCATTGCCAGTGCGGTTTCACGTATCGTTGCCGTGAGGTCGACAACGGGACATAAGCTGGCGCTGACAAAGTGCCCCAGTTCCTTTTCCAGACTGTTCTTTCGCGTGCCCGTGGTGCCAAAGGCGCGCTGTTCGCGCTGACGGAAACTGATGGTACGAAACTGGCAGAACTCCCGGAATGAGGGGCTTTCATCCTGTAGCAAGATGATCTGCGCGTGCGGCAGTTCGAGGCAGATCGTGGTGACCGGGCACAGATGATCGCAATCGACGCTCTGGTCGGCGGCGGCAAGCGCCAGCGCTTCGAGCGGAAAGGCTTCGCCGGCCACCAGTTCGGTCAGCAGCGAACCGTCGCGCCCCAGACGGACACGCCCTGCGCAGACAAAAAACAGTGACTCAATCGCCGCGCCACGCGCCAGAAGGGTGTCGCCCGCGTTAAATTGACGCACCACGACGTGTTCGGCCACCTGCGCCAGCAGTGCAGGGTCGACGCGATCAAAGGGCGGCTTGCTCCAGAGCGAAGCGATCAGCACACGCGTGTCCGGAGCGGCATTGGTATTGGTATTGATGTCGGTCGTATTGTCGTATTCAACGCGCATAGTGGCACTCATCAACATTCCTCAAACCAATAAACCAGAGCGGTTGCGGGTGATGGTGGAAGCATCGTAGAATTGCCAGCGCAACAACCTGCGGGCGTCGTATAACGGCATTACCTGAGCTTCCCAAGCTCATGAAGAGGGTTCGACTCCCTTCGCCCGCTCCACGATCACCTAGTCTAATATGGATTTAGCCATATAAGGTGTCGCATTCCAATCCAAATGTAAATATCAAGCTTTTACAGTGGAGATCAGTCCAGTCGTCGTAAGACGTCAACCGTATTTTCGTCGTCGGTCAGCTGGACGATAAAGTCGAGCGACTCCATCAGTCCGATCATCGATTCGTTATCGGCCAGCACCTGACCGCGGATAACCGATAGTCCGCGTTCGCGCGCCGCGTCCATGAGGCGATTCATCAGCCGTGCCCCCAGCCCCTTGCCCGCCATTTCGTCGGCAATCACCACGGCAAAATCGCAGCTCTTGCCATCCATCATGATCGAGTAACGGGCTTCGCCAAGTAACACCGGCTGACCGTCGCGTTCGCCGGTGGCGACGATCACCATCTCACGTCCGTAATCAATCTGCGCGTAATGGGCAAGCTGGTGGCGCGGCAATTCGCTGAGCGCCGAAAAAAACCGCAGCCGCTTGCTGCGCGCCGACAGGTTGCGCACAAAGTCTTGCAAGGCGGCGGTGTCTTCCGGGCGCAACGGCCGCAGCGCACACTGGCTGCCATCTTTCAGTGTTTCGACCGACTCCAGTTGCAGGGGATAGGGGCAGATCGCCATGTGTCCATAGCGATCCCGCGTTTCTGGCAGCGTTTGAATCTCGATGCTCACGTCGACGACCACGATACCGTCGCTATCGGCCAGGGCGCTGATCTCCAGCCGGTGCACCCAGGGAAGTTCGCTGGCCAGTTCGGAGGTGCGTTGCAAAATTTCGTGAATGGGTGGAATGGCGACCGGCTGCTTTCCCGGCAAGGGCCCGAGCAGGCGCGCGAGGTGCGGTTCTTGCAGCATGGCAAAAATCAGGCGCGCGTTCAGGGGTGGCAAGGCACAGTTGCGCACATCATAGATAAAAGACGCGATGCCGCTTTCTGACAAAGAAATCACCGGGCCGAAGAGCAGGTCATGACGAATGCTGATGGCCAGCCAGCGCCCATCCGGTTTGGATGCCTGTGGCTCGATGAGCACCCCGCCGGCTGCGGCACCCGAGGCAGAAAACTCGCGAAAAGCCAGTGCGATTTCAGGTGCCGAGCGCAGGTGCTGACGTGCTGCAACGGTTGCACGCGGCTGATTGGGGGATGGCACCGCCTTCATGGACAGCGGGTAGCGCAGGCGGTTCGCGATATTGACCGCCTCGGTGGGCGTGGTGGCCAGCAGCGTCGGCGTGACCGGAATGTGGAATGCCGACAGCACTTCCTTGGCTTCGGGCAAGCTCAGGTTGTGACGCCCTTGGCTCAAAGCATTTTTGATAATGCCGTGCGCCAGTTCAACATTGGGCGCAAGGTAGGAAGACAGCGCCGCCGGCGCTTCGAGCAGCAATTCCTGATCACGCACCCAGTTCGCAAGGTAGGCAAAGGCGGCGACGGCATTTTCGGGTGTGCGAAAGGTAGGAAAGCGTGCCTTGGCAAACGCGGCACGGGCGCTGCGTGCGTGCATTTCGCCGAGCCAGCAGGTGAATACCGGTTTTTGCGCTTTTTCACCGGCGGCGATGGTTGCCTCAGCGACCGCCAACGGATCAACGTAGGTGTTGGGCGTCAGAATCGCCAGCGCACCGTCAACGCCCGGGTCGTCGAGGCAGGCAGTAATGGCGCTGACGAAACGCTCCGGGTCGGTGTCAAACAAGACATCGACCGGATTATCGGTCGCCCAACTTCCCGGTACCAGCGTGGCGAGCTGCTCTTGGGTCTGCGGTGAAAGGCGTGCCAGGGTCATACCGAGGTCTTCTGCCTGATCGAGCGCCATGACTGCCGGGCCACCGCCGTTAGCGATCACGCTCAGCCGGTTGCCGCGGGGTTTACGCGGTGTGGTCAGGGCGCGGGCAGCCGCAAACATGTCGCCAATGCCGCGCACCCGCAGTACGCCAGCACGCCGCAGCGCTGCATCAAAGGCGTCGTCGCGATCGACTCGCGCACCGCTGTGCGCTTTGGCGATCCGCGCCGACATGGGCCCTTGGCCGGCCTTGACCGCAATGACCGGCTTGATACTGGCCGCTGCACGAACGGCGCTGAGAAATCCGCGGGCGTCGCGCAAACCTTCGAGATAGAGCAGGATGCTTTCGGTTTTACGGTCGCTGGCGAGATGGTCGAGAATTTCCGGAAGTTCGATGTCGTCGGATTCACCGGGCACAAAAATGGCCGAAAAACCGAATTCCTCGTTGTGGTTCCAGTCCAGAATGTTGGCACATACCGTGCCTGACTGCGAAACCAGCGCAAGATTGCCCGCCGGCACAGGCAGAATGATCGGAGTCAGATTGATGTTGGCGTGCGGCAGGATGTAACCCAGCGCATGCGGGCCAAAAAGCCGGATGTTGCTGCGTGCCACAATTTCGTTCAACCGCATCCCGGCAGGGGTGTCCGGGCGCAGGTTGCTGGAAAACACCACGGCGGCACGAATGCCACGCTGCACACAGGCCTCGACGATGTCCGGAACAGACTGCGCCGGGGTGGCAATCAACGCCAGCGAAAGCGGTGCTTGAATATCGCCCAGTGTGGCGTAGCAGGGGTGGCCATCGAGTTCTGCATGTTTGCGTGAGACCACATGC
>CAJAWW010000133.1 GCA_903946745.1 uncultured beta proteobacterium
TCCAGTCGGGGCTGGTGCCAAGCCTGCGCATTTGTTGGGTGATGGTGTTGCCGGAGTATTCCTTCCATTCCCAGACTTTTTCGAGAAACTTCTCGCGACCGAGATCGTGGCGGCTGATGCCTTGCGCATCGAGCTGGCGCTCGACGACAATCTGTGTGGCGATCCCGGCATGATCGGTACCCGGTTGCCATAGCGTATTGTCGCCGCGCATGCGGTGGTAGCGGGTTAGCGCGTCCATGATGGCCTGATTGAAGCCGTGCCCCATGTGCAGGGTGCCGGTGACGTTGGGTGGCGGCAGCAGAATGCAAAAGTTGTCGGTTTTGCTGCCGTCGAGACCGGCGGCAAAATGGTTGCGCGATTCCCAGATCGGGTACCAGTGCTTTTCAATGGCGGCGGGTTCGAAGCTTTTTTCGAGTTCCATGGGAGCGACAAACGATGAAAAGCGGCAATTTTAGCGGAAGAGCGCGCTTTGCCCTTGTTCTGCGACGCGGGACAGGGAGCTTTCCGTTATCATTGCCGCCTCTTTTTGTCGTATTGCGACGCTTCCATTCCTTCTCGCATGATTCGCAAGTTCCTGCACCGCGTGTTCCGTCGCGGCGATCCTTCCTCTTCCCATGCCCCTGCGGTCATTCCGCTGGCGCGCCATGGCGTCAGCCGGCAGCGTGTATCGGCCGGTGCGCGCCGTACCTGCGAAGTGTTGCAACAGGCCGGGCACAAGGCTTACGTGGTGGGTGGCGCCGTGCGCGATCTGATTGCCGGCATCGAGCCCAAGGATTACGACGTTGCCACCGATGCCACACCCGAGCAGGTGCGGGCGCTATTCCGCCGCGCACGCATCATCGGTCGGCGTTTCCAGATCGTGCATGTGATGCAAGGGGGCGAAACACTGGAAGTCTCCACTTTCCGTGCCGCGCATAACGAGAGCACGCTGAAGGATGAGCACGGACGGGTGTTGCGCGACAACGTTTTTGGTTCCATTGCCGAAGACGCGGCGCGCCGCGATTTCACGGTCAATGCTTTGTACTACGATCCGACCAGCGAGACCGTGATCGACTATCACCATGGCGTCGCCGATCTCAAACAGAAAACTTTGCGCATGATCGGCGAACCGCGCGCACGCTACCGTGAAGATCCGGTACGCATGCTGCGTGCCATTCGCTTGTCGGCCAAGCTGGGATTGGTGCTCGATCCGGCGTTGCGCGCGCCGATCCGTGAAATGGCCGCGTTGATGGAAAACGTGCCGGCCGCGCGCATGTTTGACGAAATGATGAAGCTGCTGTTCTCGGGGCACGCCGTCGAGTGCGTCAAACGCCTGCGCGAAGACGGCCTGCACCACGGTCTGCTGCCGCTGCTGGACGTGATTCTGGAGCAACCGCTGGGCGAACGTTTTGTCATGCTGGCGCTGGCCAGCACCGATGCGCGGGTGTCAGCCGGCAAATCGGTGTCGCCGGGTTACCTGTTCGCCACACTGCTGTGGCACGAGGTCCTGGCGAACTGGGAGGCGCGCAAAGCGCGTGGTGAAACTTCCATTCCGGCGCTCTACGAAGCGATGGACGAAGTGCTTGAAGTACAGAGCGAAAAATTGGCGATCACACGCCGCATTGTGGGCGACATTAAGGATGTGTGGTCGTTGCAGCCACGATTTGAAAAACGTGCCGGCAAAACACCCTACCGTTTGCTGGAGCAACCACGTTTTCGCGCTGGCTACGATTTCCTTGAATTGCGTGCGGAAAGTGGCGAAATTCCCGCCGAGATGGCGGACTGGTGGCGTGATTTCCAGAATGCCGACCCCGATGAGCGTGAGTCCATGCTGGTGCCCGATACTGGCGGCCCCAAAAAACGGCGTCGCCGCTCGCGCGCAAAAAAGACGCCCGGCGAGGGTGTCCCTGATATCGCTGAAGGTTGATTGTGCGGCAAGCCGTGCGCTGTTTCGTGGCCTTGGGCGCAAACCTTGGCGATCCGGTGGCGACCGTAACCGCGGCCATCGCCGAACTCTCCGGCTTGCCTGATGCGCGGCTGATTGCCACATCCTCGCTGTACCGCACTGCGCCGGTGGGTTTGAAACATCAGCCCGACTTCATCAATGCCGTGGTTGCGCTGGAGGTTTCCCGGCTTGCCAGTGACACCGTAGTTTCAGCGTCGACTTTTCTGCAGATCCTGTTTGATATCGAGGCACGTTTTGGGCGTGAGCGAACGGTCGTTAACGCACCGCGCACACTGGATCTCGATCTGCTGCTGTACGGCAAGCAGGTCAGCGCAGACCCGCAATTGAGCTTACCGCACCCACGTTTGCATGAACGCGCGTTTGTGCTGGCACCGCTGGCCGAAATTGCCCCCGCCCTGACGATTCCAGGCCGTGGCCGTGTGGGTGACCTGCTTGCTGCGTGCACCGATCAGCGCATTGAAAAACTGCGCTGAGACTTTGTGTATCCTTGACGGCACAATGATCAAGTTTCGTAACCTGCAACTCTTGAACCTATGACCTACCTCGCCAGCAACAAACCCATCACGCTGCCCGAACTCGGGCGTATGAAAAAAGACGGCGAAAAAATCGCCATGCTCACCGGCTATGACGCCAGTTTCGCGGCGCTGGAAGACCGCTGCGGAGTTGATGTGATTCTGGTCGGCGATTCACTGGGCAATGTCTTGCAGGGTAAAACATCGACGCTCCCCGTGACCATTGAGCACATGGTTTATCACACTGAATGTGTCGGCCACATTGTGCAGCGCCCGATGGTGGTGGCCGACATGCCCTTCGGCAGTTATTACGAGTCGCCGGAGCAGGCGATTCGCAATGCCGTGCGCTTGATGGCGGCGGGTGCTGAAATGGTCAAACTGGAAGGTGGGCAGGTGATGGCCGACATCGTGCATTTCCTGACGGCACGCGGCATTCCGGTCTGCGCGCATATTGGTTTGACGCCGCAGTCGGTGCATGCGCTGGGCGGCTACCGCGTGCAGGGTCGCGGCGACGAGGGGGCGGCACGTATGAAGGCGGATGCCGCAGCGCTGGAACAGGCGGGGGCCGCGCTGATGGTGCTGGAAATGGTTCCGGCACCGTTGGCCGGGGAAATTACGCGGCAGCTGACGGCTTGCGCCACTATAGGCATCGGCGCCGGCAAGGATTGCGACGGACAGGTGCTGGTGCTGCATGACATGCTCGGCGTGTACCCCGGCAAAAAAGGGCGCTTCGTCAAGGATTTCATGGTCGAAGCGCAAAGCATCGACGGCGCGGTGATCGCTTACGTCAAGGCCGTCAAGGACGGCAGTTTTCCCGGCCCAGAGCACTGCTACTGATGCAGATTCATTCGACTATTTTCAGTCTGCGTGCCGCACGGAACGTGGTTGGGTGCTCGGCCGGGCGCGTGGCACTGGTGCCGACCATGGGCAACCTGCACGACGGCCACATTGCGCTGATGACGCAGGCGCGAGCGCACGCCGACACTGTGATTGCGACCATCTTTGTCAATCGCCTCCAGTTTCGTCCGGGAGAGGATTTTGAGGCGTATCCGCGCACGTTCGAGACCGACTGTGCACGGCTGGAGGCAGCCGGCGTTTCTCACTTGTTTGCTCCGGACGAGGCCGAAATGTATCCGCAGCCGCAGGGCTACCACATTGAACCGCCGGCGGCGCAGGCCGGCATACTGGACGGCGAATTCCGCCCCGGGCATTTTCGCGGTGTGGCGACCGTGGTGATGAAATTGTTTCAGATCGTGCAACCCGATGTCGCCTTGTTCGGCAAAAAGGATTATCAGCAACTGATGGTCATCCGCAACCTAGTACGCGAGTTCAATGTGCCCGTCGAGATTCTGGGCGGTGAAACTATTCGCGCCCCGGATGGTTTGGCACTTTCCTCGCGCAACGGCTATCTTTCCGAGAGTGAGCGCTCCGAAGCGCCACGCCTGTATCGCCTTTTGAGCGAGTTGGTAGACGCCGTTCGCGCCGGTTCACGGGATTTTCAATTATTGGAGCAAAGGGCATTTGCGGCACTGAAAGACCACGGATGGATGCCGGATTATGTTGCATTGCGTAAAAAACTTGATCTACAATTGCCGTCCGTTCACGAATCCGGATTAGTGGTGTTGGCGGCGGCGCGCCTCGGTAGCACGCGCCTCATCGATAATCTGGAAGTTTAGGACTCCGCGATGCGCTCATGCCGGCGGAACCCAGCGACGGATAACCCAAGAGTGGGGCGGTGGCAGGCGCATCGTCTCAAACCTCGAACCGATTGATTTATTGCCGCCTTTGCATGAGAAAGGATCGACAATGCAACGCATGATGTTGAAATCCAAACTGCACCGGGTCACCGTCACCCAGTCCGAACTCCATTACGAGGGTTCGTGCGCCATTGATGAATCCTTGCTGGACGCTGCCGATATCAAGGAATACCAGCAAATCGATATCTACAACGTCAATAACGGTGAGCGTTTCACCACCTACGCCATTCGCGCCGAACGCGGCACGGGCACCATTTCTGTCAATGGTGCCGCCGCGCGCAAGGCCGCACCGGGCGATCTGTTGATTATTGCCAGTTATGTCATGATGAACGAGATCGAGTTACAGAAGTTTGAACCCGATCTGGTGTATGTCGATGCCAAAAATCGCATCACCCATCACAGCCGCAAAATTCCGGCGCAGGCGGCCGCCTGATTTAAGGCGTCGGGTTGTTGTCGATCGTGCGGCGAAAGTCGCGCAGGCGGAATCCTAATAGCCACAGCGTTGCAAAATAGGCCGCACCACCACCACAGACGACGCCAGCCAGCCTGAGTATTCTCTGGCTGGCTGACATAGCTAACCAGGATGCGTCGGCACCCGTGGCAAACCACAGTATCGTGCCCAGCACGACCAGTGCAACGAGAATCCGCAGCACAAACCCCGCCCAACCCGGCCGTGGCAGGTACGCACCGCGCTGTCGCAGACCGCGCCACAGCAAGGCTGCATTGAGGCAAGACGCCAGACCGATCGACAGCGCCAGTCCGGCGTGCTTAAGCCAGCCGATAAATGCCAGATTCATGAGCTGTGTGACGGCCAGCGTGAGCAGGGCGATTTTTACCGGCGTGCGAATGTCTTGTCGGGCATAGAAACCCGGTGCCAGCACCTTCACCAGAATCAGACCGGTCAGGCCGATGGAATACGCGACCAGGGCTTCGCGTGTGCGCAGTACATCGGTCACACCGAATGCGCCGTGCTGAAACAACGTGGACAGCAACGGCACCGCAAGCATCGCTAGTGCCAGCGAGGCCGGTAGCGTCAGCAGCAAGGTGAGACGCAGCCCCCAATCCAGCAGCGCCGAGAAGTCTTCGGCATTGCCTTGTGCATGCGTTTTGGCCAGGCTGGGCAGCAGAATGGTGCCCAGTGCAGCGCCCAGCAGACCGGCCGGGAACTCCATCAACCGGTCAGCGTAATACAGCCACGAAACGCTGCCGCTTTCCAGAAACGACGCAAACACGGTATTGATGATGAGGCTGATCTGAGCCACCGAAACCCCCAGCACAGCCGGTGCCATCAGTTTCAGCACACGTTGCACGCCTTCATCGCGCCAGACCGGATCGAAGCGTGGAAACATGCCGATTTTTGCCAGCGCGGGAATCTGAATGGCGAGTTGCAGTGCCCCGCCGATAAACACGGCCCAGGCCAGCGCCAGAACGGGCGGATCAAACCATGGCGCGGCGAATAATGCCATGCCGATAAATGACAGGTTGAGCAGCACCGGCGTGAAGGCCGGGAGCGCAAAGCGACTCCAGGTATTCAGGATGCCGGCGGCGACGGCCACCAGCGACATGAAGAAAATGTAGGGAAAGGTGATGCGCGTCAGTTCCACGGTCAGTTGGAACTTGTCGGTATTGGCTGCGAAGCCGGGTGCTGTCAAGGCGATCAACAACGGTGCCCCGGCCATGCCGATCAGGCTGACGGCGATCAGGATCAGGAATAGTAAGCTGGACACACGATCAATCAGGCGCTTGGTTTCCGTTTCACCGCGGCGGCTCCGGTATTCAGCAAGAATGGGTACGAACGCCTGCGAAAATGCGCCTTCGGCAAACAGGCGACGTAACAAGTTAGGGAGGCGGAAGGCGACAAAGAACGCATCGGTCGCGATGCCTGCGCCGAAACTGTGGGCGATGACAAAATCGCGCACAAAGCCGAGAATGCGGGAGAGCAAGGTCATCCCGCTGACAGTTGCCAGTGTCCGGAGCAGATTCATGACCCTATGTTATCCGTGACGCCGATAAAGCGTGTATTGCAATAGGCGGAAGAAGCCCCTATAATCGCGCGCTCTCCTATTCGCTCTACCGGATAAAAAACATGGCCAATACCGTCCAAGCTCGCAAGCGTGCCCGTCAGGCAGTCAAGCAGCGTGCTCACAACATGAGTCAGCGTTCCACCTTGCGCACCGCGATCAAGAAGGTTCGCAAGGCGATTGAGGCAGGCGACAAACCTGCTGCACAAGCTGTCTTCAATGCGTCGCAAAGCGTGATTGATTCAATCGCCGATAAAGGTATTGTGCACAAGAATCTTGCTGCCCGTCAAAAAAGCCGCCTTTCGGCCGCTATCAAGGCACTCTGAAGATCGCTTTGCTCGCTCCTTCATGGAGCGATTCGTCAAAAAAGCTGCCTGCGGGCAGCTTTTTTGTTGCCTGCAATTTATGCAATCCTGCGCGGTAAAAAATAAAATTTCGATATAAATTAAAGAAATACGTTGAACTTGCCGAAATCACTGCATATACTTCTTTAATGTAATTGATACGAAAGGGGTTTTATGCAATCCCATCCGTTCACAAAATACGCATTCCGGATTCGCACGCGCTTGGGTGTGGTGGTGGACAATCTGATGATTCACGGGTGCGACGAGTTCGATGCGCAGCGAAAGTTGCGCCAGATCTATCACGAGTGTCAGATCATTGACTGTATCTGCCATCGGGGCACGGTGCGCGTGCCGGTGGCCAGTTTCGAGGAAGTGGCCAATCTGATCGTTCGTTAACGTTGACCGCGAACGAGCCGCCTCCGAATCAGAGGAAGCCGATTCCGCGCAGTTCGTTCATGAGTGCCTGATAGTCAGCAGCCCCGCGACTCGTGGGGTCATGGCTGAAGATGTCGCGGCTCATTGCTGGCGCTTCGGCCACTGCCACATTTTCAGAAATCACCGTTTCGCAAAGTTCTCCGCCGAACTGTTCACGCAGACGGTTTTGAATTTCAAACCCCATCTTGCGTCGACGATCGAAACGGGTCAGTAGGTAGCGGCGCTCGATCCGGCGTTTCAACACAGGTTCGAGGGCTTTCATCGTGTGTTCGATCTGCAGCGCACCACGCAGCGACAGATAATCCGAAGAGATCGGCACCAGTATGCGTTGGGAAGCAAAGATTGCATTCAGTGACAGCACGCCGAGAAACGGGCAGCAGTCGATGATGCTGATGAGGTTGCTGTTCGTGGCTTCCAGTGTTTGCAGCGCGATATTGAGACGATTGAGGATGGCCGGCCCCTTGCCGAAGATCGAGTCAACCTTGATTAACTCGGCATGTGCCGGTGCGATGTGGCCCACGTTTTCGCAGGGAATGATGATTTCGGCCAGCGGACGATTGTCCTGATAGAGCGCGAACAGGCTGTTTGCCGCATCGGTAGGGGGCTTGCCCATGATGGCGGTCAGGTGCGCCTGCGGATCGAGATCGATCAGTAGCGGTGCTTTCCCGTCACGAACCAATGCAGCGGCCAGATTGAGCGCCGTCGTGGTTTTGCCGACCCCTCCCTTTTGATTAAAAACTGCAATTCGCATCCGTCTTTGTCTCTCGCGCCAGTCTGTACAGGGGCTTGCTTTTCACTTAGTATAGAGTTGTTTTCAAGCATGGCGGCCGCGTTGCTCTTCGGCCGCCGTATGTTTTTCTGCGTGGCGTTTTTTTTCGCGGGGCGCATTCATGCCGCATTTAATGAATACTTACGGGCGACTTCCGGTCGCTTTTACACATGGACAGGGCTGTCGTCTGTTTGACGAACAGGGCAAGTCCTATCTCGATGCCCTGGCCGGCATCGCGGTCAATACGCTCGGCCACAATCATCCCCGTCTGGTACGGGCGATGACGGATCAGGTTGGTCGCATGATGCATGTGTCCAACCTGTATCGCGTACTTGAAGCGGAACAACTCTCGGATCGGCTTGCCGCACTGGCGCGGATGGACGAGGTGTTCTTCTGCAATTCAGGTTGTGAAGCCAACGAAGCTGCGATCAAGCTGGCACGCTACTACGGACATCAGCAGGGTGTCGATCAGCCTGCCATCATTGTCATGGAGCACGCGTTTCACGGCCGCACGCTGGCAACGCTTTCGGCCACGGGAAATCGTAAGGTACAGGCTGGTTTCGAGCCGCTGGTTTCCGGTTTCGTGCGCGTGCCGTTTGATGATCTGGCGGCCATCGAACAGGTTGCCGAGCGCAATCCTAATGTCGTTGCCGTGCTGTTCGAGCCGATACAGGGCGAAGGTGGCATCCATGCGGTGCATAGCGAGTTCATGCGTTCGCTGCGCGCGATCTGCGATCAGAAAAACTGGCTGCTCATGGTTGATGAAGTGCAGTGTGGAATTGGTCGCACCGGGAGTTGGTTTGCACACCAGCGCGCGGGTGTGCTGCCCGATGTGATGACGCTTGCCAAGGGGCTGGGTTCCGGCATGCCGATTGGTGCGTGCCTTGCTGCCGGACGCGCGGCTGGCCTGTTCAAGCCGGGCAATCATGGTTCTACGTTTGGCGGCAATCCGCTGGCGTGTGCTGCGGCATTGACAACGCTGGATGTGATTGAGACGGATGGCTTGCTTTCGCGAGCGCAGATTCTGGGTGACGCCATCCGCAATAATTTGCGTGACGGACTGACGGGTGTGGCCGGTGTCGTGGATATTCGTGGCGAGGGCCTGATGATTGGTGTCGAACTTGATCGTCCGTGTGGCGATCTGGTCAAGCTGGGGCTGGCCGCTGGAATTCTGATTAACGTCACGGCCGAGAAGGTGGTGCGACTGCTGCCGCCGCTCGTGATGCGCGACGAAGAGGGTGCCGAACTGGTGACCGTGTTGTCAACATTGATTCGCGAATTTCTCGGGGCTTGACAATGGCATCACCGCGGCATTTTTTGCAGCTGCGTGACTTGTCACGCGAAGAACTCGATTATTTGTTTGAACGCACGCGCCGTATCAAACAACGATTCAAGGCTTACGAGCGATTCTGGCCGTTGCAGGATCGCACGCTGGTGATGATTTTCGAAAAGGCATCAACCCGTACGCGGCTGAGTTTCGAGGCCGGCATGCAGCAACTCGGGGGGGCGGCGATTTATCTGAATACACGCGATTCCCAACTCGGCCGTGGCGAGCCGGTTGAGGATGCGGCACAGGTGATTTCGCGCATGAGCGACATCGTCATGATCCGCACCTATGAGCAGGAAATTATTGAGCGCTTCGCCGGCCATTCGCGTGTGCCGGTCATCAATGGCCTGACCAACGAATATCACCCTTGTCAGATCCTTGCCGACATTTATACTTTCATCGAGCAGCGTGGCCCGATACAAGGCAAGACGGTGGCGTGGATTGGTGATTCCAACAACGTTTGCAACACCTGGTTGCAGGCCGCCGAGGTGTTCGATTTCAACGTGCATGTGTCGACGCCACCCGGTTACGAAGTCGAAACCGAGCGCGCCGGGTTGTACGGGCACGATCATTTTGAAGAATTTGCCGATCCCATGGATGCCGCACGCGATGCCGATCTGGTAACTACCGACGTCTGGACATCGATGGGCTTCGAGGCTGAAAACGAAGAGCGCCTGCGCGATTTTGCCGACTGGCAGGTGGATGCCGACATGATGCGTGCCGCGCGTCCTGATGCGGTGTTCATGCACTGTCTGCCGGCGCATCGTGGCGAGGAGGTCGCTGCCGAGGTGATCGATGGCGCGCAAAGTGTGGTGTGGGATGAAGCTGAAAACCGGCTGCACACGCAAAAGGCCTTGATGGAATTTTTGCTGCTGGGCAAAGTGGCTGACTGAATAATAATTTCGAGCAAGGAAAGCAACGCATCATGAGCGAAGTCAACAAAGCAGTATTGGCGTATTCGGGCGGGCTGGATACCTCGGTGATCCTGAAATGGTTGCAGGACACCTACCAGTGTGAAGTGGTTACCTTTACCGCCGATCTGGGGCAGGGTGAAGAGTTGGAACCGGCACGCGCCAAGGCGATTCAACTGGGCATCAAGAAGAAAAACATTTTTATCGACGATCTGCGTGAAGAGTTTGTGCGCGATTTTGTTTTTCCGATGTTCCGCTGCAATACGGTTTACGAAGGCGAATATCTGCTGGGCACCTCGATTGCGCGGCCGTTGATTGCCAAACGTCTGGTCGAGATCGCACAAAAAACCGGTGCCGATGCCATTTCACATGGTGCGACCGGAAAAGGTAACGATCAGGTGCGCTTTGAACTGGGTGCCTATGCCCTGATGCCGAATGTGAAGGTCATTGCCCCATGGCGTGAGTGGGATTTGTTGTCGCGCGAAAAACTCATGGCCTACGCCGAGAAGCACGGCATTCCGGTGGACATGAAACACAAGAAGGGTGGCTCGCCGTATTCAATGGACGCCAACCTGTTGCACATCTCGTTTGAAGGCCGCCATCTCGAAGACCCGGCGGCAGAGGCTGAAGAATCCATGTGGCGCTGGACGGTGTCGCCAGAAAAAGCGCCCAACAAGGCTGAATATATTGACATCGAATTCGTCGGTGGTGACCCGGTTGCCATCAACGGCAAAAAGATGAAGCCGCATCAGTTGCTGGCCAAACTGAATGAACTGGGTGGCGCACACGGCATTGGCCGGCTTGATCTGGTCGAAAATCGCTATGTCGGCATGAAGTCGCGCGGCTGCTACGAAACACCCGGCGGCACGATTTTGCTGCGCGCACACCGTGCCATCGAGTCCGTGTGCCTTGATCGCGAAGTCGCTCACCTCAAAGATGATCTGATGCCGCGTTATGCCACGCTGATCTATAACGGCTACTGGTGGAGCCCGGAACGCGCTGCCTTGCAGACGCTGATCGATCACACGCAGAAAAATGTTAATGGCTGGGTGCGCCTCAAACTTTACAAAGGCAACGTCATTGTTGTTGGCCGCGATTCGAAGACGGATTCGTTGTTTGATCCGACCATCGCCACCTTTGAAGACGATGCGGGTGCGTACAACCAAAAGGATGCCCATGGTTTCATCCGGCTCAATGCCTTGCGCATGCGCATTGCCGCCAATCGGACGAACCGCAAGAACTGAGTGTCTCCGGCGCACACATAGTCGAAAGCCCGTGGATGTTCGGCGTATCTGAAGAGCAACTGACAGAATTCGGCATGACCTTCGGGGTCGGTGCCTTCATTCTGTACATGCTCTTCATCATTGGCGAACTGGCGTGGCGTTCCAAGGCGGGCAAGCTGGGTACCTTTGTGCTGTTCTTTGTTCTTTCATTTGGCATGTTGGGTTTTATTGCCAAAGTCATCATTCAAAAATTATGGGGAATCTGATGTCGCAGTTCGATAACGTTGCAGTATTCAAAAAGGCCAATGTCTACTTCGATGGCAAATGTGTGAGCCATACCGTGCAGTTTGCCGATGGCAGTCGGAAAAGCGTGGGGGTGATCCTGCCGGCGACGTTGACATTTAATACTGGCGTGGCGGAGATCATGGAATGCGTGGCGGGTACCTGTCGCTACCGTATCAAGGGTGAGGATTGGCGCAATAGCGGTGCTGGCGAGCGTTTTGCTGTGCCGGAAAACTCAAGTTTTGAGATTGAAGTGCTTGGCGAGCCGTATCACTACGTTTGCCATTTTGACTGAACGCCGGACGCTCATATGCCCTCTTTCGACATAAGTTCAGAAGCCGATCTGGTCGCCTTGAAAAACGCGGTTGACGTCGCCGGCCGCCATATTGGCAATCGCTACGATTTCAAAGGCACCTCGGCGCGTGTTGATTTGAATGAAAAGGATAAGCTCATCACGCTATTTGGTGATTCTGAATTCCAGCTCAGCCAGATCAAGGACATTCTTTTTCCCGAACTGGAAAAAAAGGAACGTGAAAGCACCAAGCGGCTGGATGCCGGTGTGATTCAGTCGGTCTCGGGAAATAAATCCAAGCAGGAATTGAAGATCAAGATTGGTATCGAAACCGAGCTGGCCAAGAGCATTGTCAAACAGATCAAGGACAGCAAGATCAAGGTGCAGGCCAGCATTCAGGGCGATGCGGTGCGTGTCACGGGTGCCAAACGTGATGTGCTTCAGGAGTGCATTGCGCTGGTGAAAAAGTCAGTCACCGATTTTCCCCTGCAGTTTGGCAATTTTCGTGACTGATTAGTCCGGTTGCAGGCCGCTTATCCAGCGACCATAAAGTCGATCGGCGATATTGCGCATCGCTGTGATGCGATCCGATACGTTCACCCGCATTTGTTGCGGCGTTTGCACGGATACCGATGCAGGCACGCCTTCCTGTGCCCAGTGCTGACACCAACTATCGATCATGGTTTCCGTCATCTCGACATGGCACTGCATCGCGAGGTGCGGGCCATAGACGAAAGCCTGATTTTCGCAATGCGCACTACGCAGAATGTGTGTGGCGCCCTCCGGGATGCTGAAGGTTTCACCGTGCCAGTGAAACGCGTCGAAATCAGTCTGGTCGCCGATCCATTCGGTGGCGGCTGCATCACAGGCGGCCACGGCACCCCAGCCAATCTCTTTGACCGGATTTTTCGAGACCACCCCGCCGAACGCCTTGCTGATAAGTTGGCCGCCAAGGCAATGCCCGATTACCGGGATGCCGTTGCGATGGGCGGCACGGATCAATGCGAGCGTTGGCGCAATCCACGGCAGATCGTCATTCACGCTCATCGGCCCGCCCATGAAACAGAGCCCGGAAAAATCTTGAGAAGTCGACGGTGGGAGTACGCCGGTATCGATCTTGACGAGCGTCCACGGAAGGGCGTGGCGATCCAGGAATGTGGCAAAATAACCCGGCCCCTCTCCGGGGCTATGACGGAAAATTGCGATCGGTTTCATGGTGGAGTGCTCAACTATTTCTTCGGTTATTTCTTCGGCGATCTCAGCAACAAGCCCGGTATCAAATTCGGATTGTAGCGAAGAGCTGCTGCTGCGGATGCGGCAGCGATTCCAAATGAGTCTGGAAATGGGACTGGTGTGCCCCCCCGTCATTGAATTCGAGATCGATGAAGGCATGCCACTCACGCCGGCGGCGGTGCTGGTGCCGATCATCGTGCGCCCGTCGGGTGCCACGGTGTTATTGACGCAGCGCACGGCGCATCTGCGCGATCACGGTGGGCAGATCAGTTTTCCTGGTGGGCGTTGCGAACGCCATGACGCGTCGGTCGAGGCCACCGCGCTGCGTGAGGCACAGGAAGAAGTAGGTCTTGAACCAGGGCAGATCGAAATTCTCGGTCGCTTGCCTGAATACCGCACCGGTACCGGATTTACCGTCACCCCGATTGTAGGTTTGGTGACGCCGCCGCTTAATTTGAAACTCGATGATTTCGAGGTGGCCGATGTCTTCGAACCGCCGCTTGCATTTTTGCTGGATTGTGCAAATCACGAACGCAAGAGCTTGTTTGCGCGGGGTGCGATGCGTGAATTCTGGACCATGCCGTGGAACGGCTACTACATCTGGGGTGCCACGGCCGGCATGCTGGTGAGTTTGCAGCGTTTTGTATTTCAGGACGCTGCGGCGTGACGCTGCTCTCAATCATTATTGCGCTGGTTGTCGAGCAGATTCATTCGCTGCCGATACAGCGCGTGGTGCGCGATCCGGTTGCCGCGATGGCTGCCCGTCTGGAAAATAAATTCAACGATGGCGGACGCACTCATGGCGTCATCGCCTGGCTGATCGGCGCGGGATTTCCCGCGCTTGGCTTATTCATAACGCATTTTATTCTAGCGGATGCACAACCCGTGCTGGCTTTTTTGCTGGGTGTGGGGGTGCTTTATCTCACCATGGGGTTTCGTCAGTTCAGCCACTTTTTTACCGATATTCAGTTGGCCTTGCGAAGTGGCGAGATCGATGTTGCGCGTCGTCTGCTGGCGCAATGGCGCGGTGTTTCGGGGGATCGCCTGACCACCAGTGAAGTGGCGCGGCTGTCCATCGAACACGCGTTGCTGGCATCCCATCGCCATGTTTTTGCGCCGCTGTTCTGGTTTGCCATACTGGGGCCGGCCGGTGCGTTGCTGTACCGGTTGGCGCAGTTGCTGGATGAGTTGTGGGGCAACCCGGCGACGACCATTGTCGCCGCGCGTGAAGATATGGTTGATATGGGCGAATTCAGTACGTTTGCGAAACAGGTGTTTGCGTGGCTGGACTGGTTGCCACTGCGGCTGACGGCGGCGGCGTTTGCGGTCGTTGGTGACTTTGAGGATGCAGTGCATTGTTGGCGCACGCAAGCCAACCGCTGGCCTGTGGGCGGCTCCGGTATACTGTTGGCAAGCGGTGCTGGTGCGATTGGCGTGCGCCTTGGTCTGCCGGTTCACGATGAAGTGTCCGGCATGGGCGATTTTGGTGATCGCCCTGAACTTGGCTTGGGTGAAGAGGCTGATCCCGAGTTCATGCAAAGCACGGTAGGACTGGTTTGGCGTAGTCTGGTGCTCGGTTTGGCTGTACTGGCTCTCGTTTGGGTCTCAGCTTGGGTCGGTGCTTGATTGCATACTTATTTCAACGAGGAGAGAAACACATGGCTGAAACAAGAGAAGTTGTTGTACTGAGTGCAGTGCGTTCCGCAATCGGTGCCTTTGGTGGTGCCTTGGCTGATTTTGAAGCCAGCGAACTGGCTGGAATCGTTATGAAGGAATCGGTCGTTCGTTCCGGCGTCGATCCGCAAGCGATCAACTACGTTACGGTGGGCAACTGCATGCCGACCGATGGCCGCTACGCCTACGTTTCCCGCGTCGCCTCCATCCAGGCCGGCCTGTCGATGGAATCCGTGGCGATGCAGGTCAGCCGCCTGTGTTCATCGGGCTTGCAGGGCATCATCACCACCGCACAGAACATCATGCTCGGCGATGCCGACTACGGTATCGGCGGCGGTGTTGAAGTCATGTCCAAGGCAGCCTACATGCTGCCGGCGCTACGCAGCGGCGCGCGCATGGGTGACACCAAGGCGATCGACAGCATGGTTGCCGTGCTGACCGATCCGTTCGGTGTGGGCCACATGGGTGTCACGGCAGAAAATCTGGCGGTCAAGCATGGCATTACCCGCGAACAGCAGGATGCCTGTGCGGTTGAATCGCAGCGTCGTGCTGCGGCTGCCATTGATGCCGGGTACTTCAAATCGCAGATCGTTTCCATCGTCAAGCAGACCCGCAAGGGCGATGTGGTGTTCGATACTGACGAGCATCTGAAGCGCGGCACCACCATGGAATCGCTGGCCAAGATGAAACCGGCTTTCAAGAAGGATGGCGGCACGGTGACTGCCGGCAATGCCTCCGGTATCAATGATGGCGCGGCCTTCTTCGTGCTTGCCGCAGCCGATGTGGCCGCCAAGGCGGGACACAAGGCGATGGCGCGTCTGGTGTCGTATGCCGTTGCGGGTGTACCGAACGACATCATGGGCGAAGGCCCGATTCCGGCAACCCGTCTGGCGCTCAAAAAGGCCGGTCTGTCGCTTGATCAGATGGATGTCATCGAATCGAACGAAGCCTTTGCCGCACAAGCTCTGTCGGTTATGAAAGTGCTTGGTCTTGATCCGGCCAAGACCAACCCGAACGGCGGCGCGATTGCGCTGGGTCACCCGGTCGGTTGTTCCGGCGCATTCATCGCCACCAAGGCGTTGTATGAGTTGGAGCGTGTCGGCGGAAAGTATTGTCTGGTGACCATGTGTATTGGTGGTGGTCAGGGTATCGCAGCAATTTTCGAGCGTATGTAAGTCTGCGTTCACGTTGCGCCACAAAAGGCCCGGCCAATAGCTGCTATTGGCCGGGTTTTTTTGTGCATTATGTCCATCAACTTTAAGAACATGAGGTTTTCAAGGTGAACTGGGAGCAATTCAAAATTCAGCTGGCGCGTGAGGCACGTGAATACTCGGCCGATCTGCGCGATCTAATAGAGTCGCTGCGCTCCAAAGAAGGCTGGATTGTGCTGGGACTGCTGCTGGCGTCGATGGTGGTGGTGGGCATATTCCTCTTTTTGGCGCTGGGCTTCAGCCCCAGCCCGAACGAAGAGACCGTTTCATTTCTGTACCGCGCCGGCTTGCGCCCTTGCCGCGAAATTTCTAACACTACAGGATTGATTTTGTTCCTCAATCTATTTGTGCTGCTGTTTCTGGTGGTGATGAGTCTGGGCAATGTGTTCAACATGATCGACCGCATCAGAAGCGGCCGGCCGCGCGAAGCGCGTGAGCTAATCACCACGGCCGTGATGATGCTGGTGGTAGGCATCGGCGGGATCATTCACATGTCAATGATTTGTTGATGTTGTGTTGATGTTTTGAACATCTGAATAATGCCTTGCAGAATGATGATGGTGGAGCTATTCTGCAAGATATGTATCGTGAGCGTCTTCTCTCTCAACGGCTCAAACAACTGACTGGGGCCTTCCCTGCGGTGATCGTCAGCGGCGCCCGTCAAGTTGGCAAGACCACCTTGCTCCGGCATATTTTCCCGCAACACGATTACGTCGTTTTCGATGCCAGCCAAGACCTCGAAAACGCGCGCCGTGAGCCCGACCTGTTCCTTAAAAACCACCCGCCGCCCCTCATCCTCGACGAGATTCAGTACGCCCCGGAACTGGTTTCTGCGCTCAAGCGCAAAATTGACATCGCGCCACAGCAAATGGGGCAGTATCTGCTCACCGGCTCGCAGCAATGGCAGGTGCTGCACAGCCTGGCCGAGAGCCTGGCGGGCCGTTGCGCTTTTCTCGATTTGCACGGATTCTCAATCGGCGAACTGGTACACGAGACACACGAGACACACGAGAACAACGACGCAGGCTGGTTATCCGCATGGATGCGCGGCATGGCCGATCCGCTGACTGAACTGCGCCAACGCGCACGGTTTGGCGGATCACTGCCCGAATGGTTGTGGCGCGGCAGTCTCCCGCGCGCGACCGATATTGAACTGGCGCTGATTCCGGATTTCTGGGCCGGCTATCACCGCACCTATGTCGAGCGCGACGCCCGCCTGGCCGGCAATGTGGACGACTGGCAGGAGTTTGGCCGCTTCGTGCGTCTCATGGCCGCCCTGACCGCGCAGGAAATCAACATGAGCCACCTCGGGCGTGAAATCGGCATGACGCCGCAAACCGCCCGCCGCTGGCTCAAGGTGATGGAAGGAACCTACCAGTGGTTTTCCTTGCCGGCGTATTCCGGCAATCCCGGCAAGCGTGTCGTGTTGCGCCCCAAGGGCTATCTGACTGATACCGGGCTGGCCTGCCATCACGCACAGATTTCTTCGCCGCAGGCCCTGAGCAGCCACCCATTATTCGGCCCCCTGTTTGAAACAGCCATGGCCGGCGAACTGCTCAAGCAAGCGGCCGCACTCGCCACCCGGCCAAGTTTTTACCACTGGCGTGCGGCAGGCGGCGCAGAGGTTGATCTGGTACTGGAACGCGACGGGGTGCTCTATCCCATCGAAATCAAGCTGACCGCTGCACCGGGCCAACGTGCCACCTCAGGCATTGACGCTTTCCGCAAAGCCCATGCGCACTTGCGGGTCGGCATGGGCGCGCTCATCTGTGCCGTCGAGCAACCGCGCTGGCTGTCGGATACGATTGTCGCCCTTCCATGGAATCTCACCTGATGAGTTTTGCCTACCCTTTTCGCCTCAGGCTGCCCGGCGGGTAACCAAAGCGTTTTTTGAACGCGGCGCTGAAATGATTGACATGCGAATAACCGAGCCGCGTGGCCAGTGTTTTCATTGGGAGGGGTTCGGCCAGCAGAATGTCATGGGCCTGCGCGAGGCGATGTTCCATCACAAAACCGTAGATTGACTGCCCATATTTCGCCGTGAAGTCGGCATTCAAGCGGCGCGCTGAAATACCGAACTCTCTGGCCAGATCAATCAGGGTTGGCATCTGCCCTTCCAGGCTGAGCAGATAATGATGCAGTTCTTCAACCTTACGGTCAGGGGCGGGTTGTGACGGAGCCAACTCATCCGACATGACAAAACTGAGCAACCCGCCGAGGTAATCGAGTATCCGTGCCTGCGCAAACAGCTTGCGTGCAGCCCCTGAAAACTGGCCAGACATGGCTTCCCGCAACGGCGCGCTGACGTACAGCGGCATGGGCAGCACCACCGCTTGCCGCGTGTCAGTCAAGCCCAAACGGCTCAGCAAGGTCTCCACGGGTTCCTCGCCCAGCAGCGTTCTCATCACGCTATCCGGCACGACGACCGATTTCATTTCGGAAGTCACCCCGCCTTCAACCAGCACCTTCGTCTGCCATAATTTTTTGTAGCGAAAGGTGTCGCGGCCGGGAAAAGCCACGATCTCGACCGGCGGTGCGTTGAGGCCTTTCCAGTATTCATGATGGCACCCAAGCCCAGAAAGCCAGATCTGGGCGTTGAAGGTCGGCTCTGCCGAGACGCCATTCACCTCCAGTATCGGGATGAGCTGGCCTCGTGGCGATGGCTGCATTTCATGTACGGCGCGGTAAAGCGCGATCCCGTCAGGAAAGATCAGGCTATCGAGCCAGGCCTTGCCAACCTCAGGCGGCATTGAATACGGCATGCGCTGAAGGTCGGCACCCTCTCTCTCCAAAATGAGCTCATCACGCTCAGGCGCGAGCAACCACGAAAGTTTCAGTTCAGTAGGGACAAACGATTTCATGGGGCAAGACTACGCGAAATGACCATCGTGAAATCATGGCCTACACGAATTCGTATAACAAAGTCACGAATACATGTAACACCATCCGCCTGAGATGGCGAGAGTTTTCTACCATCGCTGACGACCTTGATTTGTTAAAAAGCGATGAATGCCACCTTTCGATTCCAAGCAATTGCGGCGGCTTTTCTAGCCATCTCCACGCTCTGCACACGCTCTGCCCTCGCCCAAACCACCCCCGATGCCGGTGCGCTGCAACGCGAAGCCGAGCGCCAGCCGCGCCAGTTGCCCAAGCCTGGCGCGCAGGCCGTGCCGCAAGCACCGCCACCCGCCGCTGCCGCTGCCGTGCGCGTCAGCGTCAAAGCCTTTCGCCTCAGCGGCAACACGCTGATTACCGAACCCGAACTGCAAGCCGTGCTCGCCCCCTGGGTCGGCCGCGAACTCGCTTTCGCCGAACTGCAACAAGCCGCCAATGCCGTGGCCGAAGCCTATCGCAAGCGCGGCTGGTTTGCCCGTCCGCAACTGCCGGCACAAGATGTCAGCAGCGGCATCATCCACATCAACATTCTTGAAGGCAAACTGGGCGAAATTCGCATCGACGACGGCGGCAAGCCACTGCGCGTCGAGCGCGGCATGGTCAGCAACGCCATGACCGCCCGGCAAAAGCCCGGCGACCCGCTCAACCTCGATGCCATGGAGCGCAGCAGCAACATTCTCAACGACATGCCCGGCGTGGCCGTCGCCACCATCCTTGCCCCCGGCCAAAACCCCGGCGAATCGGATGCCATCGTCAAGGTGCAAGACAAAGCCCTCATCGCCGGCACCGCGCAGGCCGACAACACTGGCAGCCGCTCCACCGGCGAACTCAAGCTCTCGCTCAGCCTGAGCATCGACAACCCCAGTGGTAAGGGCGACCAGATCGCCGTCAGTGCCAACAACAGCGAAGGCAGCACCTACCTCAAAATCAGTTACTCCATTCCGGTTGGCAGCGATGGCCTGCGCGTGGGTGTCAGTGCCTCGGCGCTCACCTACCGGCTGGTGGGTGACGACTTCGCCGCACTCAAATCCAAAGGCGATGCGCAAACCTTCGGCGTGAATGCCAGCTACCCGCTGTTGCGTAGCGGCACCCAAAACATCGCCCTGGCCGGCGCGCTCGACCGCAAAACCTACTACAACGAAGCCAACCAGCTCGCCACCTCAAAGAAAGAAGTGCATGCCCTGCTGGTTTCCGTCACCGGCGATATGCTCGACGGCTTCGGCAACGGCGGCATGACGCTCTGGGGCGGCAATCTCACGCTGGGCAACGTCGATCTTTCGGCCAATGCCACCAACCAAACCACTGACGGCAACGGCCCGCGCACGGCCGGCAGCTATCACAAGATCGGCGCCAACATTGCCCGCCTGCAACGCTTGAGCGACAAAGCCACCTTGTGGGCATCCGCCAACGGCCAAGTCGCCGGCAAGAACCTCGATTCCTCGGAAAAATTCGCCCTCGGCGGCCCTTCCGGCGTGCGCGCCTATCCCGTTATGGAAGCCACCGGCGACGACGGCTGGCTGGCCACGGTTGAAGGCCGCTACAACCTGCTGCCCGATTTGCAATTCAGCACCTTCTACGATCACGGCAGCATTCGCCGCGACCACAACGGCGCTTACACGGGTGCCCAAACCCCCGCCAGCGGCGCGCTCAAAGGTGTGGGGGTCGGCGTGAGTTGGAGCAAGCCCGGCGTGTTCTCACTGCGCGGCACAGTGGCCAACCGGCTGGGCAGCAACCCCTTCCGCACCACCACCGCCGGCCCCAGCTTTGGTAAAGATAGTGACGGCAGCTATGACAAAACCCGGCTGTGGCTCACCGGCACCCTGTTCTTCTGATGGAAAAACGCACGCACTTTGCTACGCGGCTCGCCCGGCTGCTTGCCCTGCTGATTGCCCTTGCCGTCTCCCCAGCGTCGACTTTTGCCAAAACCTTTATGAACACACCGCGCCCGCTCTTTTTTAACGATCTCGTTGCCCTCGATACCGGGCAACATCGCCGCCTTACGCTGCCCACCGAGCGCAAGCATTTCGGCTTTGCCAAAGGCGCGCACCTGTTGCCGCTCACCGTGGCCGAAGTTGGCTTGGCGCTCCAGCACTATCCGCTCGTGTTTGTCGCCGAAGGCGAAACCTTCGCTCTAGTCGCGCTCACTGGCCTACCCGGGCAAGGCAACCGGTTCATCGACGCACAAGGCGAATGGACGCCCGGCGTCTACATCCCCGCCTATGTGCGCGGCTATCCGTTTATCGCCCTGCGGCCGAGCGAAAAGGCCGAGCCCGTGCTGGCCTTTGATCCCAGCGCCGCTGATTTCAAAACCCGTAGCGGGCAAGCATTACTCGGTGCCGACGGCCAGCCCAGCGAGCAACTCAAAGGCATTGCCGCCTTTCAGGCCGAATACCGCCAGCTGGCCGAACGCACCACCTTGATGGCTCATGCCCTTAACGCAGCCGGCGTGCTCGAAGACGGCAACCTGAGTTTGCAGCCGCAGGCGGGGGGCGACGCGCAAAAGATCGGCGGCTTCATGGTCGTCAGCGAGCCAAAGCTCAAAGCACTATCTGCCGACGCGCTGAAAAAACTCATGGAGGCCGACGCCCTCGGCCTGGCCTACGCCCAACTGTTCTCGATGGGCAATCTCGGCAATTTGTTCAGCCCCCCGGCTGGCGCGCCGTCGACGCCGGCTGTGACGTCTGTCGCCAAGCCTCGCTCCAAGCGACCGGGCAAGAAAGCGGATTGAGCGCGATGGCTTACGCCGGATTCCTTCGCGCTTTGTTCAACAACGCCAGCGCACGTGCCTCGTTGCCTTCGCCGCGTGCTGCACGTACCCGGAAACGCGTTTCCGCGTCGAACTCAGCCAGCATCAGCGTCGTCATTTCGTCAATCAGCCGGTTCAGTGGCGTACCACGACTCTTGGCCAGCGCCTTTAAGCGTGCGTGTTTATCGTCGGCCAAACGCACGGTAAGTGCTGTCATCTCAAAGCTCCTTCAAAAAGTCTTCTGGCGAAACAATCCTGAA
>CAJAWW010000134.1 GCA_903946745.1 uncultured beta proteobacterium
GGCCGCCGTGGAGACTCATGATGGAACAATTCGTTGCGAATAAGTTGCAGGCCGCTCCGGGGCGCGGGCGTGTCGATGCTGCACCGATCTCAGAGCGCGACGACGCGTTAGGCACCCTGATGCTGGATCGCATGGGGCGGATTGTCAGTTGTGGCGCGCCGGTAGAGAGGATTTTCGGTGCCGGCTGGGGGCGCTTGATGGGACGGCAGATTTCCGAGTTCATCGTGGGTCTGTTGCTCGGTGGTTCGTCGCCCTGTTACAGAGCGAAATATCTGGCCTATTTATGTGCCAGTGATAGTTGGCGTCAATTTGCGGCGCAGGACATTACCGGTCGTGCGTTTGCCGTTGAAGTCAGTGTGTCGCAGATGGCACCGAACAGCCACGAAATGTTTTTGCTCACGGTGCGTCTGCCGAATCGACGCCATGCCACCCCGTGTGATCGCCGGCGCGACGCTGTCGGGTCTAGCACCTAGACGCAACTCTCTTTAGCTTTTGGAGACATACCATGCAATCAGTTTATTTACAGAATGCCGCAGCTCCCACTCCGCCGCCGTTGATAGATTTCGCTGCCGGGACCACGTTGCAGTTGCTGCAAAATATCTTGCTGTTAAGCCAGAAATGGTCGGCACATCTCGCCGCGAACACAAAACATAACGAGCATAACGGGCATGGTTTGCAGCACGAGGCCATCCTGCATTTAGAGAGTCTGACCGACAGCCTCATCAAGCAAGGCAATGCGCCACCGCTGGCTATGACTCATGTGCGGGCGCTGCTATGCAGCAGTTGTCGCAATCTCAACATGTCACAAGGGCAATGCGCCGGGGTGTCGTTGGAGCATTGTCTGTTGCTGCAGGCGGAAGCTGATGTGAGCAGCTCCGTATCCAATGGTCGGTGAATAAACCGCCCCTGCGGGCGTACCGTTGCATTTAAAGACATGGGGTAACTGTCATGGATATCAGCATCACCGAGAGCAGTTGGAGCAATGACGCCTATCAGCAGCTCAACCACATTCGCAACTTCTTCATCGTGGTGATCTCCGGGATGGCGCTATGCATGGTGGGTGTGCATTACGCCTTCAGCGGGCCCAGCACGGAATGGGCCGCTTCCATCGGCGTATCACCGGAACTGTTGGATGCAATGCTGATATTTGCCTCTGTCCTGAGCTTGGGTGCAATCATCTTTTTTGTCTTCAGCAGACTGCGGGTCGGCGAGTGGGGCGGGGTGGAAACCACCTTTTTTTCTAGCTTGGCCTATATGTCTTTGCTGCAGATGGAACGGGAAATGCTGCGGGAGAAATGTCGCCAGACTGCCGACGCTTTGAAAGAAGCCTACGTCCTCGATGCGTCCTTTATTGACCAGCACAAGGAAATCGTCGGATTTACCGAAACCTCGGCGATGCAGATACTGGAACGCATCACGGCACTGGATCAGCAAAGCGCTCGTCTGATCGCCATGCTGAATGCCGGCGCTGAACAGCCGAATCAGGATGGCGCCACGGGCAATTCCGGTGCCATCGCGGAAATTACGGGTTTTATCAGCCAACTGCCTGAGCGCATCCACAGGGAACGAGAACAGTTCAAGCACATCATCGAGAACGTCGGCGAATTGGGTAAGCTGGTTGGCGTCATCAAGGACATCAGCGCCCAGACCAATCTGCTGGCCCTGAACGCGGCCATCGAGGCGGCGCGCGCGGGCGATCAGGGGCGCGGCTTCGCCGTCGTGGCCGATGAAGTGCGCAAACTGGCGACCCGGTCTCGCGAGGCGGCCGATCTGGTGTGGAGCGGGATTGAAAAGGCGCAGTCCAGTGTGGGCGCGGCCTTCAGCAAAGACGCGCAGGAGGCAATCAATCATGACCTCGCCCAGGCCCTGCATCTGGTGGGCGTGGTCGGCACCGTGCAAGAGGCGCTGGCGTTACGAAGCGAAGCGCTGCGTGACCAGATTGCCGAAGGCGCGGTGATCAATGAACAACTGGCCGGGCAAATCAACGACATGCTCATGAGCGTCCAGTATCAGGACGTCGTCAGGCAAATGGTCGAGCGGCTGGATATCGCACTCACCGAGAAATCCCGTGTGTTCGACGACATCGGGGCCAATCTGGTTCTTGAGGAAGGCACCATCAACTTTGGCGGTCAGGCGATCAAGACCATCCTTGCCAAGTTCATTGCCGGTGAAGGGCAGCATGGCAGCAATGCCGTGCGCGGCTCGGGCGGCGATGTCCAAACCTTCTTCAACACACCCAAGGTCGAGCTGTTCTGAAACGCGGCGTTGATTACAAGGATCTGAACATGGAAAACACGACTAGCGATGCCGGCAAAGTCAGCATCAAACTTCCGCCACGCTTTGAGTTAAGTTCTA
>CAJAWW010000135.1 GCA_903946745.1 uncultured beta proteobacterium
CATGCGCAGCGCACGCAGCCCCACGGCACAGGCGGTGGCACCGTCGCAGTCGTAGTCGGCGACGATGAGCATGGATTTGCCGGCGGCGATGGTGTCGGCCAGCAGCACGCCGGCGGCGTCGCTACCCTTGAGCATGGCCGGTGGCAGCAGGGCGCTGCTGCGGGTATCGAGTTCATCGGCCGCGCGAATGCCGCGCGCGGCATACAGGCGCGCCAGCAGCGGATGAATGCCCGCCTGCTCAAGCGTCCAGGTGGCGCGGGGTGGGATGTCGCGCTGGGTGATGTGCGTGATGTGCGTCATGAGGTCAGGGCGGTGATGGGCAGCGGAGGGCGCCAGAACTTCCACAGGTCGCGCTTGTGCACCCGCAATTCGAGATGTTCCGGCGTCCCGGTTGCAATCAGGCACAGTCCGTCAAGGCGTCCCGATTTCAGTGCGGCCAGTGCCGGGGCGAACCAGTCGGTTTCGAGTGCGGTGATGTGTTCGCGCCAACTGAGGCCATCGCCGCTGCGGAGGGCGAGGGCGAGGGTGTCGAGGGTTACCAGCGTGGGTTGGTTAATATTCGTTGTCAGCGAGGGCGGCAATACTGCCGACGCCATGCCGCAATGCCGTGCGATGCTGTCCCGTAGCGGGTCGTTGCTCCAGAGTACGGCGTGCCGGCTGCTGGCGGGCGGTAACACGCCACCGCCCCAGGGCCACAATGAATTGATGACGGGGCGGCGGGCGGCTTCGCGTGCCTGATTGACCGGATGCCCGTGCAGCACCATTTGTGCTTCGTTGAGCGCACGTCGCCAGGGCGCATAAATGGCGTCCAGCGGTAGGGGTTCGACGGCGCGTGCGCTGGCTTCGGGCAGGGCGATGAAAGCGGGAGCGGGACTGGTCAGGCGCAAATTCCAGCATCCGGGAGTGTGTTCGATGAGTTCGCCCAGGCCTGCAAAAGTCGACGCCAAGGATACGGTGAGGGCGTGGCTTTCGCTGGCATCCAGTTGCAGGTGTTGCGGGTCATCGAGGACCAGCGTGCGCTCTTCAAAGCGCAGATGTACCGGGTCGAGACAGATTTCGCTGCCCAGTGCAAACCCGGAGTGTGTTGGCCGGCGTAAGGCGGCAGCGGGCAGCGGGTAGGGCAGGCCGGTTTCGGCGGCGATACACTCGTGCAGTGACGAAGCGCCGCGACGCTGCAGTCGTCCGCGCCCCAGCAGAGTGGTGAGGGCGGGCAGGGGAAGGTCGCGGGTTAGATCTATAAGTGCCTGTTGCGGCCAAAACAGGCCGGGCACGATGAACGTCAGCATGGCGGCATGTTAACATCCTCCCCCTCATGAAATACGAACTTCTCATCGGGCTGCGCTACACCCGTGCCCAGCCGCGTTCCAGTGATTCCGGGGCATCCAATCGTTTCATTTCGTTTATCGCGCTGATCTCGATGATGGGTCTGGCGCTGGGCGTGGCGGCGCTGATTGTGGTGCTCTCTGTCATGAACGGGTTTCAGAAAGAATTGCGCACGCGCATTCTCGGTGTGGTGTCGCACTTGCAGGTCAGCACGGAAAACGGCGAACTGGCGAACTGGCCGGTGGTGATGCAAGGCGTGGCGCGGCATCCGCGCGTGCAGGCGGCGGCACCGTTTGTGCAGGCGCAGGGCATGCTCACTTTTGACGGTCAGGTGCGTGGCGTGATGGTGCGCGGCATCTTGCCGGAGGCCGAAGACAAAGTGGCCGACTTTGCCCGTTACATGCGCTCGGGCAAGCTTACGCAATTGCGGCCGGGTGAATTTGGCATGATTCTCGGTGGTGAGCTGGCGCGCGCGCTGCGGGCGCAGGCGGGCGACAAGGTGACGCTGCTGGCACCGCAAGGACTGGTGACGCCGGCGGCGATTTTGCCGCGCATGAAGCAGTTTCGCGTCATCGGTATTTTTGAGGCCGGGATGTTCGAGTTTGATTCCGGGCTGGCGCTGATTCACATGGAAGATGCGCAACGGCTGTATCGCATGGATGATCGCGTTTCTGG
>CAJAWW010000136.1 GCA_903946745.1 uncultured beta proteobacterium
AGCGCCTGCACGGCAAAGCGGCGCGGATTGAGTTTGGCCAGCAGGCACAGGGCAAACGCGGCGGTCTTGCCGCTGCCGGTTTTGGCTTGGGCGATCAGGTCATGCCCGGCCAGCGCCGGCGGCAAGCTGGCCGCCTGAATCGGCGTCATCTGCAAATAACCCAACTGCTGCAAGTTGGCGAGCGTGGAGGGCGACAGCGGCAGGCTGTCGAAAGAAAGTGGCGGCACAGGGTTCATGCGTAATTATAGGGTTCTTATGATGAGGTGCTGGCGAGATGTTGCGCCAGCACGGGCGATACATCCTGTGCCGTGCGGTGCTCACGGATGGCGGCGTACAGAGCGACGGCCTGCGGGTAATTGCGCTGCATCATCCCCAGCCATTGCTTGAGCCGCCCCGGCGACTGGGTGGGCAAGAGCTTGATCTGTACGGCCGACCAGAATTGTGCGATCAGCGTTGTCAGAATGTTCCAGTCGGCGGCGGGGTCGGCATAGCCATGACGAATGCGCGAAGCCAGCAGCGGATCAGCCGCTGCACCGCGGCCGAGCATGACATCGGCACAGCCGGTAACGCGGCGGATGGCGTGATAGTCGTCCAGCGTCCACACTTCACCGTTGGCGATCACCGGAATGCGCAGGGCTTCGCGAATGGCCGCGACGTGTTCCCAGCGCGCCGGCGGGCGGTAGCCGTCGGCACGGGTGCGCGCGTGCACAACAATTTCGTCGGCACCGCCGGATTCAAGCGCGCGTGCGCAGTCGAGCGCCTTGTCGGTGTCGTTGCAGCCCAGCCGCATTTTGGCGGTGACGGGAATGGCCGGCGGCACGGCGCGGCGCACTGCACTGACGATCCGGTGCAACAGTTCGGGTTCGTCCAGCAAGGCCGCGCCACCACGGTTGCGATTGACCAGCGGCGTTGGGCAGCCAAAGTTGAGATCAATGCCGGCGGGGTGCAGGCGCGCAGCGTGCGCTGCATTGGCCGCCAGCAGTTCGGGCGCAGAGCCAAGAAATTGCAGCCGCACCGGCGTGCCAGCTTGTGTGCGTGAGGCATTGTTGAGTTCCGGGCTGACGCGGGTCAGTGCCGAATGCGGCAGCACCGCAGTGGTGACGCGGATGAATTCGGTGACACACCAGTCGTAACCGCCGGCCTGCGTCAGCACCGCACGCAGAACGTCGTCTGCCAGTCCTTCCATCGGGGCGAGAATGATGCGGGGTAGGATTGACTCTGGATTCATGGGCGGCTGGCGGATAATGCAATGTCGAAACAATTTACGCCCAACGGGGCGCACAAAATAATGGGAATTCTGACCAACATCGTGGCGGCCGAAGAGGACGAAATCGAGGCGCTGGGCGAATCGCTGCATCCGGTGGATGAATGGAGTGGCCTCGAGCGCCGCGACATTGATACCGCCAAGATCGCCACCCTGCACAGCCTGCTGACCGGCGACTTGTTCGACGAAGCCGCGGCGCATTATGAACCGGTCTACATTTCAGCCGCCGAAGGCGCGCTGGTGCTGCGTTTCGCCGACGAACTGACGGCACGGCTGGCGGAGCTGGAAGAGGATGCGATGGAAGCGATCGCGGCCGAACTGGCGGCCACCGAAGAGTTCGAGTCAGAAGCCTGGGATCACGAAGTGCTCTACGATCTGCTCGCCGAACTCGCCGATCTTGCGCGTCTGGCCGACGCGCAAGGGCAGCTCTTGTTTGCCTGGATCCATCCGTTGCGTACTTGACGCCCCGTCGTGAGCCGGTCTCGACGAATGCATCGGTCAGCCTGACTAAGGTTTGCCATCCTTATTCTTATCGTGCGGACAGGGTTTCTTCATGCACTCAACATAAAGATAGAGTGCATGTTCCTGCACCGTGAAACCGCGTTCGCGGGCGATCTCGTTTTGACGTTTTTCAATTTCCGGGTCAAAAAACTCTTCGACGCGACCGCACTGCAGGCACACCAGATGGTCATGGTGCTGTCCTTCGTTGAGTTCGTAAATCGCTTTGCCGGATTCAAAGTGATGACGCTGCAGCAGCCCCGCCCGTTCAAACTGGGTCAGCACGCGATAGACCGTCGCCAGCCCGATATCCATGCCATCGTTCAGCAGATGGCGATAGACATCTTCTGCCGTGACGTGACGCGATTCACCGGTCTGCTGGATTTTGTGGAACAGATCGAGAATCTTGAGGCGCGGGGCAGTCGCTTTGAGGCCACTGTTTTTAAGGTCTTCGGGATGAGGCATTGACGGTTTGAACGGGATGATGGCGTCGGGATGGACAGTCTGGCTATGATATAGTTTTCGTCCGTTCATGGGGCGATGGCGCACCGTCATGCTACGTTGGGCGGCTAACGGCATGAACCCGTTGTGCTTTTGGGATAATTCTCTTTATGACCCGATTTTTTCTGCTCCTGCCCATCCTCTCTGTACTGGCTGCATGCTCAACGGCCAACAAGGTGACGAATTATGTGTCGCCATATCGCATTGATGTCCGGCAGGGCAATCTGGTGAGCCAGGACATGGTGGCACAGCTCAAGCTGGGACAGACGCGTGAGCAGGTTCGCTTCATCCTTGGTTCGCCTCTCGTGGCCGATGTGTTTCATGCCGATCGCTGGGACTATGTCTACACCTTCCGCAAGGGGCAGGAGCCGGCGCAGCAGCGCCGCGTGGTGGTGTTTTTCGAGGATAACAAGCTGATACGCATCGGTGGCGATGTGGTGGCCGATGATGGCGCAACCGCAGCACCCAAGCCGGCAGCACAGATCATCGATATTCCGGCCGCGCCGGTGAAGAAGTAAATCATGAGCAAAATTCGCTACGCGATTGCCGGCAGCGCCGGTCGCATGGGGCGCACGCTGATTGAAGCCGTGCTCGATGATGAACACGCCGAGTTGTCGGCTGCGCTTGAGCACGCCAGTAGCCCGGCGCTGGGCAAGGATGCGGGTGAGTCGATCGGGCGCACCAGTGGCATCAAGATCGGTGCCGATGTGGACGCGGCGCTGGCGGTTTCCGATTGCCTGATTGATTTCACCCGGCCGGAGGGCACATTGCTGCATCTGGAAGCTTGCTGTCGCCATCGTGTCAGTTTGGTGATCGGCACCACCGGCTTTGCCACCGAAGGCAAGGCAGCTATCGAGGCTGCCGCTCACGACATTCCCGTGGTGTTTGCACCTAATATGGCCGTGGGGGTCAATGCCGTGTTCCGCTTGCTGGATGTGGCCGCACGCATTCTCAATGAGGGCTACGACGTCGAGGTGATTGAGGCGCATCACCGCCACAAGGTGGATGCACCCTCGGGTACGGCGCTGCGTATGGGCGAGGTGGTCGCCGCAGCGCTGGGACGCACGCTGGACGAGTGCGCGGTGTATGGCCGCGAGGGGCATACCGGCGAACGTCCGGCTACGCAGATTGGTTTTTCCACCATTCGCGGTGGTGACATTGTCGGCGATCACACCGTGCTGTTCGCCGGTGTGGGTGAGCGCATCGAGATCACCCACAAATCCGCCAGCCGTGTGTCCTACGCACAGGGCGCTTTGCGCGCCGGGCGTTTCATGCACGGCAAGCCCAACGGCCTGTTCGACATGCAGGATGTGCTCGGCCTGAGATAGCTTTTCCCGATTGCGGCCCTCGTTGCCTCAAAGAAATTGCACTAACCTGAACTTTTTACTTAATTCGGAGCGGATGATGTCCAGAAACAGCATTCAGGCCAGATTCATCATTCCCGTTTCTGCATTTGTCATTCTGGTGGTGCTGGGCGGGGCGCTGACTTTTTCGGGTATCTAAAATCGGCGTATTGCGACTGAAGTCACCGCTGAAACGCAGCAAAAAGTGCAAGAGGTCATGCAGATACTGGGCGTGATCGATACGCTGATGATGGAGCAGACGCGGGGTGCGATGCGCTTGCTGATCGAGCGCGGCAACGCGTTGGGGCCGGCGGCGCTGGGCGCTGTGGTGCAGGTGAAAGACAAAAATGTGTCTAATCTGCTGCTCGGCGGCAAGGCGCAGGCCAATCAGTTTGACCTGGTCGACGGGGTGGTCCAGGTGGCGGGCGGTACGGCGACGCTGTTCGTCAAGCAGGGCGATGATTTTGTCCGCGTATCGACCAATGTCAAACGGGACAACGTGCGTGCCATCGGCACGGTGCTTGACCCCAAAGGTAAAGCCATTGCGGCGATACGCGAGGGCAAGGCGTTCTACGGTCAGGTGGATATTCTGGGCAATCCGTTTCTGACAGGCTATGAGCCGATCCGCAACGTGCAGGGCGAGGTGATCGGGATATGGTACGTCGGTTACAAGGTGGATATGGCGGTGCTCAAGACGCTGATCGAGAAAAGCCGGTTGCTGCAAAGCGGCTTTATGGCGGTCATCGACGACAAGGGTACAGTGCGTTTTCGCTCCGGGCATGTCAGTATCGAACAGCTTGCAACCCGGTTGAAGGACTCTGTCGGCTGGGAACTGGTTCGCCAGGAGTTCGCAACCTGGGGGTTCAGTGTGCTGGGCGCGTATCCTCGTGCCGAAGCCGAGGAGATCAGCCGCGAGCGGATGTTGAGCATCATCGGGTCGGCGTGCTCGCCTGCTTTGTCCTGATCGTCCTGCTGACCGTGATGCTGCGCAAGATGGTGCTGGCCCCCCTCGGTGGCGAGCCCACGGCGGCGTCGGATGCGGCGTCCAGGATTGCGGCCGGCGACCTGACCTTCCCGATTGTTGTTGCAGCGGGCGATCAACACAGCATGATGGCGGCGATCAGCAAGATGCAGCAAGGCCTGCGGCAAATTGTCAGCAGCATTCATGTAGGGGCTGCGGCGCTCAATACGGCGTCAGACAATCTCGTCACGGTGTCGGATCGCGTGTCAGCGGGGATGTCACATCAGAACGATGCCACGTCGTCGATTGCGGCAACCCTTGAGCAAGTCACGGTCAGCATTCGTCATGTCTCGGACAGTGCCGGGACGGCGCACACCATGGCCCTCAGCGCCGGGAATCTGGCTTCCGAAGGCAACGTGATTGTCGGGAAAGCGGTGGAAGAGATGCAGCGCAGCGCGGATTCGGTCAATCAATCCGCGCAGATGATCGACCAACTGGGCGAAGGATCAAAGCAGATTACCGCCATCGTCAATGTGATCAAGGAAATCGCAGACCAAACCAACCTGCTCGCGCTCAATGCCGCCATCGAAGCGGCGCGCGCCGGCGAAACCGGCCGGGGCTTTGCGGTCGTCGCCGATGAAGTCCGCAAGCTGGCCGAGCGCACCGCGTCCTCAACCCACGAAATATCCCGAATGATCGGCGATATCCAGAACAGTACATCACAGGCGATCAGCGGCATCGAAGACGGCGCAAACCGGGTCAATGGTAGCGTCGGCAAGGCGGTTGAAGCCGGGCAGAGCATGGAT
>CAJAWW010000137.1 GCA_903946745.1 uncultured beta proteobacterium
AGAGCGCATTGAAGCCTGGTTGGGGGATGTCTGCGTGTTCGAGGCCGTGCGTGGCGTTGTACCTACGGGCAAGCAGCGCGGCAAAGCCATCGACTACCGGCATCTGATTCCGACACTCAAGCGAAAGCCGGGCGCTTTTGCACGCTGGATATTGCGCGATGACATGTTTCCACGTGCCGAATACCGACTGACGTGGGAGCGCCTGATCGAGAAGTTACCGGAACGGCAAGCGTGCAAGGTCATGGTGGGATTGCTGGACCTGGCGGCACGAGGGGCGTGCGAGGTGCAATTGGCGCAGGTGCTGGGCGATTTGCTTCAAGCCGGCACCTTGCCTGAATTAGCGGGTCTTGAAGAGAAGTTTGCACCAAAGGAAACGCCGGTGCCTGACGTCAATGTTGAACTGCCCACGTTGGCGTCTTACGATGCTCTGATTGAGATGGCGGCATGAGCGCGCTCGAAGCGGCGACCCTGCCGATGTTGCTGACGGAACTGCGCTTACCTACCATCAAGCGCCTTTGGCAGGCACTGGCGGAGCAATCGAACCGCGAAGGCTGGACGGCAGAACGCTTCCTTGGCGCGTTGTGTGAGCACGAGTTGAATGAGCGGGAGACGCGCCGGATTGAGCGCCACAAGGTGGAATCCGGTCTGCCGCCGGACAAGCGCCTGTCGGACTTCGACTTCGCGGCGGTCCCGACGGTATCGAAAGCGCACGTTACGGCGCTGACTGAGGGTGACAGCTGGATTGAGCAAGGCGCCAATATTCTGCTGTTTGGCCCACCCGGTGTTGGCAAGACGCATTTGATTGCGGCGATTGGTCATGGCCTGATCGAGCGCGGCTATCGCGTGTTGTTCGTGCGTACCAGTGACTTGGTACAGCGGTTGCAAGCAGCGCGCAGGGATTTGCGTTTACCGGCGGAATTGGCGAAGCTTGATCGCTTCGATTTGCTGGTGTGCGACGACTTCAGCTACGTGCGCCGTGACCAGGCGGAAACATCGGTGCTGTTCGAGTTGATTGCCGAGCGCTATGAGCGTCGGAGCATAGCCCTCACCGCAAACCAACCCTTCTCGGGCTGGGATCACGTGTTTGCCGAACCGGCCATGACGCTCGCCGCTGTCGATCGTCTGGTGCATCACTCAACGATTTTCGAGATGAACGTAGAGAGCTTTCGCCGCCGCTCTGCGCAGGCGGGGCTAGCCCCGCCTGCGCAGAAGCAAAAACCAACGTCAAAGACGAAAGGCTAAACCAAACATGCCTCGCTTCCACCGGTCAGGATAATTGACGCCGACCGGTCAAAGTAATTGACACCGGGCAGCATCCCCGTAATCAAGAAACAGCCGCCAACCGCGCGCATTTACGCCCCGCTCAGCCAGCGCCTTCTTGATCCGGCCAAGATCAACGCCGGCATCCTCCACCGGAATATCCAGCCAGTTGGCAAGTTGGGTGTGGCATGCGGGCATCGGGTGGCTTACTTTCGCATCATCATCGGCAGAAAAATACCCGCCAGCAGCGCCGCAACCATGGCCGAGAAACCGCCGGCCATGGTGCCGCCGTGCAGGCTGAACACCAGCGCGAAGACGCCGATGTCGATCATCAGGCTGAGCCAGCGCCCGGTGCTGAGCTTGAACCACAGCACAGCGATGCCGACGAACATGATCACGCCGTAGA
>CAJAWW010000138.1 GCA_903946745.1 uncultured beta proteobacterium
GCAGGAAGGCTGCGATATTGCACAGGGTTATCTGTTCCACCGCCCCTTGCCGGCGGATGAGTTTGCCCTTTTGCTGCATCGTGCTGAATAGTGCTGAATCGTATCAAGCCGACCTGACTGAAAGAGATTGCGTATGGACAAAACATCGCCCGACATCGCCCGCCTGATCCAGGGCTGTGAATCCGAGCAACTGCACCTGTCGGGTGCCATACAGCCGTTTGGCGCGATGCTGTGCATCGATATCGCGACTGAACGGGTCACGCATGCCAGCGCCAATCTGAAAACAGTTCTCGGGGTTGAGCCCGCCGCTGTACTGGGGCAATCCATGGCGACGTTGGACTGGCTGCCCCAGCGCAATCTGGACGGCTTGTCGCTGACCGTGGGGAAAAAGGAAACGGTATCCCATATTGCATGGACGGGGAATGCCAGCATCAATGCGACCCTGATCCGCAGCAATGACAGCGTGCTGATTGAGCTTGAGATGAGCGCGCAGTTGAAAGAGCCCATCTCCTTTCAGCAACATCAGCGGCCATTGATGTCCGTGCCGGGAAACATTGAAGAACTGGAAATCTATCACCGCACCTTGCTGACCGCCATTCGTGTCGTGACGGGCTTCCGGCGCTGCATGATCTACCGGTTTCAGGAAGACTGGGTGGGCGAAGTCATTGCAGAAATTGCCGATGAAGGTGCCGGCGCTTATCTTGGCCTGCGTTTTCCCGCCAGCGATATTCCGGCCATTGCACGCAAGCTGTATCTGCTCAATGCCTCACGGATGATTCCGGATTCAGCCGCAACCCCGGTGCCGTTGCTCGGCGTGGATAGTACGCCACCGGACTTGTCATTTTCCGACCTTCGCAGTGTCTCGCCCGTTCATCTGGAGTATCTGCACAACATGGGGGTTGCCGCGTCTTTCTCGGTGCCAATCAAAGTCGCCGGACAGTTGTGGGGGCTGGTGGCGTGCCATCACGGCGAGCCGCGCTTGCTTTCACCTGATCAGCGCGCCACCTGCGAGGCGCTGACGGCGGTTTATGCGCTGGGGCACATGTCGTACATGTCCGCACACCGGCTACAGATGATCGACAGTTTGGATCGCACGACCGACAGGGTGCTCGAATCGATTGCCGAACACGACGACCCGCTGGATGGCATTGAGCGCAATGGTGAGTTGTTGATGAAAGCGCTGGGTGCCAGTGGTTTCGCGCTCGCCGTCGGCACCAATGTGGTGATTGTCGGCGACGGCCCGGATCTGGACGGATTGGCCATTCTGGACGACTGGTTCTTGCAGCAGTGCAAGGACAGTATTTTTTTAACGGATCATCTGGCGGAAGTACTGACCACCGTACTGACCGACGTATCGACCGATGTATCGACCGACAGCAACCTGAGTTTTTTAGGCGTGGCCGGGTTTGTCGGCGTCAAAGCCCGTTCTGTCCGCTCGGGTTGGTTGCGTTTGTACTGGTTTCGCGCCGAAGAAGTGCAGTCCATCGCCTGGGCCGGTAATCCGCAAAAACCCATCAGCGAAAATGCCGGAGCCATCTCGCTCTCGCCGCGTCGTTCGTTTGAGCGCTGGGTAGAGACCAAGCGCGGTTATTGTCATGCCTGGTCAAACGAGCAAAAACTGGTGGCCAGCAAGTTTCGCAACGGTTTATTGGGCTGGCTGTGATGAGCGATCTGCACGCGCGTCTGCGTGAGGCCACCAAAGTGCCGCACCGGGCGCTGGATCACCATCCGCTGCTGATGCCACTGGTGCGCGAAGGATTGACGCCGCAAGCCTATGGTGATGCCTTGCTTGCTTTGCGCGGGGTCTATGCGCCACTGGAAACCGCTGTGTGTGCGGCGGCGGTTGCTGCCGGGTTTGATTATCGGTCACGCTTGAAACTGCCGGCAATCGAGGCTGATCTTGCAGCGCTTGGCCGCCCCTCGCTCGCCAGCGTTGCTTGCGTACCCACACCGCAGAGTGTGGGCGCACTGATCGGCATGTTGTACACCATTGAAGGCTCCACCCTCGGCGCGCAGTCAATTTGCCAGCAGTTGTCGACGGGGTCTTGCGCTCATTTGCCGATGCGTTACTTCTCTGGCTATGCTGAAAAAACGATGACGCACTGGCAAGCATTTTGGACATTTGCTGAACTATCTTGCCCTGCACAGGCGGAAGAAGAGGCCTGTGAGAGCGCCGTTGCAACGTTTCACCTCATCAAACAGCATTTGGA
>CAJAWW010000139.1 GCA_903946745.1 uncultured beta proteobacterium
GCAAACAACGCTTTCTCGGCTTCTTCCTGCAGCAGCGCAACATCTACTTTGCCGGTGGCTTCTGCGTCGGACTTCTTCAGGATATTGACGATGCGCTTGTTGGCCGCAGCCAGCGCGGCGGCTTCGGGCAGTGCGGCGAACACTTTGACCGCCTCCAAGCGTGGCAGCACCTGATCGATGCGCGTTGGCCGCGCATTGCCGAACCCGGCCAGCACGGCATCCACGGCTTTGCCATCGTGGTCGTGCAGCAGATGGCGCAGCCGCTCGATCAAAAAGTCGACGCTGGACCTACGCCATTCGCCGGCCAGCATGCCGGTCGGGAAGCCGGCAGCGGCATCGGCCATCAGCACGTCAATATCCAGCGGCAACGGAGTTTCCATCAGGATGCGCAAGATGCCCAGCGCGGCGCGGCGCAGGCCGAAGGGGTCTTTGTCACCGGTGGGAATCTGGCCGATGCCAAAAAAACCGGCTAGCGCATCGAGTTTGTCGGCCAGCGCCACGGCGGCGGCAATGTTGCCCACGGGCAGCGCGTCGCCATTGAAACGCGGCTGGTAGTGCGCCTGAATTGCTTCGGCCACTGCGACGGTTTCGCCATCGGCCAGTGCGTAATAGCGCCCCATGATGCCTTGTAGTTCAGGGAACTCGCCGACCATGTCGCTGACCAGATCAGCCTTGGCCAAGAGCGCGGCGCGTTCGGCTTGCGCGGCGTCGGCGTGCAGGTGGCGGGCGATGGCCCCGGCCAACTTGACGAGGCGCTGCACGCGATCGCCCTGACTGCCAAGCTTGTTGTGATACACCACGCGACCGAGCTTTTCGACGCGGCTGGCGAGTGGTGTCTTCTTGTCGGTCTCAAAAAAGAACTTGGCATCCGCCAGCCGTGGCCGCACCACGCGGGCATTGCCGACGATGATGTTGGTCGGGTCGGCGACCAGCATGTTGGAGACCACCAGAAACCGGTTGGTGAGTTTCGCATCGGCACCGGCGCCATCCATCAGCGGGAAGTACTTCTGGTTGGCCTTCATGGTGAGAATCAGGCATTCCTGCGGCACCGCCAGAAATTCGGTCTCGAAACCGGCTTCATACACCGTGGGGTGTTCGACCAGCGCGGTGACTTCGTCGAGCAGTGCCTCGTCTTGCAGCCAGTGCCGGCTTCCGGCAACAGTGTTCAATTGCGCGCGAATCATGTCGCGGCGCTGGTTGAAGTCGGCGATCACACGGCCTTTGGTTTTCAGCGTGTCGGCATAGACATCTGCGTTGGGGATTTCGATCACGCCGACGCTCATGAAACGATGGCCGCGCGTGATGTTGCCACTGTGTAACCCGAGCACTTCGCCATGCACGATACGTGCGCCGTGCAGCAGAATCAATCCATGCACCGGACGCACGAACTGCGCTTCGCCGGAACCCCAGCGCATCAGCTTGGCCACCGGCAGCTTCTTAAGTGCCGCTTCGACCATGGCAGACAACTGCTGGTCGATGCGTTCGCCGGGCTTGCGGCTGCGGGCGACGAAATATTCTGCCTTGCCCTCCACGAGCTTCTCAAGTTGAGAAAACGCTATCCCGGCCGAGCGCATGAAACCTTCCAGCGCCTTGGTCGGCTTGCCGTCGGCGTCGACGCCTGACGCAACGGCCGGGCCTTTCTTTTCAATGCTGCGTTCCGGCTGGGTTTCCAGGCAGTCGGCAAACTGCACGGCCAGCCGGCGCGGCGTGGCAAACCATTTTCCGGCGTTGCCGGCGTCGATATAACCGGCCTCAGCCAGCGATTTTTGCAGATGTTCGTGGAACGCCAGCCCCAGCTTCGCCAGCGATTTGGGCGGCAGTTCTTCAGTCAGCAGTTCAATCAGCAGCGTGGCTTTCATGTCGCGCCCTCCGTTTTACACATGGGGAAGCCAAGGCGCTCGCGCGAATCGTAATAGGCCTGGGCAATTTCACGCGCCAGCGCGCGCACGCGGCCGATGTAGGCAGCGCGCTCGGTGACCGAAATGGCACCGCGCGCATCGAGCAGGTTGAAGCTATGCGAGGCCTTCATCACCATCTCGAAACCCGGCAGCGGCAGGTTCAGCCCCATCAGGCGTTTGGCCTCGGATTCAAATTTGGAAAACTGGGCGAAAAGCCATTCGACGTCGGAATGCTCGAAGTTGTAGGTTGATTGCTCGACTTCGTTCTGGTGATACACATCGCCATACGTTACGCCGGGTGCCCACACCAGGTCATAGACGTTTTCAACGCCTTGCAGATACATCGCCAGACGCTCGATGCCGTAGGTGATTTCGCCCAGCACCGGCCGGCAGGTGAGCGAACCGACTTCCTGAAAATAAGTGAACTGGGTGACTTCCATGCCGTCGAGCCACACTTCCCAGCCCAAGCCCCAGGCGCCCAGCGTCGGCGATTCCCAGTCGTCCTCGACGAAACGGATGTCGTGTTCGGAAGTATTGATCCCCAGATTGCGCAGGCTGTCGAGATAGAGTTCCTGAATGTTCGGCGGCGAGGGTTTGAGCACCACCTGATACTGGTAATAGTGTTGCAGACGGTTGGGGTTTTCGCCATATCGGCCATCCTTGGGGCGGCGCGAGGGCTGCACATAGGCCGCGCTCCATGGCTCGGGGCC
>CAJAWW010000140.1 GCA_903946745.1 uncultured beta proteobacterium
ATCGTGCCGCGCGGTGGCGGCACCGGCTACACCGGCGGCGCAGTGCCACTGGATGCCAAATCAGCGGTCATCAACACCGAAAAGCTGATCGACATGGGCGCGGTGGACATGCGCCGCTTGCCCAATGCCGACCGCGATTACGCCACGATCACCACCGGTTCCGGTGTGGTGACACGCCGCGTGATGGAACGCGCCGAAGAGGCCGGCTTTGTGTTTGCCTGCGACCCGACCTCGGCCGACGCCTCATGCATCGGCGGCAACATCGCCATGAATGCCGGCGGCAAGAAAGCCGTGCTGTGGGGCACGGCGCTGGACAATCTGGCCTCATGGAAGATGGTCACGCCTGACGGCAACTGGCTGGAGGTGGAGCGCCTCGACCACAACTTCGGCAAAATTCACGATCAGCCGTTGGTGAAATTTCGCCTCACGCGTTACGACGCCAGCGGCCGCAACAAGCTGGGCGAGGAGTTGCTGGAGGTGGAAGGCCGGCGCTTTCGCAAGGAAGGGCTGGGCAAGGATGTCACCGACAAATTCCTCGCCGGCCTGCCCGGTGTGCAAAAAGAAGGCTGCGACGGGCTGATTGCTTCGGCGGTGTGGATCTTGCACAAGATGCCGCCGGTGACGCGCACCATCTGTCTCGAATTTTTCGGCCAGGTGCGCGATGCCGTGCCGTCAATTGTCGAGATTACCGATTTTTTGAAAAACCGCCCGGGCGGTGCAATTCTGGCCGGACTGGAGCACCTCGACGAACGCTATGTGCGCGCCGTCGGCTATGCGACCAAGGCCAAGCAACACGGCAAGAATGCGGGCAGACCGAAGATGGTGCTGATTGGCGACATCGTTGGCGAAGATGAAGCTGCGGTGATGGCCGCCGCCTCGGAAGTGGTCAAAATTGCCAACCTGCGCGGCGCTGAAGGTTTTATCGCCATCTCGCCGGAAACGCGCAAAAAGTTCTGGCTCGACCGCGCCCGCACGGCGGCGATTTCGCGCCACACCAACGCCTTCAAGGTGAATGAAGACGTGGTGATTCCGCTGCCGCGCATGGGCGACTATTGCGACGGCATCGAGCGCATCAATATCGAGTTGTCGATCCAAAACAAGCTTACGCTATGCGCCGCACTGGCCGAGTTCATCGGTGGCGAATTGCCGCTGCATATCGGCGACACCAATCTCGACAAGGCGGTGCTGCTCGGCGACCGCCGCGAACAGGCGCTGGAACTGATCGACGCGGTACGGCTGCGCTGGCAGGGCACGCTCAGCAATATTGAAGCGCACTTTCACGCGTTACAAGACTATTCGCTGCGAATATCGTGGAAGACCGAACTCAAGCCGGGGCTGGAATCCATTTTTGATGGCGTCGCCTTCCGCCCGGTGCTCGCGCGCATTACCGAAATCCATAAGGAAGTGCTGCGTGGGCGGGTTTTTGTCGCCCTGCACATGCACGCCGGCGACGGCAATGTGCATACCAACATCCCCGTGAATTCCGACCATTACGCGATGCTGCAAACGGCGTACAAAACGGTCGACCGCATCATGGCGCTGGCGCGTTCGCTCGACGGCGTAATTTCCGGCGAGCATGGCATCGGCATCACCAAACTGGAATATCTGAGCGAGGAAGAAATTGCGCCGTTCCGTGAATACAAACAGCGCATCGATCCGGAAGGCCGTTTCAATCGCGGCAAGCTCATGGCCGGGGGCGATCTTTCCAATGCCTACACGCCTTCCTTCGCCCTGCTCGGTGTCGAGTCGCTCATCATGGAGCAATCCGACATCGGAAAAATTTCCGAGTCGATCAAAAACTGTCTGCGCTGCGGCAAGTGCAAACCCGTTTGCTCGACCCATGTGCCGCGCGCCAACCTGCTTTACTCGCCGCGCAACAAAATTCTCGGCACCTCGTTGCTGGTCGAGGCGTTTTTGTATGAAGAGCAAACCCGGCGCGGCATTTCGCTCCAACACTTTGACGAATTCTCTGACGTGGCCGAGCACTGCACCATTTGCCACAAGTGCGTGAACCCCTGTCCGGTAGATATTGATTTTGGTGATGTGTCGGTCGCCATGCGCAACTTTTTGCGTCGCCAGGGCAAGAAAAAGTTCAACCCCGGCACCGCCGCCGCGATGGCGTTTCTCAATGCCACCGACCCGGCTACCATCAAACTCGTGCGCGCCGGCATGATTCAACTGGGCTACAAGGCGCAGCGCCTCGGCCACCGGCTCGCCAAATCTTTTGGCCTGATTCAGGATTCGGTACGCCACCCGCCGGCCAGCCTTGGTCGCCCGGACATCAAGGCGCAGATCGTACACTTCCTCAATAAACCGATGCCAAAAAATGTGCCGATGCGCACCGCACGCGGCCTGCTCGACATTGAAGACGATGCCATGATTCCGGTGATTCGCAATCCGAAAACCACGGCCGAAGACTCCGAAGCCGTGTTCTATTTTCCCGGTTGCGGTTCCGAGCGCCTGTTCTCACAAGTGGGGCTGGCCACACAGACCATGCTCTGGCACGCCGGTGCGACCACTGTGCTACCGCCGGGCTACCTGTGCTGCGGCTATCCGCAAACCGCGTCGGGCGACGAAGACAAAGGGCTGGCCATCACCACGGCCAACCGCGTGCTGTTCCACCGCGTCGCCAATACACTGAACTACCTCGACATCAAGACCGTGGTGGTGAGCTGCGGCACCTGCATGGATCAATTGCTGAAGTATGAATTCGGCAAGATTTTCCCCGGTTGCCGGCTGGTGGATATTCACGAATGGCTGTTCGAGAAGGGTATCAAACTCGATGGTGTGCAAGGCATGCAGTACATGTACCACGAACCCTGCCACACACCGATGAAGCATCACTCCGGCATCAAGGTGGCGAATGCACTGATGGGGCAGCGGGTTGATCTCAACGACCGCTGCTGCGGCGAATCCGGCACGCTGGCGGTGGGGCGGCCGGATGTGTCGACGCAGGTACGCTTTCGCAAGCAAGAAGAAATGCAAGCCGGCGCGGCGGCCTTGCGAAAAGTCGACGGCCAATCTACGGTAAAAATCCTCACCTCCTGCCCCTCTTGTCTACAGGGCATCTCGCGCTACAGTGACGACGCCCATGTCGAAGCCGACTACATCGTGGTCGAAATGGCCAAAGCGCTGCACGGCGCAAACTGGCTGCAAGACTATGTGCGTGCAGCGAATGCCGGTGGCGTGGAGCGGGTGCTGCTTTAACGGTTGCAGCCCTGCTGCGGCAATCTATCCCTGTCTTGGTCAGCATTTTGGCTTATGCTTGCGAATGTTGGTTTTGTATCAGCGTAGCAACGAGCCTCTACTGTCAGCCATCGACCATCGTTCTGAGACCGTCCCACCATGAGCTTTGATCTCACCTCCACCGGAAACGAACAGCCCCCCGCCTTTCTCACCGCCATCGCCTGCAATGACTGGCTGGCGACGGTGCCGCTGACCAACGCGGTGCAGGCGCAATCAATGTTTCTGCGCCAACTCTCACTGTTGCATCGTTACGCCCTGCCAACCACAGAACGATTTGCGATACTCGAAGCTCTGCGCGGCCCTGTCAGCGATGCACAAGAAGATGTTGCAAAAAAATTTGCCGGCCGCCCTTTGCCACTGTCGCCACCGGAGCAATCTGCACTCGAAAGTTCGCTGACGGTTTGGTACACCTTATTGCTGGGCTATCTGCGCTGCTTTGATGCCGCCACGCGTAATGATGACGCACTGGCACCCCACATCACCACGGTAGCGCAGCGAACAATTTCTGTATTCGCCGACTGGCAGGTTGATTTATGCCGTGGCGAACAATTGCCAGACGCGGCTTACTGGAAAAAACTCAACGAAATTTTTTCCGTCGTCGAATCGCTCGGCATCGCCGCCCGCGCCGTCAACGATCCGGTGCGCCATGGCAACACGCAAACCAGTGCGCTGGCCGCGTTCTCCGAATGTCAATTGCTGCACACCGCCTGTCCTTTTGAGTTGCCGGCACGCCATCTGGCCTGGGTTGCCCGCTGGGCCAGACGTTGGGGCACAAAACTGCAACTGTTGAAAGCGCCGCCCGAGGACATTCGCACACGCGCCGTACCGCTCTCACTCGATCTGGGCTCTGACCGGCCGGCCGGCTACGCGCCGCGCCCCGCTCCCGGTGGCCGCTGGCTCGACACCACGGATCTGCGTCAAAGCCTTTCAGCGCGCATTGCGCTGCTCGAGCAGGGTCGGGCACCAGCCGACATGCAACTAGGCGACGACGTCACCCAGCCCGCCGCCAGTCAATTGCTAAACCGGGTGTTGGTGCGCTGGTGTAAAGGGGGCGCAGCACGCGCTCAGGAACGGCACGCCGCCAGTGGCGCGGTTCGCTTCATTGCAGGGTTTGAAGCCGTGCATTTTCATCTGTCCGGGGGCAAATCATTTAGCAAAACCAAACGCGACGACGCCACCTTGCGCCGTGAGCGCGAGGAACTCGAAACCTTCGGTCAGCATAGCCATCGCCGCGAGTCCGAACAGGCTGAAACTAAAGAAGTGCTTCTCGAAAACTGGGAAATCATGGACGACTGGCGCCTGCTCGACGAGTCGGCATTCGGGCTGCGTATCACCCGGCCATTGCGCGAAGGCGCCCGTATCGGTACCGGTCAGCTGATTGCCGTGCAACCACCGGGAGCCGACAACTTTAGCCTGGGGGCCGTGCGCTGGGCGCTACGCGAGAGCAGCCAGTCGCTCTCAGCCGGGCTGCAACTCTTTGCGTCATCGCCACGCGCAGTCGGCGTGCGCACCATTGAGAACGGGCAGCGCTCGCTATACCGCGAAGCCTTCCTGCTCATCGCGCCACCCGGATCGGAAGGAACGGGCAGTGTTGTCGTTCCCGCCGGGATTTTTCACATTGGCCGCATCGTCGAGTTGCTAGTGGAAGCCACCACCATTCACTGCCTCAAACTGACACGCGTGCTTGATCGCGGCAGTGAATTTGAACGCTGCGCCTATGAAAAATTACCTGCCTGAATTCGATGGGGCGGAAACGCTGCGCTAAAACAAGAGCCCTTGCCAGGCTCGCTGACAATATCGAGCGTGGCCTGATGTCGCTCCAGCACATGTTTGACAATGGCGAGCCCAAGCCCGGTGCCCCCTGCATCGCGTGAGCGCCCCCGATCAACCCGATAAAAGCGCTCGGTGAGACGCGGAATATGTTCAGCAGCAATACCGATACCGCTATCGGTCACTGAAAACCCGCCACCACCCCGGCTATCGGCCGCCCAGCGCAGGGTAATCGTGGCACCCGGCGGACTGTAGCGCACGGCGTTACCCGCCAGATTGGCAAATGCCGAGCGTAACTCGCGCATGCTACCCAGCAGCACCGGCGGTTCGTCACTGTCTGTCTCAAGCACAATACGGTGTGCGCCCTGTGACAGGTTTTCGGCCTCCCGCTTGACTTCCATCAGCAGCCCGGCAAGCTGCACCGGCTCCTCAAACGGCGGTGGCGCGTCGGTTTCGAGCGATGACAGGGTCAGCAAATCTTCAATCAAATGTTGCATACGCCGCGCCTGTTCGGCCGCAGCGGCAAGATAACCAGCAATTTCTTCACGACTGGCATCACCCAAGGCATCGATCGCGGTTTCGACAAAGCCGATGGTGACCGTCAGCGGTGTTTTGAGTTCGTGCGAAACGTTGGCAACAAAATCACGGCGCATGGTCGCCAGTTTCTGCAATTGCGTCACATCGCGCACCAGCAACAACGTGCGTCCGGCGGCAAACGAGGCTAACTGAATCAGCAGGGCGCGCCCGGGGTTGCGCCCGGTACGCAGTTCCAGTGGCGCGACATTCTGATTGACCTTGTCCAGATAATCGATGAACTCGGGCTCACGTATCAGATGCGTGATCCGGGCACCGATATCGGTTGATACCTTGAGACCAAGACAGGCCTCGGCATGCAGATTCATCCATTCGATGGTGCGATTACCATCGAGAATCATCACACCTTCCGGCAAGGCTTCGGCGGCGCGCCGAAACCGTTCCAGTTCAAGGGTTGCCTGTTCGCGAACCTGGCTGGAACGCCGTCCGCGCCATTCCAGCGCCTCGAATACCGCACACCAGGCACCGCTGGCGCTGGGCGTCGGCGTTCCCAAGGGTGCAGTAGTCCAGCGAATAAGTCGTTGTATCTGCCAGAACTGACGCAGAAAAAACAACAGCGGAATACTCACCGCCATGAATACCAGACCATGCTGGCCGGCCACCCACGATCCTGCCAGTGCACCCACAATCGTCAGAAAAATGACCAGCAGCAGTTCCGCGATGATCGGGTTCATGCGACCGAAATACGGTAGCCACTGCCGCGCACCGTCTGAATCAGACCGTCGGTGCCACTAGGTTCCAGCACTGCGCGCAAGCGTCGGATATGCACATCAACCGTGCGCTCTTCCACAAAAACATGGTCGCCCCACACCTGGTCAAGCAGCTGCGTGCGCGTGTGCACCCGCTCCGGATGCGTCATTAAATAATGCAACAAACGAAATTCAGTCGGGCCAAACACAAGCTCGGTAACAGCACCCTCATTGCAGCAGCTCACCCGATGCGTTGTCGGATCTAGTCGCAGACCGCCAATTTCTACCACGTCACCGGTCGTCTGTGGCGCATGCCGCCGCAACACCGCCTTGATACGCGCCAGCAATTCACGCGGGCTGAAGGGCTTGGTGACATAGTCGTCAGCACCCAGATCCAGGCCGTCAATTTTGTCGCGCTCTTCGGCGCGCGCGGTCAACATGATGATCGGCAATAGCCGGGTGCGCGCATCGCTGCGCAGCAAACGAGCGAAATCAATGCCGCTCATGCCCGGCAGCATCCAGTCAAGCAGCACCAGATCGGGCAGCACCGCCTGCACCAGACGACGACCCGTTTCGGCATCAGGTGCCAACTGCACCTCGTAACCAGCACGGCGCAAGTTAACCTCCAGCAGGGTCTGGATCGCCGGTTCATCCTCAACTACCAGAATCACAGCCGACATGGGTACGCCCCGACAATGAAAGCACGCAGTGTATTGCGTACAGATGACGTTTTTGTTACGGTGTCGCGGGACTTGCGATGTTTGTATCTGACCCCATCTAGATGTGACTTGTGGACATATCTTGCCTCAAATGTGCCATCAACCCAGGAACAATCATGCCCGGACTCGACAATACAACACCGATCCCTACCGAAATCACCCTGCACAAACAGTCACGCACGCTGGAGTTGCACTTCGACGACGACAGCCATTTCACCCTGCCCTGCGAGTTATTGCGCGTGTATAGCCCGTCTGCCGAAGTGCGCGGTCATGGTGTCGGACAGGAAACCCTGCAAACCGGCAAGCGCAACGTTGAAATCACGGCTCTCGATCCGGTGGGCAATTACGCCGTCAAGCCAACATTTTCTGATGGCCATAATTCCGGCATCTATTCGTGGGACATCCTGCATTATCTGGGCATCAATCAGGAAGCCTTATGGGCTGACTATCTGGCGCGCCTCGAGGCCGTCAGTGCCAGCCGCGACATTGATCTGAGTCTGGTCGCCAAGGCCGGGAATGGAGGTGGAGGTTGCGGCGGCGGTGGCCATCACCATTAGAATACACACATGAGCGACACCCACTTCGGCTTCGAAACCGTCGACGAACGCGAAAAAGCCGCACGCGTTGCCGGCGTTTTTTCGTCCGTGGCACAAAAATACGACGTGATGAACGATCTCATGTCGGCCGGTCTGCATCGGCTGTGGAAAAAATTTGCCATCGCCATTGCCGCACCACGCCCCGGCGAGCGCGTGCTTGATGTCGCCGGTGGCACCGCCGACTTGTCTTCGGCCTTCGCCCGGCATGTGGGCAACACCGGTCAGGTATGGCTCACCGACATCAACAACGCCATGCTCACCGTCGGCCGCGACCGCCTGCTCGACGAGGGAGTCATTACCCCTGTCGCCCAGTGTGATGCCGAAAAACTGCCCTTTCCAGATAACCATTTCGACATCGTCACGGTGGCCTTCGGGCTGCGCAACATGACGCACAAAGATAACGCACTGGCGGAAATGCGTCGCGTGCTGCGTCCCGGCGGTCGGCTGCTGGTGCTCGAATTCTCCAAGGTCTGGAAGCCGCTGGAAAAAGCCTACGATATCTATTCCTTCAAACTGTTACCATGGTTGGGGCAAAAAATTGCAGGTGACGCGGATTCCTACCGTTATCTAGCCGAATCAATTCGCATGCATCCGGATCAGGCTAAATTGAAAGCAATGATGGAACGCGCAGGACTGGAACGAGTCGAAGTATTCAACATGACTGCGGGCGTTGTGGCGCTGCACCGCGGTTACAAGTTTTAAGCGCCACACTGTTTTTATGAGGAAAAATCCATGAAACGAATCGTCATTGCCGCATTCGCTGCGGTTATTGGTCTGGGCATGATGTCACACGACGCAGAAGCCAAGCGTCTTGGCGGCGGCAAATCGGTTGGCATGAACCGCGACGCGGGTGCCATGAAGCAAGCCACGCCCCCTCCCAAGCAAGCTCAGGCAGCCCCGGCTGCCGCGCCCGCCGCGGCACCGGCCTCTGGCATGAGTCGCTGGCTGGGTCCAATCGCCGGACTCGCCGCCGGACTCGGCATTGCCGCGCTGATGTCGCATTTGGGCATGGGCGAAGCCATGGGTAATTTCTTGATGATGGCCTTGCTTGCGGTCGCCGTGGTGTTTGTGCTGCGGCTGATCTTTCGCAAGAAACAGCCGGAGAACGCCATGCAATATGCCGGCAACGAAAATGCTGGCGGTGCACGTCCGTTCGAGCGCGCTGAACCCGCAGCAGCGGGAGCAGGCAGTCTGGTTGCAGGCAACGCGGTTGGCAACATCCCTGCCGACTTCGACGTTGAAGGCTTCCTGCGCCAGGCCAAGCTGAACTTTATACGCCTGCAGGCCGCCAACGACCGGGGTGACATGGACGATATTCGCGAATTTACCGCGCCCGAACTGTTTGCCGAAATCCAGATGCAGTTTCAAGAGCGCGGCAAGACCAAGCAAGAAACCGACGTGGTTCTGCTCAACGCCGATCTGCTCGACGTCGCCACCGACGCCGCGCGCCATGTGGCCAGCGTGCGCTTCCACGGCCAACTGCGCGAAGAAGCCAATGCGACGCCCGAAGCCTTCAGCGAAATCTGGCATCTGGCCAAGCCCGTCGACGGCAGTCGCGGCTGGCTGATTGCCGGTATCCAGCAAGACTGACACCACCGATGCAAGCCCTGCCCGCGCCGGCCACGGCCGCCGTCAATCATCTGCTCGGGCAGGCAGCATGGGCGCAAAGCCGGCTGATGCCATTCGCCGGCCATATCGCACAAATCAAACTGCCGCCTTTCGAGGCGGCGTTTGTTATTCTGGCTGACGGTTTTATTGGCACACCACACACGACCGATGCCGGGGTTGAAATCGGGGTTGAAATTAGTAGTGCCGAAGTCAGCATCACGCTCCCCGCAACGACGCCCTTGCTGGCACTACAAGGCATGGACACCGTGATGCGCGCAGCGCGCCTTGAAGGTTCTGCCGAATTTGCCGAGGCGCTGGGCTTTGTGATTCGCAACCTGCGCTGGGATATTGAGGAAGACTTGTCAAACCTGGTGGGCGATATTGCCGCCCATCGCATCGTCGGCTCGGCAAAAACCTTTGCCGCCTGGCAGGGTCAAACCGCACAAAACCTTGCGGAAAATCTGGCCGAATACTTTACCGAGGAACAGCCGATGATTACACACCGTACTGCCATCGTCGACTTTTCCAACACGATCGATCAACTGCGCGACGATGCCGCACGTTTGGAAAAACGCATTCAGCAACTGGGCTGAAACACCTCGCCATCGCGCTGTATTACCCCTTGGACTACCCCTCGATAGTGAGATAAACCAGCGTCTGGTTCAATAGTTGGTAGGCGATCTCGCCAAAGGTCATTGGCCCGGTAATACCAGGGGTTTTCTTGCCTTCCAGTTCCGAATACAAATAGTTGAGAATGCAGTTACACGCGAATGCTGGGCGAATCGCATTCTTGGGCAGCGCATCACGAAACGCATTGACGTAGTCGGCAACCGGGGCAGCAATTTTGTAAGTCATCCCCGGAAACACCGGAGCGTAGAAATCCACCCGCTTCTCTTCCGCGACGATTCCCTTGATGCTGACGTTCACCATCGCACCGGAATAATCAGCAACGAGTGGCAAGCGCGTATCAATCCCTTTGCTGGTCAGATACTCGGACAAATAGGTCGGCTGGCCATTCACCATGCACTCGCCGGCACTGAAGCCGGTTTCGGTGAAGGTGATGTTATCGCCGTTACCCTGCACGAACAAATTGACGATATCGACCTGGGCGTATTTTTCAGGCGGTAGCGGCACATCCATGACCACCACCATCTCGTCGCTGAATTGCCCGGTCTGACCGTGCACAACCTTGGGCGAAATCTTCCCAAGATCGGACAGGTGAATACCGGCAACCCAGCCGATCAGCGGCTTCAGATACATGTCTTCGTAATTCGGGCCGTTGCGTGCAAAGCTTGAATGAATCTCGCTGAAGCCGGGAATGATAATCAGGCTATAGCCGTTGTCGGGCGCATTGCGACACAACTTCGGCAAGCCTTCAACCTTGTAGAAGCGAATCAGCGGCGGCTCACCATGAATCTCGATGTCGTGCACGAAGACGTCCTCGCGCGTCGTGCGGCCACCCTCGGCCCCCATGAAATAGGGAATCGTGCCGCCAATCCAGTTGCCTGTCGGCAGCTTGCGCAAGGCCTCTTCATCTCCACCGATGGAAAGGTATTTCCCGCTGTGGATCAAGTCGGCAGCCTCGGCTACCGTCATCAAACCGTCTTTTTTCATCACATGCGTCTTTCTGTTTTGTGTCGGGGTCAGAACTTGCGCAATTGCGCCAATTCATGCCCGAGCACTTTTTCATGGCGCACGAAGTATCGATACACTTCATGCTTCTTGAGCATCCGCACTTCCGGGTCGTTGATAACGCGCATCTGATCCTGCAGCTTGGTTAGCAGCAATTTCAGGCTTAGCACGCGGATATTGAGATCGACCCCGCCTTCAAGCAGTTTTTCCCAGATTGGATCAGCCAGGTCCGGCATGGATGATGCCGCCGCCCCGGTCTGTCCGGCTTCCAAAGCCCGCCCATCAGCCGGAGCCGGTGCCACAGAAAGCACCATCTTCCCGTTATCCAGACCCAGCTTGAATTTCCACAATTCACTAATCTGCACATCGAGCAGAACGCAGATTGCCGGCAGTTTGATGCCCTCCGACAACAACGTTGCAATCTGCCGCGACATGGCGTGGGTGAATGGCACGCCTTCATCACCGGCCCACGGCAAATCCGCAACGCTGGCGCCCGAGGTTTCACACAGATGAATGAAACAGCGCGTGCCACCCATATTCAAGTGACGCCAAATCTGTTCCGGACCGGTACCGGTAGCCGGCTTTGCCGGCCCGCGCGAAAACCAGCCCTTGCGCTCTGGTGCAGCCTGCGGCCCCACCCAAACATCCAGCCGGCGCCCCGGGGCATCGTAGGATGAATCAAGAACGTGCCAGGGTTGGTCGACCTCCAGCACATGATGCAACCAAACAGCGGCCTTCATAAGCTCCCCTATTCTTATGCACGGTAACGTCAGTCTTGCATGGGCGTCCCGTGATTTTTTGTAACTGACGGATTGAAAATCCAGTACTACTACTGAAAACAAGGATCAGCATAAAGGATAAAGATCAGAAAATCTAACACTTTAGCGATAGTCAGCAGATATCCGTGACATCGTCAGGAACGGCTACAGCAGCGGCTTAATCACCGGCCACAGCAACTTTCCGCCCAACGTGATGACGATAATGCCAATCAGCAAACGATTGCGCGTCAGCATCAGCACCAGATCCAGCAGCCCGGAAATCTGGCTGCCCGGCACCGGTGCTGCGCTGCGCTGCACACCGTTTGCGCCTGCCGAACGACTGCGTACAACCGTGTCCCGGGAAATTGCCGGATCATCAAATATGTCGCTGCGCATACGCGCACGATCACCGTCATCCACCGTGGCGTAAGCCTCATCTAGCTTGATACTCAACGTGACCGAGAGATCGATCGCCCGCACGATTTTGTTCAGCTGAGCGAGAAACAGAATTTCGGCCGCCACATCCACCGGCAACCCGTTTCGCGCACCATCCCGCGCATCCATAATCAAATGATTCAGAAATGCATCGAGTTCCGCAGTGCCCCAGATGCCACAAATCTTGTTGGACAAATGCGTGATGGATTCCAGCCCCGAGGGCCCGCTCGTGATCGCACGCGAAGCTGAAGAATCATCGTTGGTCACAAAATCGAAATTGTAGGAAACCATAACGGCAAATCAATAGGGAGGGTGGCTCAGAACATCGGTATCTTACATCAGCCCGTGCAGCAGCAGCACTGGTGCTGAAGCACCAATACGGTAACCCGCCGCCAGCGCCGTGAAGTCAGCTACCTCACGGCGCACCCATGCCGCATCGCGGCCAAGCTCGAGCGCCATCAAGCGTGCGACTTCCGGTGCCGCCTCGACAGCGGCTGCGGCATCCAGCAGCAGGCAACGGCTGCGTCGCGCCAATACATCCTCGGCGCGACGCGCCATTTCTTCACGGCAGGCAATGCGCACCGCAGCCGGCGTAAGCGGCAACGCGTGATGCAGCGGCACATCAGATTCTGGAACGGCTCCATCAACAATACCCAGTGCCGCCGTACTGCAAGGTTTTGCATCAAGCCCACCCAGCGTCTGCGCCATGTCGACGGCATCCTCGGCCATGCGTCGGTAGGTCGTCCATTTTCCGCCGGCCACCGTCATCATGCCCGAGACCGAATCAATTACCAGCGCATGTTCGCGCGACAGCGACGCGGTTGCTCCTGCGTCGCCGGATACCAACGGGCGAATACCGGCAAACACCGAGAGAATGTCGGCCGGCGTCGCATGCCGCGTCAGATAACGATTAGCCGTGGTCAGTAAAAAATCGATTTCCGCATGCTGCGGTAATGGTTCTGACATTACCTGCGCCACCGCAACGTCGGTGGTACCGATCAGCGTGCGGCCAAGCCATGGAATAGCAAACATGACACGGCCATCGCTGGTATGCGGCACCATGATCGCGGCATCGCCGGGTAAAAATTCGCGCGGCAAAATCAGATGGGTGCCTTGACTGGGCGCAATCAGC
>CAJAWW010000141.1 GCA_903946745.1 uncultured beta proteobacterium
GCACATCTGCCCTTGCCGGAACTGGTCGATCATGTGGTCGAACTTTCCGGCTTGCGCACGCATTACCAGAACGAAAAGGAAGGCCAAGAGCGGTTGGAAAACCTCGACGAACTCATCAATGCCGCCGCCGGTTTTGTGGCCGAAGAAGGCGTGCCGGGCGACGATGCCACGGGTGAGCTCGGTGCCGATCTGGCCGCATTCCTTTCGCATGCCTCGCTGGAAGCCGGCGAACATCAGGCTGGCGAGGGGGATGACGCGTTGCAGTTGATGACCGTACATTCGGCCAAAGGATTAGAGTTCAACGTCGTCTTCATTTGCGGGCTGGAGGAAGGGCTGTTTCCGCATGAAAACAGTCTCAACGAAAGCAACGGCAAAGGGCTGGAAGAGGAGCGCCGCCTGATGTATGTCGCCGTCACCCGTGCCCGGCAGCGGTTGTATCTGAGCCACGCGCAAACGCGCATGCTGCACGGCCAGACACGCTACAACCTGCCGTCATGCTTTCTTGACGAAATTCCCGAAGCGTTGCTGAAATGGCTCACGCCCCGCGCCGGCAAGGGGGGATTTGCCGTGTCTACAGAGCGCCCCGCAGGAAGTACCCTTGGGGTATCGACTTTTAGCCGTAAATCCAGCAACAACGTCCAGAACGCTGGCGGATTTCGTATCGGTCAGAGCGTTACCCATTCCAAGTTCGGGCTGGGGGTGATCGTCAATGCCGAAGGCGGCGGCAACGATGCTCGTGTGCAGGTCAATTTTGGCTCTGCCGGAATGAAGTGGCTGGCACTGGCGATCGCCAAACTCGAACCTGCGTGACCCGAGCGTGTGACCCGATCTATTTCTCGATCCGCGTAATCTTCGAGCCTTCAAAGGTCAGGTTGTACATCAGACCCTTGTTGGAAAATATGAAGCCGATGATGGGTTGTTTTGCGGTTTCGGTGTCGAGGGCACCGCCGGCACCCAGCGTAGCCAGCGCCACGCTGCCATCAACACCGGCTTTCCAGCCTTCGCTTTTACGGAATTCTTCCAGTACCTTGTCGTTCATGAACAGCACGATCTGGCTGCGTACTTGCGCGCCGAGTTGAAAGCCAATCGACGCTGCGGCGATGTTGTAGTAGGCGACCGTTTTGCCGCGCACCAATAATGCGCCTTCGCCAAATTCACCACCAATACCCATCCCGGCTTTGAGTACGCTGGGGAACACCAGCATGCCGGCCGCCTTTTTGGATAGCTCGTGCCCGGCGCTGGTCTGCTTGTGGAAGTTGGCGATGGCTTCTTTTACTTCGGCATTGATTTCGCCTTTAGAACCTGCGCTGGCCACGGTGGCGAACAGCAGAAACAATGATGCGATGCACAGACGTATTGTCATGGCATTCAAGCACGCTTCTTCGTTGCGGCCTTGATGCGCGCCTTGCCGGCGGCATCGAGTTCGTCGAACAGTGCGCCGAATTCCTGTGTCAGCTTGTGGCTTTTGTCGAGATGGATCATCGGCTTGGCCTGCTGGTGCGACTCTTTGATTTTTACCGAAGCCGACAGCAGTGTCGACAGCACCGGCAGGCCTTCAGCCCGTAGTTCGGCAACCACCTGCTGGGGCAGGGTGGCGCGTGCCTGATATTGATTGACGATAATGCCTTCGACTTCCAGCGCCGGGTTGTGGTCGGCGCGAATTTCGGCCACGTTGTCCATCAGGCTGTAGAGCGCGCGACGGGCGAAGTCGTCACAGTCGAAGGGGATCAGGCAGGCATCTGCGGCAATCAGCGCCGAGCGCGTGTAGAAGTGCAACGCTGGCGGCGTGTCGATCCAGATTTCGTCGTAGCCGTCGAGCGCATCAATGGCTTCTTTCAGTTTGTAGATTTTGTAACGCGATTCCAGTTTGGCCTGCAATTCTTCCAGCGCGCCGTCGGCTGGCAATACCGAGAGATTAGGAAAGGGGCTGGCGACGATGAAATCCTCAGTGGCTTGTGGACGCAATTTGAAATTCAGCATCTGATCGAAAAAGCCGGTAGCGGTCAGCTCCAGTTCGTCGGCACCGTCACCGAGCAGGTAACGGGTTGAGTTGGCTTGCGGGTCGAGGTCGATCACCAAGGTGCGTAGCCCACGCGAAGCAGAAATCGCCGCGAGGTTACTGGTGATGGTGCTCTTACCGACGCCGCCTTTCTGGTTGAACACGACGTGCTTCATGATGGACCCCGCAGATGGAATAAATTGAAAGAAGGATGAAAATAGAACGGACTACGGAATTCTGCCACAGGCGCACTGCGGACGCACTGTCATAGCTTCGGTTTTCCGCAATAGCACGTTTTACTGGAGCGCTATATGATGGTCGTTTACGCAAGTCCATCAACGCACACCACACAGGGTCTCCATCATGTCCGACGAAGAATCTAATCTTTCCGCTGCTGCGCTGGAATATCACGAATTTCCCACACCGGGAAAGATCTCGGTGGTGCCGACCAAGGGGCTGACCAATCAGCGTGATCTGGCGCTGGCTTACTCGCCGGGCGTTGCTGCAGCGTGCAATGCCATTGTGGCCGATCCGAATATGGCCAGCCGGCTGACCTCGCGTGCCAATCTGGTGGGCGTGGTGACCAACGGCACGGCGGTGTTGGGGCTGGGCAACATTGGCCCCTTGGCCGCCAAGCCGGTGATGGAAGGCAAGGGTGTGCTGTTCAAGAAGTTTGCCGGCATTGACGTGTTCGACATCGAATTGCTGGAACCCGATGCCGACAAGCTGATCGACATGATTGCGGCCATGGAACCGACCTTTGGCGGCATCAACCTGGAAGACATCAAGGCGCCGGAATGTTTCTATATTGAAGCCAAACTGCGTGAGCGCATGAAGATTCCGGTTTTTCATGACGATCAGCATGGCACCGCCATTGTGATTGGCGCGGCCATTCTCAATGGGTTGCGGCTGGTCGGCAAAAAGATCGAAGAGATCAAGCTGGTGACTTCGGGTGCCGGTGCGGCCGCGCTGGCGAGCCTTGATCTGCTGGTGAATCTGGGCGTGCGGGTCGAGAACATCTGGGTCACGGACATTGAAGGCGTGGTCTATGAAGGCCGCACCGCCTTGATGGATCCGATCAAGGCGCGCTATGCCAAAAACACCGATGCGCGCAAGCTGACCGATGTGATGGCCGGTGCTGACGTGTTCCTCGGGTTGTCTGCCGGTGGCGTGGTGAAACCCGACATGGTTGCCAAGATGGCCGCCAATCCGATCATCATGGCGCTGGCCAATCCGACGCCCGAAATCACGCCCGAAGAAGTGAAGAGCGTGCGTGATGACGCAATCATCGCCACCGGCCGTTCGGATTACCCGAATCAGGTAAACAACGTGCTGTGCTTTCCCTTCATTTTCCGTGGTGCGCTGGATGCGGGTGCCACCACCATTACCGAACAGATGAAGCTGGCCGCCGTGCGCGCCATCGCCGAACTGGCGCAAGCCGAGGCTTCCGACGTGGTCGCCATGGCTTACGGCGGCGAGAGTTTGGCCTTCGGGCGCGAGTATCTGATTCCGCGCCCCTTTGATCCACGCTTGATCGTCAAGATTGCGCCGGCCGTTGCGAAAGCCGCCGCCGAGTCCGGCGTCGCCACCCGCCCGATTGCCGATTTTGATGCCTACCGTGAGCGCCTGACGAGCTTTGTCTATCACTCCGGATTTGTCATGAAACCGGTGTTTGCCGCGGCCAAGAAAGCGCCCCGCCGCGTGGTGTATTGCGAAGGTGAAGACGAGCGCACGCTGCGTGCGGTGCAGGCCGTGCTCGATGAGAAGATGGCGCACCCCGTGGTGATTGGTCGTCCTGATGTGATTCAGATGCGCCTTGATAAAGCCGGTTTGCGCATGCGCCCCGGCATGGATTTTGAAATCGTTAACCCGCTTTCAGATCCGCGTTACAAAGAACTATGGCAGGACTACCATCGAATCAAGGGTCGTCAGGGTGTGACGCCGGAATTCGCCAAGCAGCGCATGCGAACCGAACCCACGCTGATCGGTGCCATGCTACTGCGGCGCGGTGACGTGGACGCCATGCTGTGCGGCATTCAGGGGCGTGCGCAGGATCACCTGCATCATGTGCGTGACGTGATCGGTCTGGAGGCCGGTGCCCACTGCTTTGCCACCATGAACATGCTGTTGCTGCCGAGCCACACGCTGTTTCTCGCCGACACTTACATCAACGAAGACCCGGACCCCGAACAGCTTGCAGAAATCACGCTGATGGCGGCTAACGAAGTGCGTCGCTTTGGCATCGTGCCCAAGGTCGCGCTGTTGTCGCATTCCAATTTTGGCAGCGTCAAATCGGCCTCCGCGAAGAAGATGGCGGCCGCGCGCGAGTTGATCGCCGCCCGCGAGCCCAGCCTTGAAATGGATGGCGAAATGCACGGCGATGCCGCGCTGTCGCAAGCTATTCGCGAGCACCACTATCCGGATTGCCGGTTGAAGGGTGAGGCCAATCTGCTCATCATGCCGAACCTGGATGCGGCCAACATTGCCTTCAATCTGGTCAAGGTGACCAATGCCGATGGTGTCACCGTGGGGCCGATTTTGCTCGGCGCGGCGAAACCCGTGCACATCCTGACACCCACGGCCACCGTGCGGCGACTGGTGAACATGACGGCGCTGGCGGTGGTGGATGCCAATCATCTGAACGCTTGAAGATGAATCACGCGATTCGTTTTTACCAGACCGGCGGCCCTGAAGTATTGCGCTGGGAAAAAGTCGACGCTGAAACTACGCCTCTGGCGGCGACCGAAGCACGGGTGCGCCAGCATGCGGTGGGGGTGAATTTCATCGACATCTATCATCGTTCCGGCCAGTACCCGGTGCCGCTGCCTTCGGGCATTGGGCTGGAGGGTGCGGGGGTGGTCGAGGCGGTGGGGTGTGCTGTCACTGATCTGCAACCGGGCGACCGTGTAGCCTACGCCGGCGGTGCGCTGGGTGCGTATGCCGAGGTGCGTGACATTGCCGCCGACCGGCTGGTCAAGCTCCCCGATGCCATCGATTTCAAAACCGGTGCGGCAATGATGCTGCAAGGTCTTACCGCGCAGTATCTGCTGCGTCGCACCTGCCCGGTGCAGGCTGGCGACACGATTTTGATCCACGCTGCCGCCGGGGGCGTCGGGTTGATCGTTTGCCAGTGGGCGAAGGCGCTGGGCGCAACGGTGATTGGCACCGTGAGCTCGGATGAAAAAGCCGCGCTGGCGCAGGCGCATGGATGTGATTTCGCCATCGTTACCGGCCATGAAAACTTTGTTGAGCGCGTGAAGGCCATCACGGGCGGCCGCGGCGTGCGGGTGGTGTATGACTCCATCGGCAAGGACACCTTTACCGGTTCGCTCGACTGCCTGCAGCCGCTGGGCATGCTGGTGAGCTTCGGCAGTGCTTCGGGGCCCGTGCCGCCCTTTGATCTGGCCGAGTTGGCGAAGCGTGGTTCGCTGTTCGTCACCCGGCCAACGTTATTCACCTACACCGCGCAACGCAGCGATCTGGTCGCGATGGCGGATGAACTGTTCGGCATGGTGGCGACGGGCAAAATTCGTATCGAGGTCAACCAGACCTATGCCCTGCGCGATGCCGCGCAAGCGCACATCGATCTGGCCGCGCGCCGCACCACGGGTTCCACCGTGCTCATTCCATGAATTTTCCAAGCGACTGACCATGCAATCATTCCTCATCGCCAACCCCAAAGGTGGCGTCGGCAAGAGCACTCTGGCGACCAATCTGGCCGGCTGGTTTGCCCGGCAAGGCGCATGCGTGATGCTGGGCGATATTGACCGCCAGCAGTCGTCGCGCGAATGGCTCAAGCTGCGTTCGCACACTTTGCCGCACATCGGCAGTTGGGAAATTAACGCCGACGCGCCGGCACGCCCGCCGAAAGACACCACCCACGTCGTGCTCGATACCCCGGCCGGCTTGCATGGCAAAAAACTCACGCAGGCGCTGAAACAGGTGCAGCGTGTGATTGTGCCGCTGCAACCGTCGATTTTCGACATTCTGGCAACGCGGCATTTTCTCGATCAGTTGTTTGAGGAAAAAGAACTGCGCCGCCAGCAGATCGATGTCGCCGTGGTTGCCATGCGGGTTGATGCCCGCACCCGTGCCGCTGCCGAACTGGAGCGCTTTCTGGCCGATTTGCAATGGCCGCACCTCAAGGTGGTGGCGCATTTGCGCGACGCGCAAAATTATGTTCAGGCCGCCGCGCACGGCCTGAGCATCTTTGACCTGCCTCCAAGCCGTATCGAGCGCGATCTGGAACAATGGCAGCCGCTGCTCGATTGGGTGGCCCGAAGGATTTAGCGCCGAACAGTTTCATGGCCGAGAGTGGTTCGTGCTGTGGGAGAGTAAAATCTTTTTTCCATGTCAGCGTCCGCTTCCCTTCCCGTGTCCCCGCGCTTTGTCCATCTCCGGCTGCACAGCGAATACTCGATCACCGATGGACTGACGCGCATTGATGAGGTGATTGCACGGGCGGTGGCCGATGCGCAACCGGCGCTGGCGCTGACCGATCTGGCCAACCTGTTCGGCATGGTCAAGTTTTACACCGCAGCGCGTGGCAAGGGCGTCAAACCGATTGTGGGCTGTGATGTCTGGATTGGCGATGACGAAATTTTGGCTTCGACAAACGCGCAGCGCGGCACCCCGGCGCGGCTCTTGTTGCTGGTGCGTAACAGCGGCGGTTATTTGCGTCTGTGTGAGCTGGTGTCGCAGTCTTTTCTGGCACCACGCCGCCACGGCCGCCCGGAACTTACCCGCGCCAGCCTTGCTGTGGGGGACAACAGCGGCCTGATTGCACTGTCCGGCGGGCCGCTGGGCGATGTGGGTCAGTTGCTCGCGGCCGGCAAGCACGAACAGGCCGACGCGCGTGCGTGCGCGTGGGAAGCGCTCTTTCCCGGTGCCTACTACATTGAAGTGCAGCGCCCCGGTGGCAGCGCACGTTCGTCCATGCACGAAGCCGCGGTGATGGATAGCGCCGATCTGGCCGCGCGTCTGAATCTGCCGCTGGTGGCGACCCATCCGGTGCAGTTTCTCGATCGTGACGACTTCCGGGCGCACGAGGCGCGCGTCTGCATTGCCGAAGGCACGGTGCTGGGCGACACGCGCCGCCCCAAGACTTACGATGCCGAGCAGTATTTCAAGACCCAGGCCGAGATGGTGGAACTGTTTGCCGATCTGCCGGCCGCCGTGGAAAACTCGGTTGAAATTGCGCGTCGCTGCAACCTGACCGTGGTGCTCGGCAAGAGCCGTCTGCCCGATTTCCCGACCCCCGATGGCATTCCGCTTGAAGCGTTTCTTGGCAGCGAATCGCTGGCCGGGCTGGAACGCCGCCTGTTGCTGCTCTACCCGGATGCCACCGAGCGCGACACGCAACGCCCGCGCTATGTCGAGCGGCTGGAATTCGAAATCCGCACCATCGCCCAGATGGGTTTTCCCGGTTACTTTTTGATCGTCGCCGACTTCATCAACTGGGCGAAGAACAACGGCGTGCCGGTGGGGCCCGGGCGCGGTTCCGGCGCTGGCTCTCTGGTTGCCTACAGCTTAGGGATCACCGATCTTGACCCGCTGCGCTACGACTTGCTGTTCGAACGCTTCCTGAATCCGGAACGCGTCTCGATGCCTGACTTCGACATCGATTTTTGTCAGGAAGGCCGCGACCGCGTCATCGATTACGTCAAGCAAAAATATGGTGCGCATGCCGTGTCGCAAATCGTCACCTTCGGCACCATGGCGGCCAAGGCGGTGATTCGCGATGTCGGGCGCGTGCTTGATCTGGGCTTCAATTTTGTCGACCAGTTCGCCAAGCTGATTCCCAATGAGCTGGGTATCTCGCTCAAGGATGCGTTGGACAAGGAACCGCTGATCCGCAGCCGGATTGAAACCGAAGAAGAAGTCGCCCAGTTGTGGGCGCTGGCGGAA
>CAJAWW010000142.1 GCA_903946745.1 uncultured beta proteobacterium
CGCGATTGGTGAAACCGCGCCGATCATCACCATCGGCGCACTAACCTTTATCGCTTTCCTGCCGCCCGCACCTTTCGCCGGCGATCCAGCTGCGGGGCTGTTCGACTGGCTATTTGCGCCCTTTACTGTTATGCCGATCCAGATGTTCAACTGGACTTCGCGTCCTGAAGCTGCTTTTACTGTGAATGCCGCCGCAGCCGGTTTCGTGCTGGTGTTCATGACACTGGCGATGAACGGGCTGGCCATCTATCTGCGCTATCGTCTGCGCAAAAACATCAAGTGGTGACCGACATGTTGAAACCTGTAACTCCTGTAACTGCGCGTGCGCCGGGCGATGACATCGCGCCGATGCTCAAGGCCGAAGTCAAGGCGCTGGATTTTCATTACGGCAGCTTTCATGCACTGAAAAGCGTCAACATGCCGGTCTATGACCGCAAGGTCACTTCGCTGATCGGCCCCTCCGGTTGCGGAAAATCGACACTGCTGCGCTGCTTCAATCGCATGCACGACCTGTATCCTGGCAATCGCTACGCCGGGGGTGGCATCGTGTTGCAGCCGGACAATACCAATCTGCTCTCGGATGACGTCGACCCGATTGAAGTGCGCATGCGCATCAGCATGGTTTTCCAGAAACCTAACCCGTTTCCAAAAACCATTTTCGAGAACGTGGCCTACAGCTTGCGCGTGCGCGGCATGCGCAACAAATCCGAGCTTGAAGATCGCGTTCAGTCGGCGCTGAAAGGCGCCGCGTTATGGAATGAGGTGAAAGACCGGCTGGGCGAATTGGGTGCCAATCTTTCCGGCGGCCAGCAGCAGCGCCTGTGTATCGCGCGCGCATTGGCGTCCGACCCGGAGCTGATTCTGTTCGACGAGCCGACCTCGGCGCTGGATCCGATTGCCACGGCCAGCATCGAAGAACTGGTGATGGAACTGAAGGAGCGCGTTTCGATCCTCATCGTCACCCACAACATGCAGCAGGCCGCACGCATTTCCGACTACGCCGGCTATATGTATATGGGCGAGCTGATCGAGTTTGGTGTCACCGATCAAATTTTTATCAAGCCGCAGAAGAAAGCGACCGAGGATTACATTACGGGTCGCTTTGGCTGAAGATCGTCGTTATAATCGCGCGCTTTGCAACGCCGGGACTTTGCCGGTAGCCTCTCATGCGTCCCCGATCTATGCGAACCAAACTCGTTGTCGGCAACTGGAAAATGCACGGCTCGCTCGCCACCAATCTGGGCTTGCTGCACGCCGTTCGTGAAGGTGTTGCGACCAGCGCAGCGCAGGTTGCAGTCTGTGTGCCGTATCCATACCTGACGCAAGCACTCAGCGTGCTTGGCAGCAGCCTCGTGGCGTGGGGCGCGCAAGATGTTTCCGAGCACGCGCAAGGCGCATGGACTGGCGAAGTCAGCGCAGCGATGCTGGCCGATTTTGGGTGCCGCTATGTGCTGGTCGGTCATTCCGAACGTCGTTCATGCTTTGGTGATACGGATGCGATTGTCGCGGCAAAGTACGCGGCGGCTCTGGCGGCCAACCTCACGCCGATTCTCTGTGTGGGCGAGACGCTGGCCGAGCGCGAGGCAGGTATCACTGGCGATGTGGTGATGCGTCAGCTCGATGCAGTGTTGTCTCGCTGTGGGGTCGGAAGCTTTTCTCGGGCAGTGGTTGCCTATGAGCCGGTCTGGGCTATCGGGACAGGGCGTACGGCGAGCCCGGCGCAGGCACAGGAAGTTCATGCCCTGATCCGCTCGCATTTCGCGCGTGAAAACGTCGAAATCGCCGATAATTTACAGGTTCTTTACGGCGGCAGCGTCAAAGGTGCCAACGCGGCCGAACTTTTTGGTCAGCCTGACATCGACGGCGGGTTGATTGGTGGCGCTTCGTTGGTGGCGACGGATTTTCTCGCTATTTGTGCTGCAGCAATCTGATTGACATAAATTAAGTATCAAGTATTAAGTATTCGGGAGGCTTTCATGGATTTAATGCACACACTGGTTTTGACCGTTCATATCCTTGCCGGTTTGACAATTATCGGTCTGGTTCTGTTGCAGCACGGTAAAGGTGCCGACATGGGCGCTGCATTCGGCAGTGGCGCGTCCGGCAGTTTGTTTGGAGCCACGGGGTCGTCCAATTTTCTATCCCACGCAACTGCCGTCGCTGCGGCAGTATTTTTTCTGACGAGTTTGAGCTTGTCTTATATTGCCACCGCACGACCTTCTGCTTCTTCCGGGAGTGTGATGGATTCGGTGCCTGTCCGCGCGGCACCTGCGGTTCCGGTGAGTCCTCCTGATGCGCCGGGTTCCAAGTCCAAAGACATACCTAAGTAAGTGGGAAATAAGCAGTAAATAAGCGCGAAATAAGCGGTGTGAGTAGTGCGATTGCGTGAGTACAGTTTTTTTTGTGGCACAAAAGAGACGGGTCTTATGGTTGATATATAATCCGCACCGCTCGCGCGATAGCGCAAAGCCGTCGTGGTGAAATTGGTAGACACGCTATCTTGAGGGGGTAGTGGCGAAAGCTGTGTGAGTTCGAGTCTCACCGACGGCACCAGAGTTTTTATTGAGTTTTTTGTGTTGGTGTTTTTGTGTTGGTGTGAAGTTAGTGTGATGTTGGTGTGAATGGTAGCGGAGAGTCGGCCACTGAATAAATTTAGTGGCCGGTAACGATAACAAGCAAGCGTAAGTCAGCGATAGTGACAGCACCCAATATGCTGGAAAACTACTTTCCGATCCTTGTATTCATACTCGTTGGCCTCGGCTTCGGGTGTGCTCCCATTCTTATGGGGTGGCTGGTTGCTCCGAATCGGCCTGACAGTGAAAAGACATCTCCTTTTGAATGCGGTTTTGAAGCATTCGAGGACGCGCGGATGAAGTTTGATATTCGCTACTACCTGATTGCAATCATCTTTATTATTTTCGACCTTGAAATTGCCTTCCTGTTTCCGTGGGCTGCGATCTTCAAGGAAATCGTCGAAACGCCGGCAATGAAGATGTTTGGTTTTGTCGAGATGTTCGTCTTCATCGGCATACTCTTGGTTGGCTACATCTATGCGTGGGCCAAGGGCGCCCTGGATTGGGAATAAGAGACCGCACATGAGCATAGAAGGCGTTCTTCAAGAAGGTTTTGTCACCACGTCGCTGGATAAGTTGATTAACTGGACGCGTACCGGTTCAATGTGGCCGATGACGTTTGGTTTGGCTTGCTGTGCGGTTGAGATGATTCATGCCGGTTGTGCGCGTTATGACCTTGATCGCTTTGGTGTGGTGTTTCGCGCCAGTCCGCGTCAGTCCGATGTCATGATTGTCGCTGGCACGCTGACCAACAAAATGGCACCGGCCTTGCGCAAGGTGTATGACCAGATGACCGAGCCGCGCTGGGTTATTTCGATGGGTTCCTGCGCCAATGGTGGTGGCTATTATCACTATTCCTATTCCGTGGTGCGTGGTTGTGATCGCATTGTTCCTGTCGATGTTTATGTGCCGGGTTGCCCGCCGACAGCCGAGGCGTTGCTCTACGGCATCATCCAGTTGCAGAGCAAGATTCGTCGTACCTGCACCATCGCCCGCTGAGTTATCAGATCATGAGCGTTAAACTCGAACGTCTTTGTCAAAGCCTTGCTGCCGTTTTCGGTGATCGCATCAGCGCGCCTGTGGTGGCGCTTGGTGAGGTGACCATTGAGGTCGCAGCGGCCGGTTATCTTGATGTTTGCCGCAACCTGCGCGATGACCCTTCGTTGCGTTTCGAGCAACTCATCGACCTGAGCGGTGTGGATTACTCCACCTACACCGGCTGGCAGGGCAAGCGTTTTGCAGCAGTCAATCATTTGACGTCGATTGCAAATAACTGGCGCTTGCGCGTTCGCGTTTTCGCCGAGGATGATGACTTTCCGGTTCTGGCCTCAGTGACCGATATCTGGAATGGCGCTAACTGGTACGAGCGTGAGGCCTTCGATCTGTACGGCATCCTGTTCGAAGGGCATACCGATCTGCGGCGCATTCTCACTGATTACGGTTTTGTTGGTCATCCGTTTCGCAAGGACTTTCCTGTCTCTGGTTATGTCGAAATGCGCTATGACGCTGAGCAGAAGCGCGTGATTTATCAGCCGGTCACCGTCGAACCGCGCGAAGTCACCCCGCGCATCGTGCGTGAAGGTACGTACGGCAAGGGTTTGGGGAGCTAAGGCCGTGGCTGAGATCAAGAATTACACGCTCAATTTTGGTCCGCAGCATCCCGCCGCGCACGGGGTTCTGCGTCTGGTGCTGGAACTGGACGGCGAAGTCGTGGTGCGTGCCGACCCGCATATTGGTCTGCTGCATCGCGCGACCGAAAAACTGGCCGAAACGCGCACCTGGATTCAGTCTGTACCCTACATGGATCGTCTCGACTATGTGTCGATGATGTGTAACGAGCATGCCTACTGCATGGCAATCGAGCGCATGTTGGGTCTTGAGGTGCCGATACGCGCGCAGTACATCCGCGTCATGATGGACGAAGTGACCCGTATTCAGAATCATCTGCTCAATATCGGTACGCACGCGCTGGACATCGGCGCGATGACCATGGTGATCTACACCTTCCGTGAGCGTGAAGATCTCATGGACGTCTACGAAGCGGTCTCGGGCGCGCGCATGCATGCGGCTTACTATCGGCCGGGCGGCGTATATCGTGATCTGCCGGATCGTATGCCGCAGTACGAGGTATCGAAGTGGAAGAATGCCGCCGAGGTCAAGGCGCTGAACGAGAACCGTCAGGGTTCTTTGCTCGATTATCTTGAGGATTTCACGACGCGTCTGCCCACATATCTTGACGAGTACGAAACCCTGCTGACCGATAACCGTATCTGGAAACAGCGTACTGTTGGCGTGGGTGTCGTTTCGCCGGAGCGTGCGCTGCAACTCGGCTTCACCGGTGCCATGTTGCGTGGTTCGGGTATTGAATGGGACTTGCGCAAGAAACAGCCTTATGAAGTGTATGACCGGATGCAATTCGATATTCCGGTGGGCACCAATGGCGACTGTTACGACCGGTATCTGGTGCGTATGGAAGAAATGCGTCAGGCCAATCGCATCATTCGGCAGTGCATCAACTGGCTGCGTAAAAACCCGGGGCCGGTCATCAGCGAAAACCACAAGGTGGCACCGCCGGCACGCGAGAAAATGAAGTCGAGCATGGAAGAACTGATTCATCACTTCAAACTGTGCACCGAGGGGATACACGTTCCGGCGGGTGAGGCTTATGCCGCGATCGAACATCCCAAGGGCGAATTCGGCGTGTATCTGATTTCAGATGGCGCCAACAAGCCTTACCGGCTCAAATTGCGGTCTCCGGGTTTTCCGCACTTGGCGGCTTTGAACGAGATGTCCTCGGGCCACATGATCGCGGATGCAACGGCGATCATCGGTACGATCGATCTGGTTCTTGGCGACACGGACAGATAAGCGACCAATAGGATATGAACGAGCGATTGGCGATGAGTGCTATGTTGAGTCAGGAAGTTCTCAAAAAGATTGACCGCGAGGTGGCCAAGTATCCGGCCGACCAGAAGCAGTCTGCCGTGATGGCAGCGCTGGCGCACGCCCAGGATGAGAAGGGCTGGCTGCCGCAGGAAATCATCGCCGAAATTGCCGCCTATCTGGGCATGGCGCCGATGGCGGTCTTTGAAGTGGCTAGTTTCTACAACATGTACGATCTGCACCCGGTCGGACGCCACAAGCTGACGGTGTGCACCAATTTGCCGTGCGCCTTGTCGGGCGGCGTTGATGCCGCTGACTATCTGAAGCAGAAGCTGGGTATAGATTTCAACGAAACAACGGCAGACGGCAAGTTTACGCTCAAGGAAGGCGAGTGCATGGGTGCTTGCGGCGACGCACCGGTAGTGATTGTGAACAACAAGCGTATGTGCAGTTTCATGTTGCCCGATCAAATCGACAAGTTGTTGGCGGAGTGCAAGTGATATGGCGCTGATTTCCGCACTCAACCCCGTACTTTCCGCCGGCTGGTCCAAGGGCGATGCAGGCTGGGGGATCAAGGAATACGAAGCGCGTGGTGGTTACGCGCAGCTGAAGCGCGTGCTTGAGTCGAAAATGACTCAGGACGAACTGATTGGTGAAATCAAGAAATCAGTACTGCGTGGTCGTGGCGGTGCAGGATTTCCGACGGGCCTCAAGTGGAGTTTCATGCCGCGCGCCTATCAGGGCGACAAGTATGTGGTTTGCAATACCGATGAAGGCGAGCCGGGAACATTCAAGGATCGCGACATTCTGCGCTACGACCCGCATTCGGTGATTGAAGGCATGATTATCGCGGCCTACGCGATGGGTGCCGTGCGTGGTTATAACTACATTCACGGTGAAATCTTCGAAATCTATCAGCGTTTCGAAGAGGCGTTGGACGAGGCTCGTGCTGCCGGTTTCCTCGGCAAAAATCTTTGTGGCTCGGAGTTCAGTTTCGACCTGTTTGCCCATCACGGCTACGGCGCTTATATCTGCGGTGAAGAAACCGGTTTGCTGGAGTCGATTGAAGGCAAGAAGGGACAGCCGCGCTACAAGCCGCCGTTCCCCGCCGGTTTTGGTCTCTATGGCAAGCCGACCACGATTAATAACACCGAAACATTCGCGGCGGTTCCGTTCATTCTGCGCATGGGTGCCGAGTCTTTCCTGAATATGGGCAAGGCCAACAACGGTGGCACCAAGTTGTTCTCGGTGTCAGGTCATGTCAATCGTCCCGGCAACTATGAAATTCCGCTGGGCACACCGTTTTCGACCCTGCTTGACATGGCCGGTGGCATGCGTGGCGGGCGCAAGCTCAAAGCAGTTATTCCGGGTGGTTCTTCCGCGCCGATATTGCCGGGCGATATCATGATGGACTGCACCATGGATTACGATTCGATCGCTAAGGCCGGTTCCATGCTGGGCTCTGGTGCTGTCATCGTGATGGATGAAACTGTTTGCATGGTCAAGGCGCTGGATCGTCTTGCCTACTTTTATTACGAAGAATCCTGTGGCCAATGCACACCGTGCCGTGAGGGCACCGGTTGGTTGTATCGCGTCGTGCATCGCATTGAGCATGGCGAAGGTCGGCCTGAGGATTTGGATCTGTTGAATCGCGTGACGGAAAATATTATGGGTCGCACCATTTGTGCGCTGGGCGATGCGGCGGCCTTCCCGGTGCGCAGCTTCACCAAGCACTTCAAGAGTGAGTTTGAGTACCACATCGAAAACAAGAAGTGTCTGGTTGATCCGGCCGTGCAGCGCGCCGGAAGCGGCTTCTTCAAGGCGGGGGCGGCGTAATGCTCGAGATCGAGATCGACGGCAAATCGCTGCAAGTCCAAGAGGGCAGCACGGTCATTGAGGCCGCGCATCAGGCGGGCACCTATATTCCGCACTTCTGCTATCACAAGAAGCTGTCGATCGCAGCGAATTGCCGCATGTGTCTGGTGCAGATCGAAAAAGCACCCAAGCCAATGCCGGCCTGCGCGACGCCCGTGACCAATGGCATGAAGGTCTTTACCCACTCCGAGATGGCCGTCAAGGCGCAGAAGGGGGTGATGGAATTCCTGCTCATCAATCATCCGCTGGATTGCCCGATCTGCGATCAGGGTGGCGAATGTCAGTTGCAGGATCTTGCCGTCGGTTACGGTGATTCCGCTTCCAAGTACGAAGAAGAAAAGCGCGTCGTGCCGAACAAGGATTTTGGTTCACTCGTGTCGTCGGATATGACCCGTTGCATCAACTGCACGCGCTGTATCCGTTTTACACAGGAAATAGCCGGTCTGATGGAACTGGGACAAGCATTCCGTGGCGAACGTGCCGAGGTGATGTCGTTTGTTGAGCAAAGTATCAATTCCGAGCTTTCTGGCAATCTCATTGATCTGTGTCCGGTTGGGGCGCTGACCTCGAAACCGTTCCGTTTCTCGGCGCGTACTTGGGAGTTGTCACGGCGCAAGTCTGTCAGCCCGCATGACAGCTTGGGCAGCAATCTGATCATCCAGACCAAGCATGACCGCGTGATGCGCGTGCTGCCGCTGGAAAACGAAGACATCAACGAGTGCTGGATTTCCGACAAGGATCGTTTCTCCTACGAGGCACTCAATGTTGAGGGTGACAATGGGCGATTGACCCGGCCCATGGTCAAGCAGGGCGGTGCATGGAAAGAAGTCGACTGGAACGTCGCGCTGGATTACACATCCCATGCGCTGCGCGATGTGGCCAAGAACCATGGCGGGGCAGAAATTGGTGCGCTCATCAGTCCGCACGCCACGCTGGAAGAAATGTATCTGGCGCAAAAGTTGATGCGCGGTGTTGGTAGTGAGAACATTGATTTTCGCTTGCGTCAAACTGATTTCTCCGCCGATGGAAAGCGCCGAGGCGCGCCGTGGCTGGGCATGAAAATCGCTGAAGTTTCGCGCTTGGATCGTGTCTTGGTCGTGGGCTCTTTCTTGCGCAAGGATCACCCGCTGATTGCGCAGCGTCTGCGTCAGTCGGCAAAAAAAGGGACGCAGGTCAGCGTTATTCACAGCGCCGATGATGATCTGTTAATCAAGCTTGTTGCGCGTGCTATTGCTGTCCCGTCGCAACTGCCTTCACTCTTGGCGCAGGTGCTCAAGGCCGTGGCTGAACTGAAAGCGGTGCCTGTTGCGGCAGAAGTTGCTGCAGTCAGCGTCACCGACGATGCGATGCGCATTGCGCAAAGTCTTGTCTCGGGCACCAATGCGGGCATCTTGCTGGGTAACTTTGCGCAACAGCATGCGCAGGCAACGACGTTGCACGCGCTGGCGCAGCAACTGGCGGCTGTTCTTGGTGGTAGCTTTGGTTTCCTGGGCGAGGCTGCGAACAGTGTCGGTGGCTACGTTGCCAAAGCCGTTCCGGGTCCCGGCGGCCTGAATGCCGCTGCCATGCTGAAGAGCGGGCGCAAAGCCTATTTGATTTTAGGTGCCGACCCCGAACTCGATACGGTCGATGGCGCGCAGACTCTGGAGGCACTGGGTAGCGCGGCGACCGTGATTTTGATGACGCCGTTCAAATCGAAAGCGGCTCTCGCGTACGCTGATGTCCTGCTACCGGTGTCGCCGTTCACTGAGACATCGGGTACTTACGTCAATGCTGAAGGGCGCGCGCAGAGTTTTTACGCTACGGTGAAACCCTTGGGCGAAACGCGTCCGGCGTGGAAGGTGTTGCGTGTGCTGGGGAATCTGCTGGATGTCCCGGGCTTCGATTTTGGCAGCAGCGAAGATGTTCGCGCCGAAGCCTTGGGTAATTTGGGTAACCTGGGTAAGCAGGCTGACAATTCGCCATTTGTTGGTGGCCTTGACAATACAATCGATGCCGTGACATTGACACTTGCAGGGCTTGGCAGTGCGCTCGAGCGGATCGCCGATGTGCCGATTCATTTTGCCGACCCCATATCGCGCCGTGCGCCATCGCTACAGGCGGCGCTTGATTCTGCGGCACCGACAGCACGCATGAATGCCGTGACACTCGCTCGCGTGGCCGTTGCGGGTGGTGACAAGGTAAAAGTCGACGCTGGTGGAGCGGCAAAGATCATCCTGAGTGTCTGTCTGGATGATTCTGTTCCGGTGGGCGCAGTGCGCATCGCAGCGGCGCACCCCTTGACCGCCGCCCTGCCCATGGTGGCTTCACTGACGGTGGAGAAGGCCTGATGGACGCACTGCTGAACGCCGTACTCACGCCGGTCCAGCAGTTGCTGGGGCCACTGCTGTTCACCGTGGTCTGGACACTGGTCAAGATCGTACTGATTCTCGCACCACTGATGTTGTCCGTTGCCTATCTGACGTTCTGGGAACGCAAGGTCATCGGCTGGATGCAGGTTCGTATTGGCCCCAATCGCGTGGGTCCGTGGGGGTTGTTGCAGCCCATCGCCGATGGCGTCAAATTGTTTCTCAAAGAAATTTTGTTGCCCGCGGTGGCCGACAAAAAACTGTTTTTGTTGGCACCCGTGCTGTCGATTGCTCCGGCACTGGCTGCGTGGGCGGTGATTCCATTCTCTGAAGGTTGGGTGCTGGCCAATATTGATGCCGGAGTGCTGTATCTGCTGGCCGTAAGTTCGTTCGGGGTTTATGGCGTGATCATCGCCGGTTGGGCTTCCAATTCAAAGTACCCGTTCTTTGGCGCCATGCGTGCCTCGGCGCAGATGATCTCCTACGAAATCAGCATGGGTCTGGCGCTCATCACGGTATTGATGGTCTCCAACAGCCTTAACCTCACGGATATCGTCAAGGCGCAGAGCACGGGCAGATTCGTCTCCTACGGCCTGGACTTCATGTCATGGAACTGGCTGCCGCTGCTGCCGATGTTCGGTGTTTATCTGATCTCCGGTGTTGCCGAAACCAACCGTGCTCCGTTCGACGTGGTTGAGGGCGAGTCGGAAATCGTCGCCGGCCACATGGTTGAATACTCGGGCATGTCGTTCGCCATGTTTTTCCTGGCCGAATACGCGAACATGATCCTGATCGCGGCCATGGTGTCGATCTTCTTTCTCGGTGGCTGGTTGTCGCCGTTCGGCCTCCTGCCCGACGGTTTCCACTGGCTGGCTGGCAAGATGGCCTTCGTGCTATTCCTCTTTCTGTGGTTCCGTGCGACGTTCCCACGCTATCGTTACGACCAGATCATGCGTCTGGGCTGGAAAGTGTTCGTCCCGCTGTCGCTGGCGTGGATTCTCGTGGTTGGCGTGTGGATGATGTCCCCGCTGACGATTTGGAAATAGGAGCGAGACATGGGCGCCAAAGATTTTATCGGCAGTCTGTTCCTCAAGGAACTGTTCAAGGGCATGGCTGTCACCGGCAAGTACATGTTCGCGCGCAAGATCACCGTGCAGTACCCGGAAGAAAAAACACCGCAGAGCGCGCGTTTCCGTGGTCTGCATGCGTTGCGTCGCTACCCGAATGGCGAAGAGCGCTGCATCGCCTGCAAGTTGTGCGAGGCCGTCTGTCCGGCGATGGCCATCACCATCGAATCGGGTGAGCGACAAGACGCCAACGGTCAGGCATCGCGCCGCACCACGCGCTACGATATTGATCTGACCAAATGCATTTTCTGTGGTTTCTGCGAAGAAGCCTGTCCGGTCGATGCCATTGTTGAAACGCGCGTGTTTGAATATCACGGCGAAACGCGTGGTGACCTTTACTACACCAAGCAGATGCTGCTGGCCAATGGCGACCGATACGAAGCGCAGATTGCGGCGGATCGTGCGCAGGATGCCCCGTACCGTTGATGCCACGCTGATCCCTCATCATGGAACTCAAAACCATTCTTTTTTATCTTTTTGCCGTCATCATGGTATTTGCTGCATTGCGCGTGGTTACCGCCCGCAATCCGGTTCATGCGGTGCTGTTCCTCGTCCTCGCTTTTTTCAACGCCGCCGGTCTGTGGATGTTGTTGCAGGCGGAGTTTCTCTCCATCATGTTGGTGATGGTTTATGTCGGCGCGGTGATGGTGTTGTTCCTGTTCGTGGTGATGATGCTGGATATCAACATCGAGCAGATGCGCAAGGGTTTTTGGACGCATCTGCCACTGGGTGCTGGCGTCGGTCTGCTGATGGTTGCCGAAATGGCGGTGGTGCTCTCCGGCCGCTATTTTGGTTTGCAGAACTTCCCCCCGCAGAACCTGCCCGCCAATCACAGCAACACCAAAGAACTGGCGCGCGTGATGTTCACTGATTACGTTTATCCGTTTGAACTGGCCTCGGTGATTTTGCTCGTTGCCGTGATCGCCGCCGTGATGCTGACGCAGCGTACGCGTAAGGACACCAAAGGCATGCACCCCAACGATCAAATTGCGGTTAAGCGCAACGATCGTTTGCGGATTGTGCGGATGGTGTCCGAGCCGCCCGAGGTTCAGGCTGTGGATGCCAAGGCGGAGGAGAAATCATGATCTCGCTACCGCACTACCTTATTCTTGGCGCGATTCTGTTTTCAATCGGCGTCGTCGGCATTTTTCTCAATCGAAAAAACCTCATCGTGCTGATGATGGCCATCGAGTTGATGCTGCTTGCGGTGAATCTTAATTTTGTCGCCTTCTCGCATTACCTCAATGATCTTTCCGGTCAGTTGTTCGTATTTTTCATCCTTGTGGTTGCGGCCGCAGAAGCCGGTATCGGCCTTGCCATTCTGGTGGTGCTGTTCCGCAATCTGTCCTCCATCCATGTCGAGGATCTCGACCAACTCAAGGGCTAGGTTGGCTATAGGCACATGGGCATGAAGACACTCTATCTCCTGATACCACTGGCACCTTTATTCGGAGCCATTCTCGCCGGTCTGTTCGGTAAGTTCATCGGACGCGCTGGTTCGCATGTCGTCACCGTACTCGGTGTTGCCATCTCGTTTGTTCTTTCGGTAATTGTCTGGAAGGACGTGCAAGCCGGTCACACCTTCAACGGCAGCGTCTATACCTGGCTTGAAACCGGTGGTCTGACACTGGAAGTCGGTTTCCTGATCGACCGGCTCACCGTGATGATGATGCTGGTGGTCACCTTCGTGTCGCTGATGGTGCACATCTACACCATTGGCTACATGGCTGACGACCCCGGTTACCAGCGGTTCTTCAGCTACATTTCGCTGTTCACCTTCTCGATGCTGATGCTGGTGATGAGCAATAACTTTGTCCAACTGTTCTTCGGTTGGGAGGCGGTAGGTCTGGTGTCCTATCTGCTGATTGGTTTCTGGTACACGCGTCCAACCGCCATCTACGCCAATCTCAAGGCTTTTCTGGTTAATCGCGTGGGTGACTTTGGCTTCCTGCTGGGCATTGGTCTGATTGCCGCCTATGCCGGCTCACTTGACTACGCAACTGTGTTCGCGAAGAGAAACGAACTCGCTGCGATTACCGAAACCGTGACCGGCTGGCCGCTCATCACCGCCATTTGTATCTGCCTGTTCATCGGTGCCATGGGCAAATCGGCACAGGTTCCGCTACACGTCTGGCTGCCCGATTCAATGGAAGGCCCGACGCCGATCTCCGCGCTGATCCACGCCGCCACCATGGTGACGGCCGGCATCTTCATGGTGACGCGCATGTCGCCGTTGTTTGAGCTCTCGGATACCGCACTGTCCTTCGTGCTGGTCATCGGTTCCATTACCGCGTTGTTCATGGGCTTTCTTGGCATCATCCAGAACGATATCAAACGCGTGGTGGCCTACTCAACACTTTCCCAGTTGGGTTACATGACGGTCGCGCTCGGTGTCTCGGCCTACTCGGTGGCGGTGTTCCACCTGATGACGCACGCTTTCTTCAAGGCGCTGCTGTTCCTCGGTGCCGGTTCCGTCATCATGGGTTGCCACCACAATCAGGACATCCGTTACATGGGTGGCTTGAAAAAATACATGCCCATCACCTGGATCACCTCGCTGCTGGGTTCGCTGGCGTTGATTGGTTTCCCCTTCTTGTCCGGCTTTTACTCCAAGGATTCGATCATCGAAGCGGTGCATGCCTCGCATATTGCTGGTTCCGGTTTCGCCTACTTTGCGGTCGTTGCGGGCGTTTTCATCACTGCCTTCTATTCGTTCCGCATGTATTTCCTCGTGTTCCACGGCAATGAACGCTACGATCAGGCCCCGCCGGATCCGCATCACGCCGCGCACGACGATGCCCATCATGCAGACGCGCACGATACGTCTCATGCAAAGGGGCACGACGACCACCATGAAGATCACGGCGGCAAACCGCACGAGTCCCCTTGGGTGGTTACGTTGCCGCTGGTATTGTTGGCGATCCCCTCCGTATTGATTGGTTTCTTCACCATCACCCCCATGCTGTTCGGTGATTGGTTCGGCGGGGCGGTTGTTATTGACGCCGTAAAACATCCGGCCATGGCGCACATGGCGAAAGACTTTCATGGCGCGTCGGCCATGGCCATTCACGGCATGATGACTTTGCCCTTCTTTTTGGCCATCAGTGGTGTCGCGTTGTCCTGGTTTTTCTACATCAAGCGCCCGGACATTCCGGCGGCCATTCTCAAGGCAGCCAAGCCGATACACACTTTGCTGGAAAACAAGTACTACTTCGACAAGTTCAATGAAGTGGTTTTCGCTGCCGGTGCGCGCGTGATCGGTCATGGCTTGTGGAAGGTAGGCGATCAGGTGCTGATTGATGGCGTCATGGTTAATGGCACGGCGCGTGCGGTGGGCTGGGTTGCCAGCGTCGTGCGCCTGTTCCAGAGTGGTCGCGTCTTCCAGTACGCATTCGGCATGATATTTGGCGTCTTTGCTTTGCTGACGCTTTGGTTCAACAGGGCGTAAGCATGAATTCGCAACTCCTGAGTCTTGCAATATGGGTTCCTATCCTTGGCGCGGTGCCGGTGTTTCTGCTCGGCTCAGAGCGCCGGTGTCTGGTGCGCTGGTTGGCACTGGCTGTTGCCGTCGCCGGTTTTTTGGTGACGCTGCCGCTCTATACCGGCTTTGACGTTCAGCAAGGAGGCATGCAGTTCATTGAACAGTTACCCTGGATACCGCGCTTCAATATTCAGTATCTGCTCGGTGTTGACGGCATATCAATGCCGCTGATCCTGCTCAATAGTTTTATCACCATCCTGGTTGTTCTGGCCGGCTGGGAAGTTATCGAAAAGAAACAAGCCCAGTATCTCGGTGCCTTCCTCGTGATGTCGGGCTTGATGAATGGCATCTTCAGTGCGCTCGATGGCATTTTGTTCTATGTGTTTTTCGAGGCCTCATTGATCCCGATGTACATCATCATCGGTGTGTGGGGCGGGCCAAATCGGGTTTATGCGGCGTTCAAGTTTTTCCTCTACACGCTGCTCGGTTCGCTGTTGATGCTGGTTGCCTTGATCTGGTTGTTCTTGCAGTCAGGTGGCAGTTTCAACATTCTTGATTGGCACGAGTTGCCGATCGGAATGGCACCGCAAATTCTGATTTTTATTGCATTTCTGATGTCCTTCGCCGTCAAGGTGCCGATGTGGCCGGTGCACACCTGGTTGCCCGACGCCCACGTCGAGGCACCCACCGGCGGTTCGGTCATCCTCGCTGCGATTGCGCTGAAACTTGGTGCCTACGGCTTCCTGCGGTTTTCGTTGCCGATCGTGCCGGATGCCAGTCACTATCTCGCGCCGATGATGATTACGCTGTCATTGATCGCAGTGATCTACATTGGTTTTGTCGCGCTGGTGCAGACCGACATGAAGAAGCTCGTGGCCTATTCGTCGATCTCGCACATGGGCTTCGTGACGCTCGGTTTCTTCATCTTCAACCAGATCGGCATTGAAGGTGCGCTGGTGCAGATGATTTCGCATGGTTTTGTGTCGGGTGCCATGTTTCTGTGCATCGGCGTGATGTATGACCGCATGCATTCGCGCGAGATCGCCGATTACGGTGGCGTGGCCAATCGCATGCCGAAATTTGCCGCCTTCTTTTTGCTGTTCGCCATGGCCAACTCCGGTTTGCCGGCTACCTCTGGTTTCGTTGGCGAGTTCATGGTGATTCTGGGTGCCATCAAGTTCAATTTCTGGGTTGGATTCGCGGCGGCAACCACGCTGATCGTCGGCGCTGCCTACACGCTCTGGATGTACAAACGCGTGGTATTTGGCGATGTCGCCAATCATCATGTGGCCGAACTCACGGACATCAATGGCCGTGAAACATTGATCCTCACGTTGTTGGCTGCCTGCGTTCTGGCCATGGGTCTATATCCGTTCCCCTTCACTGAAGTGATGCATGCTTCGGTGGATAACCTGCTCAAACACGTCGCGGTCAGCAAGTTGTGAGTGGCCCACGACGCCAAGAAACAAGAACACGAGTGAAGTGAAGCGATGCTGAATAATTTCGTGATGCCCGACCTGTACCCGGCCGCACCGGAGATTTTCCTCCTGTGCATGTCTTTTCTGGTGCTGTTCGTGGATTTGATCTTCGGTGCCACGCACCGTGGGCTTGCCGCATTGCTGACCGTGGTCACGCTGCTGGGTTGTGCGGCGATTACCATCGTTACCGCAGACGGACATACCGCGCTGACGTTCAGCAATATGTTTGTCGATGACTTACTGGCAGATTTTCTCAAGCTTGTTACCTATCTGGCGGTGATCGTTGTGCTGGTCTATAGCCGACAATACCTTGCCGACCGTGGGCTGGATCGTGGCGAGTTTTATCTGCTGGTGTTGTATGCCACGCTGGGCATGATGGTGATGATTTCTGCAGCCAATTTTGTGACCATATACTTGGGTCTCGAACTGCTCTCGCTTTCGCTGTACGCATTGGTTGCCATTGATCGCAACGCAAGCCGCGCCACCGAGGCCGCGATGAAATATTTTGTGCTCGGCGCCATGGCCTCCGGCTTGCTGCTGTACGGCATGTCAATGATTTACGGCGCCACCGGCAGTCTTGAGATCGGCGGCGTGGCACAAGCGATGCATCACGGACAGTCTGACAAAACCATTCTCGTCTTTGGTCTGGTCTTTCTGGTTGCCGGTGTCGCCTTCAAGTTGGGTCTGGTTCCGTTCCACATGTGGATTCCCGACGTCTATCATGGCGCACCGACGGCCGTCACCTTGCTGATCGGTTCGGCACCGAAACTGGCCGCCTTTGCCATGACATTGCGTTTGCTGGTCTATGGCCTGTTTGGTCTCGCCGATGACTGGCAAAAAATGCTGTTGCTCATGGCCGTGTTGTCGATCGGACTGGGAAATCTGGCGGCCATCGCGCAGACCAACATCAAACGCATGCTGGCGTATTCCACCATCTCGCACATGGGCTTCATGATCCTTGGCCTGATGTCCGGCGTGGTCGGCGGGGTGGTTGATCCGTTTACGGCCGTCAATGCCTACAGTTCTGCGCTGTACTACACCGTCGCTTATGTCCTGATGTCACTGGGCGCCTTCGGCATGGTGCTGCTGCTCTCGCGCGCCGGCTATGAAGCCGAAAATCTTGATGATTTCCGCGGGCTCAATCAGCGCAGCCCCTGGTTTGCTGCGGTGATGCTGGTCATCATGTTCTCAATGGCGGGCATTCCGTTCTTTGTCGGCTTTTTTGCCAAGTTTGCCGTGTTGCTCGCCGCGATCAAAGCGGGCTACACAGTCGTTGCGGTGGTCGCCGTGATGTTTTCGCTGGTCGGTGCGTTCTACTATCTGCGTGTCGTCAAGCTGATGTACTTTGATGCCCCGGTTGACTCCGCGCCCATCACGGCCCCGATGGATATGCGTATTCTGCTGTCCATTAACGGGGTTGCTGTTGCGGCATTCGGGTTGTTTCCGGATGCGCTGATGAGTCTATGCACTACCACACTGCTGCGTTCGCTTTGAACAACGGCACTGCTGCGCGCTAGGCGACGTGCCTAGCACCCCCCGCAGGAGGGCGCACCTTACCCATGGATGACGCAGCACTGATTGAACATACCCTGAGTACCGAACAGGTGTTCGACGGCGTTTTGCTGCGCGTTAACCGGGACACCGTGCGCATGTCCGATGGTCATGAGTCCATCCGCGAGTGGATCGAGCATCCCGGTGCAGTGGTCGTCATCGGTGCGTTGGACAACGGAAAAATGTTGTTTGAACGCCAGTTTCGTTACCCGCTGCGCCGTATATTTCTCGAACTACCCGCCGGCAAGATTGATGTTCAGGAGCACCCTCTTGATACCGCCAAGCGCGAGCTGCGCGAAGAGACTGGCTACAGGGCCAAAACGTGGCGGCATTTGGGCACCATGCACCCATGCATTGGCTATTCGGATGAGCACATTGAAATCTTCTGGGCGCAAGGTTTGAGCTACGTAGGCCATGAGCGCGATCATGGTGAATTTCTCGAAGTCATCGAGATGAGCATCGGCGATTCACTGATGGCGGTGCGTGATGGTGAAATTACCGACGGCAAGACCATCGCCGCACTGCTCTGGGCGGATAAAATTTTCAGCGGGGTCTGGGCCGTTCCCGAGTAGTTCGCATCAGCAACTTTTCTGCAAGTTCAGCCGGACGCTACATCGAGCACAATCTTGCCAATATGTTGGCTCGACTCCATCAGTTGATGCGCCTGTGCCGCCTGTGCCATCGGAAAGCGGGCAAACACCTGTGTGCGGATCGCGCCTGAGGCCAAGCCCGGCCAGATATTTTGCAGCAGCGCATCGCGGATTGCGCTCTTCTCGGCGAGACTGCGCGGTCGCATGGTGGAGCCGGTAATTGTCAGTCGCTTCAACATCACCGGCATCAGGTCGACATCGCTGCGGCTGCCTTCCAGAAATGCCACAAACACGAGACGTCCGTCCCGCCGCAACACTGACAGGTTACGTTGCAGATAAGGCGCACCGACCATGTCCAGCACGACATCGACCCCCGTGTCGCCATTGCCTGTGTAGCGCTTCACTTCCGCAGCAAAATCATGTGTCCGGTAGTTGATCGCCAGCGCGGCACCAAAATCGCGGCAGAACTTTGCTTTCTCGTCGTTGCCCACCGTGACCAGGCACTCCACCCCAATATGTCGTGCCAACTGAATCGCAGTGAGGCCAATGCCGCTTGATCCGCCATGCACCAGCAATCGCTCACCGTGCGCCAGCTGGCCATGGATCATCAGGTTCGCCCAGACCGTGAACCAGTTTTCCGCCAATCCGGCGGCAGTGGCGAAATCCATTCCAGTCGGTATGGGCAATAACTGGCCGGCTTCCGCCACACAGTATTCAGCATAGCCACCGCCCGGAGTCAGTGCCGTCACTTCATCGTCGACTTTCCAGTCGGCCACACCTGCACCCAGCGCACGGATGCGACCGGCCACCTCCAGCCCCAGCACTGGCGAGGCGTCAGGCGGTGGCGGATACTTCCCCAGCCTTTGCAACACATCGGGGCGATTAACGCCAGCGCAGATAACCTCGATCAGCACCTGACCGGGGCCTGGCACCGGACGCACGCTGTCCGCAAGTTGCAAACATTCGGCGTCGCCGCCTACGCCATGGTCAATGTACTTCATGTTGTTTTTCTCTCGTGGTTGTGGTGCGAAAGTCTAGCGCAGCAACGCAGCGTATCGAACGTCAAATTATGGACTTGATATATTGACACTGCTGGTATGCTGGCTTATCGTGACTCTGATGAAGAATGCCAAACGGGATACTGCCTTTGCGACGGCAGAAGAGTTTCAGAATCTGCTGACCGAAAAGGCTCGGTTGCGCGATTTTGCAGAACTTTCTTCTGACTGGTTCTGGGAGCAGGATGCCGAGTTCCGCTTCACTCACTTTTCGGGCACCTCACCAGAAAAGCTGGAGCGCGACCCCGAGTCTTTTATAGGTCGGCGTCGCTGGGATATGGCGATCAGCGGCGTTTCGATCGAACAGCTTGACGCGCACATCGCCACCTGTGAGCGCCACGAACCATTCCGTGATCTTGAGTACGACATTCGCAGTACCGATGGAGATTTGCAGCGCTATTCGATCAGTGGTGTTCCTGTTTTTGATCGTGCGGGTGCATTTTCAGGCTATCGTGGCACCGGGCGTAATATCACTGCCCTGCATCGCGCCCGGCAGGCGGTGTACCAGCATGACCGTTGGCTGACGCAGATTGTCGAATGCAGTTCGGTCGCCATCTTTGTCATCGACGCCTCACATTGTGTGACGCACTGGAACCGGGCGTGCGAGGTACTCACCGGCCTCAAGGCCGTCGACGTGATCGGAACCCGCGACGCCTGGCGTGGCTTTTATCCATCTTCCCGTCCGACGCTCTCCAATCTGGTACTTGCTGATGCCGATGAAAGCGAACTCACGCGCTACTATGCTGCCGGTCATGCTGCCTCATCACTGATTCCTGGCGCGCGTGAGGCCGAGATGCCCTTCCCCGGCGCTGCGGGTAGCGTGCGCTGGTTGTACTTTACCGCTGCCCCGCTGTTCGATGCGCGGGGCGACAAGATTGGTGCCCTCGAAACCCTGCAAGACGTGACTGATCGCCATCGTGCCACTGATGCACTGGCCAGTATGCTTGATGAATACACGCTGATATTCGAGAACGTGTTGGTGGGTATGGCCTTCATGAAAGACCGCGTGTTCCTGCGCTGCAATAGTCGTCTCGAACAAATGTTTGGTTATGAACCCGGGGGCTTGACGGGGCATACCTCGCGCATCCTCTTTTCCAGTGAGGCCGAGTGGAGCGAGATCGGGCGTGGCTTCGATAAAATCGCCAGTGCCGGGAAAAATATCTCGCAAGAGGTGCGCTATTGCCGGCGTGACGGAATGCCGATCTGGGCACGCGTCAATGGCCGCCGAATCAAGCAAGATGAGGGCGAATTCTGGATCTGGTGCTTTCAGGATGTAACCGGACAACACCGTGCCGAAGAAGAGTTGCGCCGCAGTTACGGCGAACTGGAACAGCGTGTGACGGAGCGTACTGCCGAACTGTCCGAGCAATTGCATTTCATGCAGGAGTTGATCGAGGCGTTACCCGGCCCGCTGTTCTACAAGGATCGCAACGGACTCTACCTCGGCTGCAATAGCGCCTTTGCCGATTTCGTTGGCAAACCGCACAATGAAGTGATTGGCTGCACGGTGTATGACCTTGCTTCCAAGTCAATGGCGGATACCTACGTTGTTGCAGACGAAGCCCTGTACCGCAGTGGCGGCCATCAGATCTATGAAACACGGGTACGCGGTGCCGATGGCGAAGCACACGACGTCATGTTTCACAAGGCAGTATTTTGCGACAAGGAAGGACGGATTGGCGGGTTGGTTGGCGTCATGCTTGATATCAGCGAACGCATTGCCATGGAGTCGCAGTTACGCTTGTCGGCCAATGTGTTTGATTCCACCGCGGATGGTGTTGCCATTACCGACGCCGAGGGCAAGATCGTTGCCATCAATCGTGCCTTCGTGACAATCACCGGCTATGAAGAAACTGATGTACTCGGACACAGCCTGCGCCAGTGGCAGGCGGGGCGACAGACTCAGGCGTTCTATGATGCAATGTGGGAAACCATCCGGCACGAAGGCCGCTGGCGTGGTGAAATCTGGAGTCAGCGCAAGGATGGCATCGAGTTTGCCGAGTGGTTGACCATCAGCGCGGTCACCGACAAGAATGGGACGATCACCCATTACGTCGCCGTTTTTTCCGATGTCACGCCGATCAAGCGCGCGCAGGAACGACTCGAATTTCAGGCGCATCACGACCAGTTGACGGGCTTGCCCAACCGCTTGCTGCTGGAAGAACGTCTCGACAAGGCCTTGCATCGTGTGCGCCGCGAGAACACCAACCTCGCCGTGCTGTTTATCGACCTCGATCGTTTCAAAACCATTAACGATACCCTTGGCCACGACGTCGGCGATCAGGTACTGTGCGAAGTATCGCGCCGCTTTCTGGGGGTCGTGCGTGAAGCGGACACCGTGGCGCGTATTGGTGGTGATGAGTTTGTGGTGCTGCTGGAGGACGTTGCCGATACGGCCGCTGCCGCGCGGGTTGCCGAAAAAATAATCGAAAGTGCCCGGCAGAGCATTATTCTGGCCGGGCAGGAATTCTTCATCGGTGCCAGCGTCGGCATCAGTTTGTTTCCGGCTGATGGCGAGACTGCGCTGGTCTTGCTTAAAAATGCCGACGCGGCCATGTATCGTGCCAAATTGCGTGGTCGCAACGTGTATGAATATGCCACGCCGGATATCACCGAGGCATCGCTGGAGCGGTTTCGCCTTGAAGTGGATATCCGTCAGGCGATTGAGCGCAACGAGTTGTCGCCGTTCTTTCAGCCGCAGTATTCGCTTGCCACGGGTCGGATGGTTGGCGCCGAGGCATTGATGCGCTGGCATCATCCGCAGCACGGTATGGTGTCGCCGGCAAAGTTCATTCCCTTGGCCGAAGAGTCAGGTTTGATCGTTTCGCTGGGTGCGTGGATATTGCGTGAGGCGTGCCGGTGTTGGGCTGGTTTGATCGCGCGTGGCCTGGATCCGGGCATCTTGTCGGTCAACGTTTCGGGTGTTGAATTCCGTCGCGGGCACGTTCTTCAAACGGTACGCTCCGTGCTTGCCGAAAGCGGACTGGCACCACAGTGTCTATCGCTTGAAATTACCGAGAGCGCGATCATGCATCAGGCCGACGGTAGCATTCGCGAACTGTGTGCGTTGCGCGATTTGGGTGTACATCTGGCGGTTGATGATTTCGGTACCGGCTATTCGTCGCTCGCCTATCTCAAACGCCTGCCGATCAGTATGCTCAAGATAGATCAGAGTTTTGTTCGCGGGCTACCGGATGACGGCGAGGATGCGGCCATTGCGCGCGCCGTTATCGCGCTGGCGCACAGCCTGCAACTCACGACGCTGGCTGAAGGCGTCGAAACCGCATCGCAGGAGGCGTTTCTCCGGGATGCGGGGTGCGATGAGATGCAGGGTTTTCTCAAGGCACGGCCGGTCCCCGTAGAAGAGTTTGAAGCCTTGATCCGGAAGCGTTGATTTCCGGCCGAATCCTTACAATTATGGCGCGTGTTGGCTACAGCGATTCTGCTGCGACAGCCTCTTCAAACCAGCGCAGTTTGTCGTGCAGCGTTACCACGCTGCCGACGATGATGAGTGTGGGGCCGCGCATTTGTGCCCCCACTGCCAGTTCTGGCAGCGTCCCCAGCGTGCCGGTGACGGTGCGTTGTGTTGCGCGTGTGCCTTCCTGCACGATGGCGGCCGGCCAGTCTGCGGGCAGACCATGTTCCATCAGTTTGCCGCACAGATAGCTTAGTCCGGTCAGCCCCATGTAAATGACCACGGTTTGCGGCTTGCGCGCCAGTCCCGGCCAGTCCAGATTCATGCTGCCGTCTTTGAGATGGCCGGTGACGAACACGCAGGCCTGGGCATGGTTGCGATGGGTGAGCGGAATGCCGGCATAGGCCGCGACACCTGCCGCCGCTGTGACGCCGGGCACCACTTCGAAATGTACGCCGTCGGCGGCCAATGTTTCCACTTCCTCGCCGCCGCGTCCAAAAATGTAGGGGTCGCCGCCCTTGAGTCGCACTACGCGCTTGCCGGCTTTGGCCAGATTCACCAGCAGCACGTTCAGTTCATCTTGTGGCAGCGAGTGATTACCTTGTTCCTTGCCGGCATAAATGCGTTCTGCGGTCGGGGAGGCCATGTCCAGCACCTCGGCAGATACCAGATTGTCATAGACCAGAACATCAGCCTGCGCAATCAGCCGTGCGGCTTTCAGTGTTAGTAGTTCCGGGTCGCCGGGGCCGGCACCCACCAGATAAACCCAGCCGGATTTGGCGTCGGATTTGGTTGCGGATTGGGTGATTTCGGGGTCGTTATGGTGTCTCATGTCCATAATGCTAACCCGAAAAGTCGACGCTCACACTACGCCGTGACATACGTCGTTTGAGTCCGATTCCAGGTGCGTGTGCCGGCGCTGTTTTGCGACCGGTTTTGAAACCCCGTGCTGGGTATAATCGACTGACACTTTAAGGTTGACGGACTTGAGCAAACTCACTCCAGAACTGGAACGCAAACTGGGCACGGCGGTCGAGCGCATGCCGGCGTTTCCGCGCAGTGTGCAGAAAATTCTTGAGCTCACGCGCAACATCAATTGCCTGCCAAAAGAGTTGGTTGCCGTCATCGAAAAAGACCCGGTGATGACCGTCAAGATTCTCAAAGTCATCAATTCCGCTTATTACAGCCTGCCCAGCAAAATCACCTCGGTCGGGCAGTCGGTGGTCTATCTGGGCATCAATACCATTAAAAATCTGGCACTGGGCTTTGCAGCGGTGGGCATTTTGCCGCGCATGAATGCTGCCGGCTTTGACATTCAGCGTTATCTGCTGCATTCATTGGTGGTAGCGGCGACCGCGCGCCAGTTGGCGACGCAATTTTCCAAGGGTGCCGCCGACCCGGGTGACTGCTACATTGCCGGCTTGCTGCACGACTTCGGCAAGGTGGTGTTCGCACAGTTTCTGGCCGCCGAGTTTCGTGATGCACTGGGGCATTCGGCAGAAAACCGGGTATCGCTGCATGAATCCGAAATGGCCATGATTGGTGTCGATCATGGGCTGGTGGGCGCCATGCTGGCGAAGCGCTGGGCGTTTCCAGACCATTTGGTGGATTGCATCCGCGATCATCATGATTACACTGCCGAGCCCTCAGCGATGATGGATTGCCTGCGTGTTGCCGATCAGATCGTGCGCTTTCGCGAAATTGGCGTCAGTGGCAACCCGTGGCGCGAAGAAGAGCCTCTGGCAGCACCGCACATGTTTGGCGCCGACATTGAAGCGCTGGTCGCGCAGGTTGTTTTGCTGGATAAATTTGTTGAAGACGCCTCGTTGTTCGCTCAGGTGGGTGCCGATTAAACAGGAAATGCGATGAAAATTCGATTCTGGGGCGTGCGCGGTTCTATCCCCTCACCGGGTGCCCACACCCAAACCTATGGCGGCAACACCACC
>CAJAWW010000143.1 GCA_903946745.1 uncultured beta proteobacterium
CGCGGGCGCGCACGGCAAAAATGGATCAACGTGCGTTCGACACCGCACCGGTTCGATTCGGGGGTGATCGAATGGCGGGGAATCGCCACCAATATCAGCGAAAGCAAAGAGTCCGAGGCCGAATTGCGCGGCTCACGCCAGCAACTGGCCGAGCTATCAACGCATCTTGAAGCCGTCAAAGAGGAAGAGCGGGAACGCATTTCGCGCGATATTCATGATGAACTGGGATCAATCCTGGTGCGTCTGAAAATCGAAGTGGCACTGCTGTCCAGCAAACTGCCAGAAGGCAGCGACAAGTTGCGCGACAAGGCGCACTCGATCGAAGGTTTGCTCGATCAGGCGATGAGTACCGCCAGCCGGGTTGCGCGTGAGTTGCGTCCGGGCATCCTCAAAGAATTCGGGCTCCCGGCGGCCATCGAGTGTCAGGCCGAAGACTTCACCCAACGCTTTGCCATTCCTTGCCGCGTTCAATGTGACGAAGAATCACTGGAACCCGACCCGGATACCTCGCTGGCGCTGTTTCGTATCGCCCAGGAAGCCCTGACCAATGTCGCAAAACATGCACATGCCTCCATCGTGGTCATGCGTTTGCGCCGCGAACGCGGTAACATCGTGCTGGAAATCAGGGACAATGGCCGTGGCATCTCCGTGGCGGATATGCAAAAGCCGAAATCATTCGGATTGCGTGGAATTCGCGAGCGGGTGTTAAGTCTGTCTGGTGATTTCACGATTGTTCCGGCGGAACACGGCGGAACCCACATTACCCTTCGTGTTCCGGAACTGGCGGGCGCAGAGCCACCGAGCGAAGAAGAACTGCAACGCAACCTGTTTTGACCATGCCAGACAAGATTCATGTATTAATTGCTGATGACCACGCCATTGTCCGGCAGGGACTCCGGCAGATTCTGTCCGAGACAGACGATCTGGTTGTCACCGGCGAGGCTGATGATGGTGCCGAGGCGCTGCAACTGGCACGGCAGCAAGAATGGGACGTTTTTTTGCTCGATGTAACGATGCCCAACCGCAACGGTATCGACACACTCAAACAGCTCAAAAAAGAATTCCCCCGCTTGCCGGTGCTAATTCTCAGCATGCACCCTGAAGAGCAATATGCGGTGCGCGCGCTCAAAGCGGGCGCATCGGGCTATTTGAATAAAGGCAGCGCCCCCGAGCAACTGGTGACCGCGATTCGCCATGTAGCCAGCGGCAAGAAATATGTCAGCGCGGCAGTTGCCTTGCAGCTGGTCGATGCGCTCGCTGATAACAACGAGAAACTCCCGCACGAGCGGATTTCCGACCGGGAATATCAGGTACTGGTGCTCATTTCCACAGGGAATACACTCACCCAGATTGCCGAAAAACTGAATCTCGGGGTCGCAACAGTAAGCACCTATCGCGCGCGCCTGCTGGAAAAAATGGGGCTGAATAGCACCGCAGAACTGATTCGCTACGGTCTTGAACACGGATTGGTGGAGTAACCAATAAAAATGGCTGAATTGTCACAACCTTCCGAAATTGCGCGCGAAACCCTGCGTCGGCTTGCCATGAGCAAAACGCCGCCGACGCCGGACAACTACCGGACGCTGTATCACGAGATTTCCGGCATCCCGGCCGCCGAGCCGTTTCCCGAGCGATCCTTAAAAAGCCTGCACGCCGGCTTACCCCATGGCAACCCCGAACAAAAGCGCTTCGCTCGCCAATTTGAAGCAGCGGTTTCCGGTGCTTCATGGGAAGGCATTAGCGCCGCCCTCGGCGATCTGCTGTCCAAAGACAGCACAAAGCCGCTGGGCTGGTCTGCCCTTATTCGCGAACTGATGCAACAACTCGACACCCACCACGCCGGGCTGACGGCTGCCAAGAAAAAAGAAGCGGTAGACCGGGTACTGGCCGCATCAAGTACGCCCGAACTGCTCCACACACGACTGCAATCAGTTGTGCGTTCGTGGTCTCATGCGCCAGCAGGCAGCGACACGGAACTCACCGGCGAAGTCGCCCCACTGGAGCATGAAGCAGCTAAATCCACCCCGCCCGCTCCAAAAGAGCCAGTGGCGTGGCGGGGCATTGGACAGATCCAGAACTTGATCGCCCAATTGCTCGAAGAAACAATGGTGATGCTTCTTGTGGACAACAAGGAACTGTCATCCGAAGCGCAGCAACTGGCGATTGCCACGCGTGCCGCAAAAAATCCCGATGAAATATCGGCACTCTCTGACCGACTCAAAAAGTTCACTTACCGCGCCCATTTTGTTGCTGAAGACCAGGTGGAATTGAAGGCCGCCCTGCTTCACCTGATTCAGCTGATTATCGAAAATATCAGCGAACTGGTGGTCGACGATCAATGGCTCGTCGGGCAAATCACGGTGGTTCGCGAACTGGTGAGCCAGCCCTTGAGCCTGCGGCAACTTGATGACGTCGAACGTCGTATGAAAGACGTTATCTACAAGCAAAGCGCACTCAAAAAGAGTCTGGGCGACGCGCAAAATCAACTCAAACAGATGCTCGCCACCTTTGTAGATCGTCTGGCCGACTTTTCTGAAACCACCAGCGGTTATCACGACAAGATCGAACATTGCGCCAATCGCATCAGCGAAGCCAAAGATATCTCACAACTGTCTGAAGTGCTTGACGAAGTGATGCGCGAAACCCGGGTGATTCAGATGAATGCCCAGCGCTCGCGCGATGAACTCACCGAAATGCGCACCCGTGTGAATCATGCAGAAAAGGAAGTCTCGCGTCTGCAAGAAGAACTCGCCAACACCAGCGAAATGGTTCGTCACGATCCGCTCACCGGCGCTCTCAACCGCAAGGGCATGGACGAGGCGCTGGAAACAGAAGTATCGCGCGCCAGACGTCAGAATGGAACGCTGTGCATCGCCTTGCTGGATATCGACAACTTCAAGAAACTCAACGATACTCTGGGTCATGCTGCGGGTGATGCAGCGCTGGTGCATCTGACCAAGGTCGTACAGGAAACGATTCGACCGGAAGACACGCTGGCGCGCTATGGCGGGGAAGAATTTGTCGTTCTCTTGCCTGACACTTCACTCGATAGTTCAGTGACGGCCATGGTTCGCGTGCAGCGCGAGTTGACCCGGCGATTTTTTTTGCACAACAATGACAAGGTGTTGATTACATTTAGCTGCGGCGTCGCTGAACTGGGGCCTGATGAAGACCCGAATCAGGCGCTAAAACGTGCCGATGACGGCATGTATCTGGCCAAACGCGGCGGCAAAAATCGTGTTGTGCCCACGTGACCCATTAACAAGGAACAAGGAGAAATCATGAAAAACATGAAGCAGATGCTTGACGAAAATCCCCGTGAAACCATCTCCGTATCACCCGATGCAACCGTCTTCTCGGCACTGGAACTGATGGCCAAATTTGGCATCGGTGCAGTGCTGGTCATGAAAGATGAGCACCTTGCCGGCATTTTTAGTGAGCGCGACTACGCACGCAAGATCATCCTGCACGGAAAGTCGTCCAAGGAAACACTGGTGCGCGAGATCATGACCGAAAAAGTGCTCTATGCACGCCCGGAAATGACCTCTGACGAAGCCATGGCGCTGATGACTGACAAACACATCCGCCATTTGCCGGTGATGGATCCCAATCAGCGCGTGCTGGGCATGATTTCCATTGGCGATCTGGTGAAGGAAACCATCTCGCAACAGGCCTTCATCATCAAACAACTGGAACAATATATCGCCGGGTAACTTTGCGATTGCTCACATGGACTGCTTGATGGCCAGCAAGGCCTGATTTCGCAAGGTTTTCAGCAGGGATAACTCGCGGTCAGGAATCACGATGCTGCCCGCTGTTTCACGGTCACAGTAAATCAATGCAACCGGCTTTCCCTTGATGTTCAGGGGGAATAGCACAAAAGTCTTGGCGATCACGGTGTTTCGGTACCACGCCGGAATTTTGTCGGCAATTTTCGGGTCGTCAATATCGGTAATGATGATATCGACGCCCTTCGTAACCGCCAGTTGAAAAACATTCGGCGATTCCGTCAGCGGCACATGAAATGTCCGCGCGAGCTCGCTGGTGTCTGCGCCAAAGCCAAAACGCCCGGACATGCCATTGGTTTTTGGATTGCGCAAACACAGGAGTACGCGCTGAAACCCCATCGCGCGGTACATAATTTCCAGCGTGATGCGCAAGACATCGTTCAACGAAAAATCATCCACCAGTGAATTGCTGATGTCCTGAATGCCCGCCGCAAGAATTTCCTGCGCGCCTTCGGGCACACCTGATTCATTGATTTCGTTGGCCCCATCCAGATCACCGATGGACGTATCGCCGAGTTGTGTATCCCCCAGCAGCTTTGCTTCTGCTGATTCGGCAACTTCGATGTGCTTCCCGGTCCAGTCCTTGATTTGACGAACGAATGGGCTCTGCTTCAGATTGACATGCAGCACCGAGGCCAACTCACTAAGTTCATCAAACGACTTGTCCAGAACGTGCTGTAACTGCGTATCGGAAAATGTCATCGCCGCAGTAAAGCGGGTGCGAGCGGCCTGCATGGCCTGATGCCGCCTGTCCTTGGGTACCGAGGCAATTGCGTTACAAATTTCGTTGGCGAAACCGGCCAGCATTCGCAGGGTTTCATCATGCGTCACCGGTTTTTTTATCACCCCCGTTGGCAGTGGTTGCAAGCTATGCACAATACCTGCCGGGAAGCCCCACATTTGAGCAATCCCAATACCCAATTCAGAGAATGACAAACCGAGTATCTGAGACGAAGCCGCCTCCTCAGAACAATTTTTTTGCAGGATCACCTTGCGGATTTCGTTCACTTCTTCAGGGAAATAGAACTGCGACAGCATCTGTCCAAGGCTGTGAAACAGTGCGCAAACATAAGCTTCCTCCGCTTCGCGCGCCATGAACTGTTTGCTGGCGTCTCGCGCCAATATGCCAGCAAGATTGGCACGCAAAAACGCCTCCTTGAGATCTTTGGCGCTGGCCTTGTCCTGCATATGTTCGAAGAGCAGAACAGTGATCGCGATATTGCGCAGCGCATCAAAGCCCAGCACGATCACCGCCCGCGAAACGGTGCTGATATTACCTCCGCCTGACTGCCGGTAATGTGCAGAATTCACCATCCGCAAAATTTTGTTGGTCAGGCCAAAATCCTTGAGGATGGAATTGGAAAGTTTGTTGATGCTTTCCTTGTCCGAGCGCGTCATCTTGTTAATGGCCGACACCGAATCCGAGAGCGCCGGAAAGTCCGTTTTGTGGCGCATTCGTCGCATCAGGAAGTCGAGCGTATCCCGGCGCTGCGCCTCAGAAACCACGGTCATATCGATCGGTGTCGCAGCGCCGCCCAGATAGTCGTCGAGCATCGACTTCATCATGGCTGCGCTTTCGTAACGCAGGGACGGATCGCGATTGCAGGCGGTCAAAATGATGCCCGCCAACTTCATGTCAATACTGACATTGGTCGGCAACGTAATCGGCTGATTCAAAATCTGGTGCATCAGCGCAGCCGCCGTGTCGGCGCGAAATGAGGGTATGCCGGAGATCATTTCTATCATCACCAGACCCATCGCATAGATGTCGCTTTTGGGGCTGATCGTGCGGCCATCCACATATTCCGGAGCCAGATAGGCCAACGTGCCGGTGATTCCTGGCTTGTCCTTGATATCCTCAATCTCATCAAGCCGCATTGCGATACCGAAATCCATCATCCGTGGCCGCCCTTGCGGATCGATCAGGATATTTGACGGCTTGATGTCACGATGGATAATGCCCGCTGCGTGTGCGATGGCCAGCGCATCCAGCAACTGACGCGCCATATCGGCCGCATGCGCTGATGACAGCGGCCCGCTTTTCTCAATCACTTCCGCCAGATTCGCGCCCTCGACCCACTCAAATACCAGATAGGGATCGCCATCCACTTCTCCGACATCAAAAATTGGCACCAGATTGGGATGCCGCAAGCGACTCACGGCACGCGCCTCATCGATCAGCGCCTTGTTGCGCCCGGCATCAGATCGCGCAAAGTGCAGCGTTTTGATCGCCACTTCACGTTCGAGTTGCGGATCCCATGCAAGGTACACAATACTTTGCGCACCGCGCCCCAACTCACGGCGAATCTCGAATCGACCGATAACTTTATTCATTCTTCGATTCTATCGTGGTTCAGGTTGCCAACTCGTCGCTGCATCAATACCATAGCGCCATGAAACCGAATCATCCTGATGCCTCGAATGATGTGTTGCACACCAGCCTGATCGAGATGCGCGCCGAGCACCGCGACCTTGATGAAGCCATCCAGCACATGACTGCCAACCCGCCCGACGACCAACTGGTGCTGCGTCGGCTCAAAAAACGTAAGCTGCTAATCAAGGATCGAATAACCTCGCTTGAACGCATGCTCGACCCGGACCCCGACGAATATGCGTGAAACCCACTCTGAGACAACGAATAAGCGCGACGCAAACGATACCGTCGTTCGCAACGACGACCTTCAAAATCCGTTTCCGGTGGTACGCACCGGAATTCCACTGTCGGCGCCCCTAGAGTGGCTGCGACATGGTCTGGATGACTACAAAGCCTGCGGATTTTCCAGCGTCTTTTACGGGATATGTTTCGCGGCGGCTGGCGGTCTGCTACTGCTGGCGTTCCGCCATGCCACGCAACTGATTAGCGCCGTGACCACCGGATTCATGCTGGTCGGGCCGTTTTTGGCCATTGGTCTGTATGAACTTTCCCGGCTCAGAGAGCGAGGTGAAACGCCACGCCTTGTCGCTACACTGGCTGTCTGGCGGCGCAATCTGAGCGCCATCGGTATTTATTCGCTGATTGTCATCGTGATTTATCTGGTGTGGGC
>CAJAWW010000144.1 GCA_903946745.1 uncultured beta proteobacterium
ATCCGGGTTGGCCAAACGCAATCCGGACAATCTACGTTATCGCTATCAACTCGCTGCGCATCAGTTGGCAAAGTTGCCCATTAACAGGGGGGCACTGCAGGTCATGATTGATATGACGCGCTTGCCGGAATTTAAAAAGCAGGCGCGTGAAACATGGCGTCGCGCGATGCTCGGGCTTGATCCGGTGCCGCAACATCGTCCGTTGATCGCGGCATACCTTGAGCACGAACCGACCGATTCGGCCGTCAGGCTGCATCTGGCAAAACTTGATGCAGCACTTGAATCACACCGCAAGTTGATTGCAGACCCCGGCTATCGCGCGCGGGTGGATGGGCTTGCCTTGCTCAACGCGGGCAAGCTTGACGAGGCCGAACGGATTTTTGACCGGGGCTTGCTGGCTAGGCCGGATGATCCGGAGCTGACCGGAAATATGGGCTTATTGCGCTTGCGACAGGGGCATCATGCGCAAGCCATTGCGTTGTTTCAAGCCGCTTCACGGGTGAAATCCGACGATCAGGATAAATGGAAGTCGCTGGCCGTGACCGCACGTTTCTGGGGGCTGTTGCGCGAGGCGGCCGATGCCCGCAGTGGTGCCGAATACGGGCTGGCGCTCGATAAACTGGGTGAGGCGCGCGGACTGAATCCGAAAGAGCCGGCAGCGGCCGTGGCGCAGGCGCGCATTCATAACGATCAGGGACGCACCGAGGCGGCGGAGGCTGCGTATCGTGAGGCGCTGAAGCTGGATGGCAGCGATGCCAATGCGCTGACTGAACTGTTGACGCTGTATGTGCGTAGCGGGCGTGGCGATCTGGCGAAGAACGAAATGGCCGCGTTGAATCCAACGCAGCGAAATGCGTTGCTGACTGAGCTGAATGTCATTGAGGCAGGCATGTTGCGACGCGAGGCGGATGCGCTGATTGCCAGCGGGCGGACAGCAGAGGCCATGGAGCGTTTGCTGCGCGCGATTCAAAAGGATGCGAATGATCCATGGTTGCGCTTTGATCTGGCGCGACTCTACGTTGCACAAGGCGACCGGAATGCCGGCGAAGCTCTGTTTTCTGATCTGCTGGCACGCAACCCCGGCGATGCTGCGGCGTTGTATGCAAAAGCCTTGTTTCAGTCGTCTGGTGACGACGAGTTAGGTGCTTTGCGCACACTGGAGAACATCGCCGTGGCGGAACGCGACCGTAAAGTTACCGTGTTGCAACGAGAACTCTGGACGCAATTGCAGACACAGCATGCGCGCCGTCTGGCGGCGGCTGATGGTGGCAAAGCTGGCAGTGGTGGCAGTGGTGGCGAGGCCGCACGCAGTGCGTTGCTGCTCGCCGAGAAGGCGACGGCTGGCGATGCTGAGCTGGCGATGACGGTTGCGCAGGCATGGGCGAGCATTGGCGAACCTTTGCGCGGCAAGAGGTTGGCCGAATCGGTGCAACAGAAACAAGGTGCTCAGGCTTCTTCGTGGCAGATTCGTTATGCGCGGATTCTCTTTCAGGCGAATGCCGACGCGGAGCTCGAGCTGTGGGTGGATTCGATTTTGCAACAAGGGAAACTGACGCCGGAACAGAGCGCTGACGTCGATCAACTGCGAATTGATGCGACGCTGCGTGCAGCCGATGTTGCGGTTCGCGCGGGGCATCCTGATGATGCACAACGGCTGTTGTTGGCGGCACTGGAGAAATTTTCCAACCGGCCGGCGCTGCGGGTGGCCTTGGGGAAAATTCAGCTGAACGGTCGCGACAGTGAGGCCGCCGAAAACAGTTTTCGTGCGGCACTGGCGCTGGAGCCACAGAATGCTGCTGCGCTGGATGGCGTGCTCGCAGCACTGGTCGAACGCAACGATGTGCCACGTTTGCTGATGGAGATCGATACTCGCCTGGCGAAGATGGAGCGTGCTGCGCCGATCACTTCGGGGTCGGGGGATGGTGACGGTGACAGTCTGCGTATGGATGAGGCGCTGGCCGCCCGGGAAGCGCAACGCTCACTGCTGATTCGTCGTGCCGATTTGTTGCGAAAAACGGGAGAACTGGGTGAGGCGGAGGCGGTGCTGCGGCGAATTGTTGCCATGAGTCCGGGCGATAGTCAGGCGTGGGAAAAACTGGCGCGGGTGCTGGTCGAGGCGAAACGCAATCCCGCTGCGGTTATGGTGATTGAGTCGGCGCTGTTGGCCATGCGTGGCGATGATGATGGCAATGAAACGGTACAACTGGGGATGATTGACTTGCTGATCGATCTGAAAGCCTACGCTCAGGCAAAACTGGCGTTGCAGCAGCGCACGGCATCGCGTGAGCCGAGGTTGTTTGCGCTACATGCCCGCATGGCGCGGTTGGAAGGACGTATGCGCGATTTGTTGGTCAGCCTGCAACAAGAAGCGGCTATGGAAGACGCTCCGGCAGAAGGAACGCGCTCAGTGTCGGGTTTGTCGCAGTTGCGTCTGGGCGAACCGGTTGCCGGGCGGGTTCCGTTGGTTATTATTGAGGGTGACGCAAACCCGAAGGCACGCACGGAAGGGGAAGGCAGCCGGCGCGAGATTGCAGAACTCCTGGATGATCGTGCTGCATGGGTGTCGGCAGCGGTTGATGTGCGCGATCGCAAGGGCACGTCGGGCATTTCGTCCATTGCCTTGACCGAGATTCCTGTTGAACTGCGTGTGCCGCGGGGTAACAACGAAGCATGGATTTTCCGCAGCGATGTGGTGCACATTGGTGCGGGACAATTTCATCTCGATGACCTTTACGCAACGAAGCGTTACGGAAATTTTGCGCTGTGTCTTGTTAATGGCAACTGCCCGGCGGTCAAAGAACAGGTTGCCAGCGGGACAGCATGGAATGTGGCCTATGTCAGGGATACATGGAAAGTCGACGTTGGGCAGACGCCAAATAGTTTTCCGGTGCGCAACTGGGTTGGCGGAATACTGCAAAAAGGTGACCTGGGCCCATTGTCCTACTCTGCCGATCTGTCGCGCCGCTCCATTACCTCAACCCTGCTTTCTTATGCCGGCGTGACGACGGAGACCGGAATTCGCTGGGGCGGTGTTGTGGCGACTGGCTTGCGGTTCGGGCTGAGTGCCGACAACGGTGGTGCGTTGGGTGTCTGGTCATCGTATGGGCAGCATCTGCTGACCGGCGAGAATGTAAAAACAAACCACCGGTCACAGTTCATGGTGGGGGGCTACTGGCGCGCAATCAATGACCCCGACCGTTTGCTGTCGATTGGGCTGACGGGGATGGACTGGCGGTTTTCACAGAATGCCGGAGAGTTCAGTTATGGTCATGGCGGCTATTACAGTCCGGCGCAATACAACTCACTTTCCTTGCCTGTTCAGTTCAGTCAGCGTTTCGAACGTTTTTCGTATGCGGTGCGCGCGGCGGCGTCGACGTCGCGATCGCGCACCGATCAGGCAGATTTTTACCCGACCGATAGCGCGTTGCAGGCGCAGGTGCTGGCGGATTCTGTGGCCAATCGCACCAATTCTGTCAATCCGGTGTATGCAGCCAGCACGGGGCCGAGCAAGGGTCGGGGGCGGTCGTTTCACGCCTCGGGGGAATATCAGCTGGGTTCGAGTTTGTTTATCGGTGGCCGGATCGAGGTCGAACGCGCCGCCGATTATTCGCCCAATCGCGGGTTGTTCTATGTGCGCTACAACCTTGATCGTCCGGCGGCACAGCCGGTGCGCATGCCGCCGGAACCCATGAACCCTACGTCACAATATTGACCATGTGCTGGATCAACGCATTTGCCATTTACTATTGCCTGATGGCACCCGCGGGCGGCTCGCTGATTGCAACCGAACCGCTTGACTACGCACACATGCAGCCCGCCTCGCTCAACGAGGCCGCCGTGCGGCGTGTTGCGACCGGCGATATTGAAACCGCCCGGATACTGCTTGAACGCGCAGCGCTGCTGGCACCCATGAATCCGGTGATTACCGCCAATCTTGCGGCCTTGCGCGTCTACCGCAAGGCTCCGGCGCAGATTACCCGGGAAAAAGCTGCGCCGGCCGACGCAGTGACTGCGAATGATCTTTCTCGTACAGAAACACAAGTTCCGCTGGCGTCCCCGATCATCCTGCCCGCCCCCCTCCAGATTCCGGACATTTGGCCGCCAAAATAAACGCTACATCGTAGGCGTTACGAAGTGGGTGTGTTGATGGCGGCCGGATTCTGGCGATAGAACCGCCGTAACTGGGTAAATACCTGCGGGTATTCGGTTTGCAGCACTGTTGGTGTCTGGAAGAAAGCCTCGCTGGCAACGGCAAAAAATTCTGCCGGTGACTCTGCGCCGTAGGGATCAAGCACGCAAACTTCACCGTTGTCGGCGCGTTGCTGCAAGTCGAGATAGGCGTGTTCCATGGCCGCGATCCAGTTTGCACGCGACATTTCGGCCGGTAGTGGCGGTACACCGTCGGCTGCGCCGTTTCTCATATCAAGCTTGTGGGCAAACTCATGGATCACGACATTGATGCCATCAATATCTTCCGCATGGTCAAACCACGAGATCAGCACCGGCCCGCCCGCCCATGCCTCGCCCAGCACCGCATCGTCGTATTCGTGCACCACGCCGTTTTCATCAATGCTTTGGCGCGGGATCACGAAGTCGCCCGGATAGACCACGATGCCCACCCAGTCTGAATACCAGTCGAGCCCGAGGTTCAGTACCGGCAGGCATGCCTGCAAGGCAATGGCCAGCTGAATGTTGGCCGTGAGTTGCAGTCCTTGCGCGCCGGCCCACTCTTTTTCGGCAATGAGTTCGCGCGCGAGCTGGCGCAGGCGGTCGCGTTCTGCGGAATTAAGATGGCGCAGAAAGGGCAGCGATTGCTCGGTACTTGCCCAGAGTTCCGGTGCGATGCAGAGTCGCGCCGCCTGCCGTTCGCGCCACCAGTAACGAATACCGTCGATCATGAAATGGTTGAGCGTGTGAACGTGTGAAGGCGTGGCATACGCCGGAACGTGGATTATGCCCCGCGTGGGATAATTGCCGCCTATGGTCTCGGTTGGTCATTCCCTCCAGCAATCCTCTGGCGAAGCCGATGTGCTGGTGCAACTGTGCGCCGGTCTTGGCGATGCCGACCGCGCCCGGATCGTCGGTGCGCTCGATCTGGCGCGTCAGGCGTATGGCGACCGTTGTCTTAGCACCGGTGAGCCGACGTTTCCGCACGGGCTGGGCATGGCGCTGATTGTCGTCTCGCTGGATCTTGATGCGGATGCGCGTATCGCCGCCTTGCTGTTTGCCGCCAGCGAACATATTCCCGATAGCCATGAGCGACTGACGGCCGAGCATGGTGCAACGGTGGCAGCGCTGGTTGCAGGCATTTATCGTCTCGGTGCGTTGCGACCACTGACGCGCGTGGCAGAGGTACAGGGTCAGACCGAAATTCTGCGCAAAATGCTGCTGGCAATGGTGGACGATTTGCGCGTGGTGCTGCTGCGTTTGGCCAGCCGGGTGCAGTCGCTGCGCTTTCTGAATAGCCAGCCCGGCGAACTGCGTGAAGACATGGCGCGTGAAAGTCTGTTGATCTATTCGCCGCTGGCCAACCGGCTCGGCGTGTGGCAACTGAAGTGGGAAATCGAGGATTTATCTTTCCGCTATCTGGAGCCGGAGGCCTACAAGCGCATCGCGACGATGCTCGATGAAAAACGTCTGGAACGCGAGGCATTCATCAGTGCTGCGGTGAGACAACTGCAATCCGAACTTGAAGCAGTCGGGGTCGTGGCCGAGGTCTATGGGCGGCCGAAACATATCTACAGCATCTGGAACAAGATGCGCGGCAAGAATATCGATTTTGAGGAAGTGTATGACGTGCGTGCGGTGCGCATCATTGTCGAAGACGTGAAGGACTGCTACATCGCTCTGGGCATCGTTCATCACTTGTGGCAGCCGATTCATGGCGAGTTTGATGATTACATTTCGCATCCCAAGGGCAACTTTTATCGCTCGCTACATACGGCCGTCAGGGCGGCGGATGAGCGTTCGCTGGAGATTCAGATTCGCACCCGCGAGATGCATGAGCATGCCGAGCTCGGTGTCGCCGCGCACTGGCGCTATAAGGAATCTGGGGGCTCTGCCAAGGCAGAAGGCGCGTATGAGGACAAGATTGCCTGGCTGCGTCAGTTGCTTTCATGGCGTGACGAGATCACTGATTCAACCGAATGGGTGCAGCAATTCAAACGCGCGGCGCTGGATGACACGATTTATGTGCTGACGCCGCAAGACAAGGTGATCGATCTGCCACAAGGTGCGACGGTGCTCGACTTCGCCTATCGGCTGCATACCGATCTGGGGCATCGGTGCCGGGGTGCAAAAGTCGACGGTCAGATGACGCCGCTCAACACCCCGCTGCAAAACGGGCAGCGCGTGGAGATCGTCGCCGTCAAGACTGGCGGCCCGTCACGCGATTGGCTGAATCCGACGCAGGGATATCTGGCTACCCCGCGTGCCCGGCAGAAGGTGAAGCAGTGGTTTGTGGCGCAAGATGAAGCCGAGATGCTGGTGCAGGGGCGCAGTGTGGTGATTCGCGAATTGCAGCGCGAAGGACAGACGCAGGCCAATCTTGATGAACTGGCGGTCAAGCTCGGCCTGAAAAGCGTTGACGCGCTATTTCTTGCCGCGGCTCGGGGTGATGTGGGCGTGCGGGCCATTCAGGTGGCTTTGCGCGGCACCGCACCCTTGCAGCCGGAACCGGATATCCAGACCAAAAAAAGCCGCGCCGGCGAGTCGCGGGTGCTTGTCGTCGGGGTCGACAAACTGCTGACGCAAATAGGCAACTGCTGCAAGCCGATGCCGCCGGATGCGATTTCCGGTTTCGTGACGCGCGGCAAGGGTGTTTCGATTCATCGTGTTCAGTGCGCCAACTATCGCAACATGGCGGCGCGCAATCCCGAGCGGGTCATCGGCACCGAATGGGGCGGCAACTGGACGGAACGGCACGATGCCGTGTATGCGATCGACCTGCATGTCGAAGCCAGCGACCGGCAGGGTTTGCTGCGCGATATTTCGGATGTGCTCTCGCGTGAGCGCATCAACGTGACGGCGGTGAAGACGCAATCGAAGGCGGGTACCGCACGTATGGCATTTACCGTAGAACTACACGGCGCTGCAGCATTGCAAAAGACCGTGACGCTGCTGCGTGAAATTCCCGGCGTCATCAGCGCCAGACGGGGTTAACTCGGTGTAAAGTCGCAGGTACAGTTGCAGGCTCCCAGTTGTCATTCGATTAGTGGCGGACACACTTCAAATAGAGGCTGACGATGCAAAGATATTCTCGACGCGATGTCTTGAAGCTGGGTGTGGCAACAGCCATCTCCAGCACGCTAGGAGGGTATCCGGTGCTGGCCGGTGCTGCGAATCTGCCCGGTCAGCATTTTGTACCGGAAAAAGGGGCAAGGCTGCGCGTGTTGCGCTGGAAGCAATTCGTACAGGGCGATTTGGATACCTTTGCTGCCAATACGCGTCGCTTTACCGAACTGACGGGTGTCGAGGTTAAGTTGGAGACGGATAGTTGGGAAGATGTCCGTCCCAAGGCCGTATTAGCAGCCAATGTGGGCGGCGGCCCCGACATTATTTTTGGCACCAACGACGACCCGCATCGCTTTGCCGACAAGTTGGTCGACCTCACTGATCTCGCTGAAGACCTCGGTAAGCGTTACGGCGGTTGGTACGCCACGCCACGCACCTACGCCACCAGCAATGGGCGCTGGATTTCCTTGCCGCAGGGCGGCGCGCCTTCCTGCATGGTCTATCGTGTCAGTCATCTCAAGGCGGCAGGCTTTGATCGTTTTCCCGAAGATCTGCCTGGCTTCCTTCGTCTTTGCCGCCAGTTGAAAAAGAGCGGTACGCCGGCAGGCTTTGCGCTCGGGCATGCGACGGCCGACGCCAATAGTTTCGTTCATTGGTGCCTGTGGGCTCATGGTGGCAAGGTGGTCGACGTCAACGGCAATGTTGTGCTCGATTCACCCGAGAGCATCGCAGCGATCAACTACATGATGGAGATCCAGAAGACGTTGCCTTGGGACACGATGTCCTGGCTGGACCCGAGCAACAACAAGGCGTTTCATGCCGGCGAAATCAGCCTTACCAACAACGGCGTGTCGATCTATGCCGTGGCCAAAATCTCGGCTGATCCGAAGTTGCAGGCGATCGCAAAAGACATCGGTCATGCGAGTTTTCCCGTCGGACCGGTTGGTCGCCCGACGGAATTTTCGGTGATGTTCTTTGCTTGCCTGTTCAAGTACTCGAAGTATCCGAACGCGGCCAAGGAGTATCTGCGTTTTCTTTGGGAGCGCGAGCAGGTGGATCCGTGGATGATCGCCTCCAACGGTTACGTCTCTCCCGCATTGGTCGCTTTTGAAAAAAGCCCCGTGTGGACGGCTGATCCTCTGATCACACCCTACCGTGATGCGCTCAAACGTGTGCTGACCAACGGGCATGCCGGCAAACTCGGGGCAGCCTCGGCGGCCGTGATGGGTGACTTCATCGTTGTCGATATGTTTGCCGACGCCTGTTCAGGTACTCGATCGCCGAAGGAAGCGGCACGCCGCGCCGCCGAGCGCGCCAAGCGCCACTACGGCACCTGAGTCATGACGGATCACGCCACACCTGCTGTCCCAGGCGGGAAAGGCCGGATCAGAGTCACCGTCACCGCCAGAATCTGGGCGGGTTTCTGTCTGGCTGCGCTCGCCGGGGTCGCGGTATTTTCGCTGTGGTTGAATAATGCGTTTCGTGCTGACGAGTTGCTGAAACTCGAAGAGAGAACACGCCATGTCATCGCCGACACCCATACCTTGATGTCTCAGATGAAAGATGCCGAAAGCGGCGCACGGGGTTACATCATTACCGGGGTGGTGCGTCAGCTTGAAACCTATCAGATTGCCGTGCTCGGGATGTCGGAAGTCATCGAGCGCCAGCGTCGCGCCTTGCCCATAGGCAGCCTGCAACGCAGCCGGCTCGAACTGGTCGTGGAACTGGCGAACCGCCACATGGCCTTGCTCAGAGCGGCCATCGATCTGCGCCGTCAGCAGGGGTTCGGTGCTGCGCAGCATTTTCTGCTGGACAATCTGAACGACGCGCCGATGCAGCAACTGCAGGCGCTCACCGGTGAACTCCTCGCCGAGCAAAGCGAACTGCTCGAACAGGGGCAGAACGAAGCCGCCGAGTTGCGTCAGCAGACCACCTACTATGTGATCGTTGGTGACGGTATCGCTTTCCTTGTTTTGTTTCTTGCTGCGTTGGGCACGGTGCGTAGCATCAAGCGGCCGCTGGAGAATCTCATTGAGGGGGTCGCACACTTTGGTCGAGGTGATCTTTCCCACCAGATTCCGGTGTTGCGCAACGATGAATTCGGGCAGGTGGCGCAACATGTGAATGCCATGGCAACCGATTTGGCACACACCGATGCCGAACGCAGGAAGGCAGAGTGCGTCAATACGTCACGCAGCCACGTCCTGGAATTGATGGCAGCCGGTGCCACACTGCCCGAGGTGTTGAATGCTATCGTCCGTAGCGTTGAGCAGGACAACCCGGAAATGATGTGCAGCATCCTGCTGCTGGACGATGAGAGCAAGCGCCTTTACACGGGTGCCGCCCCCAGTCTTCCGGATTTTTTCAGCGCCGCGATCAATGGCATGGAGATCGGTGTGGGCATCGGTTCCTGTGGCACGGCGTCATTCACCGGCGAACGGGTCGTCGTTGAGGACATTCAGAATCACCCCTACTGGGCGCGGGCCAGGAAACTGGCGGGTCGGGCCGGACTGGGCGCTTGCTGGTCGGAACCCATCCGTTCATCGCAAGGCAAGATGCTCGGCACCTTCGCCATCTACCACGCTGACGTACACAAGCCTGATGTTGTGCACATCCACCTGATTGAACAAACCGCCCATCTGGCGAGCATTGCGATTGAAAAAAGCTACGCTGACCAGGCGCTCGCGGCAAGCGAGGCGCGCTGGCGGTTCGCGCTGGAGGGTGCCGGCGATGGCGTCTGGGAATACAGTCACACGACGGGCAGTTTTGTCGTATCACCTCATTTGATGAAAATTCTCGGCATCGCCGTGCCAGTGCATGACGATGCCCTGCTGCCGATGCGTTGGGCGGAACGGGTACATCAGGATTTCCGGCAAGAAGCCAAGGCGACGCTCCAGGCAGTTATCGATAACCGGACAGACAGTTACCGGATGGAGCAAAGGGTTCGCTGTGAAGATGGTAATTACAAGTGGCTGCTGATGCGGGGTATGGTCGTCAGTCGCGGTAGCGACGGCACGCTCGAGCGCATGATCGGAACCGCGACGGACGTCTCTGAACAGAAGCAGGTCGAGGTGATTTTGCAACTGGCCGCCAGCGTCTTTTCCCATGCCCGCGAAGGCATTTTTATCACCGACGCTGACGGCATCATTCTCAACGTCAATGACACGTTCACTACTCTGACGGGCTTCGCTCGCGAAGAGGCCGTTGGCCAGAATTCGCGCATCCTGCGGTCGGATCGGCACTCCCCGGAGTTTCATGCTGCCTTGTGGAAGGCTCTGCTGGAAAGCGACCATTGGTCCGGAGAAATCTGGAACCGACGCAAGAGCGGCGAGGATCATCCCGTGATGATCACCATCAGCGCCGTGCGCGATGGAGTCGGCCGGACAAGCAACTACGTCGCACTGTTTACCGACATCACGGCAATCAAGGATCACCAGCGTCAACTCGAGCACATCGCTCACTATGACGCCCTGACCGGCCTGCCTAATCGCGTACTGCTGGCCGACCGTCTGCGGCAGGCCATGGCGGGGAGCCAGCGGCACAACAAGTCGCTGGCAGTTGCCTATCTGGACCTGGATGGTTTCAAGGCGGTCAATGATAATCATGGCCACGAGGTTGGTGACGAACTGCTGATTGCTCTTTCAAATCGCATGAAGCATGCTCTGCGCGAAGGGGACACGCTGGCCCGCATCGGGGGCGACGAATTTGTCGCCGTGCTGGTCGGTCTGGAGGAAATATCCGCCTATGAACCGGTGCTGGCGCGTCTGCTTATCGCTGCTGCAGACCCGGTTCCGGTCAGAAGCCTGACCCTGAGAGTATCGGCCAGTATCGGTGTCACGCTCTCACCGCAGGACAGTAGTGACGTGGATCAATTGATGCGCCACGCCGATCAGGCCATGTACGTCGCCAAGCAAAGTGGCAAGAATCGTTTTCACCTGTTCGACATCCACCGAGATGCCGCCGTCAAGACCGAGCGCGAGAGCCTCGAACATATTCGCCGTGCCATCGAGCAAAACGAGTTTGTGCTCCACTACCAACCCAAGGTTAACCTGCGAACGGGGCTCGTGATCGGCGTCGAGGCGCTGATCCGCTGGCAGCATCCCGAACAGGGACTGCTGGCTCCCGGCCGTTTCCTTCCGGTGATCGAGGATCATGCACTCAGTATCGATCTTGGTGAATGGGTGATCTCGACGGCTCTCGCGCAGGTCAGCGTCTGGCGTGCAGCCGGCTTGGATATTCCCGTCAGCGTCAATATTGGTGCTCGCCAACTGCAACAGCAGAACTTCGTTTCACGTCTCTTTGCGCTGCTGGCTGAACACCCTGATTTACCGCCGCGCCACCTTGAGCTTGAGATACTTGAAACCAGCGGTCTGGATGACATTGCCAGGGTCGCTGAGGTGATGCATCTTTGTCATGAACATGACATCGGCTTCGCGCTGGATGACTTTGGTACCGGTTACTCGTCGCTGACTTATCTGCGCCGCCTGCCGGCTTATCTGCTCAAAATAGATCAGAGCTTCGTGCGCAACATGCTTGAAACACCTGAAGACATGGCCATCGTCGAGGGCGTGATCGGGTTGGCGGCCGCTTTTCACCGGCAAGTCATCGCCGAAGGTGTGGAAACCGAGGCCCATGGCAAAGCGCTGCTCCGCCTTGGTTGCGAGCTGGCACAAGGTTACGGCATCGCCCGCCCGATGCCGGCAGAGCGAATTCCGGAATGGGTTGCAAGCTGGAAACCCATCATAAGTTGCGAGTCGTAACGCGTGCCGCAAGGTATGCGAGACGCAGGCGGGGCAGGGCGGCGTGTAGTCGTTCCGGGTGCGCCGAGGCGGTGAGGTGGATCTGTCCGCTGCCGTGCGCCAGTGATCCGGCCAGCCGTTGTGTTTGCCTTGCAACGGCGTCGGCAACATCAATGAGTTCGGCACGGTCGGCGATCAGCGGGGCAATGACGGGCACCAGAAAACTGTAGTGCGTGCAGCCCAGCACAATGCGGTCGGCGTCCCGGTCGAGGATGCTTGCAATGCGTCGCTGTACATCAGCGATCAACGCCGGGTCATCCAGACGCAGGGTTTCGACATGTGTGGCCCAGTCCGGGCAGGGTTCGACATGTACCTCAACGCCGCCGGCATGGCTTTCGATCAGATGCCGCAGGCGCGTGCTGCGTGCCGTGGAGGGTGTCACCAGCACCGCAATGCGCCCTGTGCGGGAACTGGCTGCAGCCGGTTTGATGCCCGGTTCGACACCCACGACCGGAATGCCGGGATGCGCGGTGCGCAGCGCTTGCACCGCCGCAGCGGTGGCAGTGTTGCAGGCCACCACCAGCAGCGTTGCGCCCTGAGTCACCAGTTCAGCGCCCACGGCCAACACGCGGCGCTGAATCAGAGTGTCGGGCTTGTCGCCATACGGCACATGCGCGGTGTCTGCGTAGTAGGTGAAGTCAGCCTGCGGCAGAGCTTTCACCAGTGCGGCCAGCACCGACAAGCCGCCCAGACCGGAATCGAAGACGCCGATCATGGACGATGCGAATAGTCGACGCTGGGGAGACGGTAAATTTCAGGCAACGACAACCGGAATCTTGCCAATCTTGGCCTGCCACTCTTTGGGGCCGGTGTTGTGCACCGAGGTACCGCTGGAATCGACGGCGACGGTGACGGGCATGTCTTTCACATCAAATTCGTAGATCGCTTCCATGCCCAGATCGGCAAAGCCCACCACGGTGGCGGTCTTGATCGCTTTGGATACCAGATAGGCCGCGCCACCAACGGCCATGAGGTAAGCAGATTTGTGTTTTTTGATGGCTTCGATGGCCGTGGGGCCACGCTCGGCCTTGCCGACCATCGAGATGAGACCGGTTTGCGCCAGCATCATTTCGGTGAACTTGTCCATGCGCGTTGCCGTGGTGGGGCCGGCGGGGCCAACGGCCTCGTCGCGCACCGGGTCGACCGGGCCGACGTAATAGATGACGCGGTTGGTGAAATCCACCGGCAGCTTTTCGCCCTTGCCGAGCATTTCCTGAATGCGTTTGTGTGCGGCGTCGCGGCCGGTGAGCATTTTGCCGTTGAGCAGCAGGGTTTGACCGGGCTTCCAGGCCGCAACTTCGGCCGGGGTGAGTGTATCGAGATTGACGCGGGTGGACTTTTCGGTGTCGGGTGCCCAGGCGACTTTTGGCCAGTCGGACAGTGACGGTGCTTCGAGTTTTGCCGGGCCGCTGCCGTCGAGATGAAAGTGGGCGTGACGGGTGGCGGCGCAGTTGGGGATCATCGCCACCGGCAGGCTGGCGGCGTGGGTCGGGTAATCGAGAATCTTGACGTCGAGCACGGTGGTGAGGCCGCCCAAGCCTTGCGCGCCAATGCCGAGTGCATTCACTTTTTCGTACAACTCAAGGCGCATCTCATCGACGCGTGACGAGGGCCCGCGGGCGATCAGTTCGTCAATATCCACCGGTGCCATGAGCGATTCTTTGGCCAGCAGCATGGCTTTTTCGGGCGTGCCGCCGATGCCGATACCCAAGATTCCCGGCGGGCACCAGCCGGCCCCCATGGTCGGTACGGTTTTCAGCACCCAGTCGACAATGGAATCCGACGGGTTGAGCGCATAGAACTTGGATTTATTTTCCGAGCCGCCGCCCTTGGCCGCGCAGATCACCTCAACGTGGTCGCCAGCGACCATTTCGTAGTGCACCACGGCCGGCGTGTTGTCCTTGCTGTTGGTGCGCTTGCCGGCGGGGTCGAGCAGCACCGAGGCACGCAGTTTGTTGTCCGGATTGTTGTAGGCGCGGCGCACACCTTCGTTAACCATTTCCTGAATGGTCAGTTTGGCGTCCCACTTGGCGTTCATGCCGATCTTGAGGAAGACCACAGCGATGCCCGTATCTTGGCAGATCGGCCGCTTGCCTTCCGCGCACATGCGGCTGTTGGTCAGAATCTGGGCGATGGCATCTTTGGCGGCCGGGCTTTGTTCGCGCTCGTAAGCGCGGCCGAGCGCCTGAATGTAGTCGAGCGGATGGTAGTAGCTGATGAACTGGAAGGCATCGGCGATGGATTGAATGAAGTCATCCTGACGAATCGGTGTGGACATGGCGTGGCTCCCGGTTAATGTTTCGCGCTGTGGCTGCTGTTGAGGGTTTGCATCATGAGTTTGTCGGTATAAGCGATGGCGATGGCCGACACCAGAAATGAGGCGTGGATGGCAATTTGCGCGATGATGATGCGATCTTCCACCTGCCCGGCATTGATGAAGGTGC
>CAJAWW010000145.1 GCA_903946745.1 uncultured beta proteobacterium
ACTTTTATCTGAACGGTGAAAAATGGCCAGCGCCCCCCCCTGCCGCACCGCTATTTCCACTATTACGAATGCTCGCAGATCGCCGCTGCACTCCGGCGCTGGCTGATTTCAATGCGGCAACTGATGGCACGCTGTCGCCCCTGTACGAAGCCTACTGCGACGGATTTCTGCATCTTCAGCAGTGACGGCGTCCTACACTCCACTCTTCGCGGAGACCGATTTCCGTACTGCAATTGACCGCGTTCTATCTCAGGCTCAGCATGAGCTTCTGGTGTTTGACCGTGATCTGACGCCACTACGACTCGAAGAACGTCATCGCATCAAACTGCTGGCTGATTTCCTGAGCGAATCACCAATACGAAGCATCCGAATCGTCGTCCATGACCCGGACACGGTAGAACGCTCTTCACCGCACCTGATGCAATTGATCGCGCACCATTCGCACACCATTACCTGCCGGCAAACTCCCGACAATCTGCGACAACTGGCAGACGGACATCTGATCGCCGACAAAAACAACGGCGTTCGCCGGTTTCAGTTCGATCAACCGCGCAGTGCGCTGATTTTAGAGGATGCGAATTATCTACAACCCTGGCGACAGCGTTTCGAAGATCTGTGGCAATCCTCCAGCTCATGCCTGCTGCCAACCACGACCGGCCTGTGATCCCGCAGAACTCTTGCTGCATTGCAATAAAAAATCACAAGGCACCTGATTTCATGCTATATTTCGCGCCGCATCGGGACGGTAACGTTCAGATCAACCAATTGGATAAGTCACTTCGAAGTCACTTTAACGTTAAGGAAAACTCTCAAAATGAAAAATTCTCTGCTCGTAGCTGCCCTGCTTGCCCTCGCCGTTTCCGCTTGCGGCAAGACCGAAGCCCCCGCCGCCCCGGCTGCCAAGCCTGCCGAAGCCGCCAAGCCTGCTGAAGCTGCCAAGCCCGCAGAAGCCGCCAAGCCTGCTGACGCTGCTGCCCCGGCTGCTGGCGCACCGGCTGCGGCTGGTGCTGCTCCGGCTGCTGGCGCTGCTGCTGCCCCGGCTGCGGCTGCACCGGCTGCTGCCGCCCCGGCTGCTGCTGCCCCGGCTGCCGCTGCTGCCAAGCCCGCCGAAGCCCCCAAGAAGTAATTGGGTGCGTGCCCGGTTTTAATCGGGCACAAAAAAGGCCAGCCTCTTTAATTTGGGGCTGGCCTTTTTGCTGCTACTTTTTGCTGCTACTTTTTGCTTCCAACGTAACAGGCTGAGATAAGCCGGAGCACATGAAACAAGCGTAGACGGCTTACAAGCTCATTTAAGTTGTTCGTACAACAGGGAAAGAATTTTCTTTGAGGTATCGGAAACATCGATACCGCCCTCGCGAGTCAAAACCTGAACCCCAGTGCTATCGCCTGCAGCTTTTACGTGAATCCGATATTGGGTTGCCTGACTCGTCTTATCGTCACTCTTCCAAAATTTGAGCTTCGACAACATACTTTTTTCAGCGTCTTTTTTCTTGTTGTCGATTTCAGGATCAACATAACGGACGAAATAAAGCCCCTGGGCACGATCCCGATCCTCCACGGTAAACCCGACCCGATCAAGCGCCAGTCCAACGCGACGCCAGGCGCGATCAAAGGCTTCCTCAAGTTGCAGTGCACCGGCACCACTTGCGGCACGTGACAACTTGGCACGCTCTGGCTGACGCTGTTCGGCAGCGGCCATGGTGGTCTTGGCACGCCCTTCGTCGGCCCCTAGGCGCACCATCAGACGCCGCAGCATTTCGGCTTCGAGTTCCGGATCAGCCGGACGCGGTTGCCACTTGGTATCGCTCTTGCCTTCGCTGACGTATATCTCGTACATGCCACGATGGCTGATATAGATTTCAACCGTGCCCGGTTCGCTGCCCTTTTCCAGACGCGTGCGAAACTTGTCACGTTCGGGGGTGGAATAAAGGTTGTCAAACACCTTTCCGATCGTTCTTTGAATCAAGTCCGTCCCAAGCTTGGCGCGATTTTCTGCCCAATCGGTTTCCATGATGCCGGCTTCCGGCGTTTCCATATTCACAAGGAAGCCAATTTCCTGCCAGAACTCTTTCACACTCGGCCATAGCTTGTCGGGTGCGCCACTGACCACCAGCCAGCGCTGGGTGCCCGAACGCTCAATACGCATCTTGTCGACCTGCGGCAGCACTTCCTGTGCCGTCGAGGTTCGCGCCTGCCCCGCGCGCTCGCCGGAGTAAGTCGAAAATGTTGCCGACCCCTTGCCGGATTGAACGTCAGGCACGGCATAGCGGTCATCACGTGTGGCCTGCGTCAAGTCGGGCGGAATTTCGAGTGACGGCAGCTTTTTGCCACCTTCTGTCTTGTACTCGATTTTCTTTGATTCCGGAATGATGTTTCCACTGCAACCGGCGACCAGTGCCACAGCAGAAAACAGACAAACCTGCGGAAAATATCGTAAAAATTGTAAATGGCGATTCATGAATGTTGTGAATATCCAGTTAAAGAGCAAGACCCGCTTCCCGCATTGCGGTGCGCAGACGCTCATGATGTTCGGGCGAAAATGGCGTAATCGGCAGACGCACCCCGGCAGCAATCAATCCCATCTGCTCTACGGCCCATTTTACGGGGATCGGGTTTGCCTCCAAAAACAGGTTGCGATGCAGACCAAGAAGACGAAAGTGCGCCTCACGCGCGCGCGGCAAATCACCGGCAATGGCGGCAGCGCACATCTCGTGCATCAGACGCGGTGCCACATTGGCCGTGACCGAAATCGAGCCCTTGCCCCCCAGCAGCATCAATGCCACGGCCGTCGCGTCATCACCGCTATAGACACTGAAGCCTGCCGGCGCACGCTTCAGCAGATCGCTGCCGCGCTCGATGCCACCCGTCGCATCTTTGATGCCGATAATGCGCTGCAGCGTTGCAAGGCGTAGTACCGTGTCGTTGGACATATCGGCCACGGTGCGTCCCGGCACGTTATACAGAATCATGGGCAGATCGACCGCTTCGGCAATTGCCTTGAAGTGTTGGTACAACCCTTCCTGCGTCGGCTTGTTGTAATAAGGCACCACAGATAAATGCGCGTCGGCTCCGGCCTTGCGTGCAAACCCGGCCAGTTCGATTGCCTCGACAGTTGAATTGGCACCCGTGCCGGCAATCACCGGAATACGCCCGGCAACATGCCTGACGGTCGTCTCGATGAGCGCGCAGTGTTCGTCATACGTCACTGTTGGCGATTCGCCGGTAGTGCCCACCACAACGACCGCATCGGTGCCCTCAGCGATGTGCCAGTCGAGCAAACGCTGCAAGGCAGGCAGATCAAGATCGCCGTTGGTGTGCATCGGCGTCACAATGGCGGGAATCGAACCTTGAATGATCTTCATGAAATTATCGGAAGCAAAAAATCAACAAAAATGAAGTTTAGCCGATCACCGGCGTACCGCGCACGGCGCAACACGCACTTACAAATCAGCAAGCGCCTTGATATGGACGGTGACACTACGCGCCAGTGCAGACAGCGCATAGCCGCCCTCAAGTAGCGAGACAAGTCGCCCCTGACTGTACTCGTCAGCGATCTTTTTCAACTGGGTGGTCACCCAGAAATAATCGGACTCAACTAACCCGAGCGAACCCATATCATCTTCGTAGTGGGCGTCAAAACCCGCCGAGATAAATACCATCTCGGGCTTGAAGGCGCGCAGACGCGGCAACCAGATATCTTGCACGACTTCGCGAAATGCCTCGCCGCGCGTTCCCGCCTTGAGCGGCACGTTGCACATATTGGCGGCCGGTGTTTCAGTGCCGCAGTACGGGTAGAAGGGATGTTGGAAAATGCTCACCATCAGAACATTTTCATCACCGGCAAAAATCTCTTCGGTGCCGTTGCCATGATGCACATCGATGTCGATGATGGCCACACGCGACAAACCCCACACCTTGATCGCATGGCGCGCGGCTACCGCGACGTTATTGAAAAAACAGAACCCGCCTGGCTTGGCGCTCTCGGCATGATGGCCGGGGGGGCGCACGGCACAAAACGCATTGTTGGCTTCGCCCCGCATGACCAGATCAGTCGCGTAGCAGCCAGCACCCGCCGAACGCAGCGCCGCCTTCCATGTTCCGGGCGACATCGCAGTATCCGGATCCACATGCACAATGCCATGCGCCGGACTGCTGTTACGCAAGGTGTCGATATGTTCCTGCGGATGCACGCGCAGCAATTGTTCATCATCCGCCAGTGGCGCATCGTGAAACTGCAGATACAGATCAAGGCCGGAGGCAATCAGCCGATCACTGATGGCACCCAGACGATCCGGACACTCCGGATGGTGCGTGCCCATGTCGTGCTGCCAGCAGTCGCGATGCGAAATAAAAGCGGTAGTTGTCATGACGGGTGTCGAAGAGAGCGGGTAGCGGATATCCGGGATAACTGAGCTGATGACTTACAATCAGTGAAGTAGCGACATATTATCTCTCAAAGCCCCAAAAATCACGCACCCCCAATGCAAGCACTTCAACTTGAGGCAATTCTTGCCGACATCAACCGCATCATTCTCGGCAAGGAACGGCCGATCCGCCTGGCTCTTTCCTGCCTGCTAGCGCGTGGCCATCTGCTGATCGAAGATCTGCCGGGCGTGGGCAAGACCACGCTGGCGCACGTTCTGGCACGCGTTCTCGGTCTCGAGTTCCAGCGCATTCAATTCACCAGCGACATGTTGCCGGCCGACATTATTGGCGTGTCGATCTTCGACCGAGACAGCGCGAGCTTTCACTTTCATCCCGGACCGGTGTTCACGCAAGTGGTGTTGGCCGACGAAATCAACCGCGCCACACCCAAGGCGCAAAGCGCCCTGCTCGAAGCCATGGAGGAACGGCAGGTCACCGCCGAGGGAAAAACCCGCCCCTTGCCCGAGCCTTTCTTTGTCATCGCCACGCAAAACCCGACTCACCAAATTGGCACCTTTCCGTTACCTGAATCGCAACTCGACCGTTTTTTGCTGCGCATCGAACTCGGTTATCCCGATCCGGCGGCCGAACGCGCCTTGCTAGCCGGCACCGACCGTCGCCAGATGGTGGCCGAACTCGCGCCGCGCATCGACCCGATCCAACTGATTGCACTCCAACGCAGCGCCGCCACCATCCACGCTGCCCCCGCCCTGATCGACTACATTCAGGCGCTCACCGCCTACACGCGCGCCGCACCGCGCTGGCACGCCGGTCTGTCGCCTCGCGCAGGGCTCTCGCTACTGGCGGTGGCACGCGCCTGGGCGCTGCTGGCCGGCCGCGACCATGTGTTGCCCGAAGACGTGCAGGCCGTGCTGCCCGGCGTCATATCCCATCGACTGCGTCCAGTCGACGATGCCGCTCGCACCGACGCGGACACCATGGCGGCGCAGTTGATCGAGGCTGTGCCGCTACCCTGACGTCACGGCGCGCAGGTTTTCAGTCTTTGAGCATGCCGCAGGTAGCACCCATGATCCAAAGTTTGCGTAACAACCTGCGCGAAAAATTTATCCACTGGGCGCTGCGCGTGCGCAGCCCCGAGCCCGCACCGATCATTCTGGTGCAGCGACGAATCTACGTACTGCCCTCGCGCGCGGGGCTCGCCTTTGCCGCTGCCCTCGTCGTCATCCTGCTCGGTGCGATGAACTACAACCTGAGTCTGGGGCACGCACTGGTGTTCCTGCTGGTCGGCTTGGGTGTTGTGAATATCCTGCACACCTTTCGCAATCTGGCGCTGTTGTCGATTCGCCCCGGACGCTGCGAACCCGTGTTCGCAAATGGGCTGGCGCGCTTTGACGTACTGCTCGAAAACACGCGCACCGAACCCAGAATCAGCCTGCGTCTACAGATTGGCGACGCCGCGCCAGTCGAACTGGATGTAGGCTCATCAACCGTCGCCGTCGCTCCCCTCACCGTTCCCGCGCTCCAGCGTGGCTGGCTGCCCCTGCCGCGCGTTACGTTGGAAACCACCTGGCCGCTAGGACTGATACGCGCTTGGGCCTACGCGGTGCCAGACATGCGTTGCCTGATCTATCCAGCGCCGGCCACCCACGCCCCGCCCTTACCGTGGGGCGGCGATCGCGCACGCGGACCGAGCCGTGAGGGGCGCGGCACCGATGATTTTTCCGGCTTGCGCACCTATCAAGTTTCCGACGCACCCCGGCATGTCGCATGGAAGGCCGCGGCAAGACAGCAGGATGGACCGCTGCTGACTAAACTGTTTTCCGGCGCGTCGGCCGAACAGTGCTGGCTTGAGTGGGATGCGCTCCCCATCGCGCTTGACACCGAACAGCGGCTCGCCATCCTCGCGCGCTGGATGCTCGATGCCGACAAAATGGGTCTGGCCTGGGGCCTACGTATTCCCGGCCACCGTCTGCCACCGGACAATGGCGAGGCGCATCTCGCCACCGGCCTGCGAACCCTGGCACTGTACCGTCATGGCGCGAATTAACCGCCCGGTCAGCCGGCGTCAGTCGTGGTGGCTGCTGGCCACGGCACTGGCCGCATTCCTGCCACTCACGCCGCAGATTCCGTTATGTCTGGCACTGGCTGCAGGAACTTGCTTTGCCCTGCGTGCGGCACTGACATGGAAACAATGGCGATTGCCTCCGCGCTGGCTGCTGGTGCTGCTGGTCGCTGCGGGAACCAGCGCAGTATTTTTTGAATATCGCAGCCTCGTCGGGCGCACGCCGGGCGTCGCGCTGCTGGTGGTTTTTCTCGCCCTGAAACTGCTCGAACTGCGCGCCGCACGCGATGCGATTTCAACAGTATTGCTGTGCTACTTTCTAGTGCTGGCGCAGTTCATGTTCACGCAGACCATTCCAACCGCATTACTCGCCTGTGGCACCATAATCATCACCACGGCTACCCTGCTGGCGGCCAGCGATGACCGCCCCACGCCGATCATTCAACTGCGCCGCACCCTGCTCATGCTGGCGCAAGCCCTCCCCTTCATGCTGCTGCTGTTCCTGCTGTTTCCGCGTGTTCAGGGGCCACTGTGGGGGTTGCCGCAAGATCGCACGTCAGCCGTATCGGGGCTTTCCGACACCATGTCACCGGGGTCGATTGCACAACTCTCGCAATCCGATGCGGTGGCCTTTCGCGTGCAATTCAAGGGCGAGGTACCGGCGCAATCACAACTCTACTGGCGCGGCCCCGTCATGCCGGCGTTTGATGGCCGCAGTTGGCGCGTCACGCAAACGCTCGGTGCTTATCCCGTGCCGCCCTATGTGCCCCGTGGGTCCAGCGTCGACTATGAGGTGACACTCGAACCCCACGGCAAGTTCTGGCTGTTCGCGCTCGAAATGCCCGGCACGCTCCCCCCCGACAGCGCCATGACCAGCGACTACCAACCCATTGCGCGACAAGCCGTACGCACACGCTTGCGTTACACGCAGCAGGCATCACCCGACACACTGGCAGGCATCAACGAATCTGCTGCCAACCTGCGCGCAGCACTCGAACTCCCCAAAGAGGGCAACCCGCAGATACGCGCGATTGCCGCAGAATGGCGCCAGCGCCATGGCACCGACGCCACCGCCATTCTCGCCGCAGCAGAAGACCTCTTCGTGCGCCAGTTGCTGATCTACACCCTGAACCCGCCACTGCTCGGACGCGACGTGGTGGATGAGTTTCTTTTTGATACCCGACGCGGCTTCTGCGAACACTTCTCTGCCGCCTTCGTTTTCGCCCTGCGCGCCGCTGGCGTTCCAGCCCGCGTTGTCGCCGGCTATCAGGGGGGCGAGATCAATCCGGTCGACGGTTATCTGGTCGTGCGCCAATACGACGCCCACGCCTGGACTGAAGTCTGGATTGCCGAACGCGGCTGGGTGCGTATCGACCCCACCGCCATTTCAGCCCCACGCCGCATCAACAACAACGTTGCAGCAGCCGTGCCGGCGGGCGAACCGCTGCCCTTCCTCGCCCGCAGCGATCTGGCCTGGCTCAAAGAATTGCGCAACCGCATGGACGCAGTGACCAACGGCTGGAACCAATGGGTGCTCGGTTACAATCCGCAACGGCAAAAAGACCTGCTGCAAAGTTTGGGTCTGGATGCACCCGACTGGCGCAGCATGACCGCTATATTGACTGCACTGTGTGGTGCCGTGCTGCTGGGTTTAACGGCGTGGGTGCTGCACCAGCGAGTGCGAGTCGACCCGGCATTGGCAGCATGGCAGCGCTTCACCCGCAAGCTAGCCAAACGCGGCATCACCTGGCAGGCATGGGAAGGACCGCAAGACTTTGCCCGGCGAGCCAGTCACGCAGCCCCGCAGCACGCACGGGCAATCCATGAAATCGCCGACCTGTACGCACAACTGCGCTACAACCCTAACACCGACCGCGCATCGTTATCGCAACTCAACACCAAAATTACCGCTTTTCGACCATGATGCTTCGTTTTCTTTACCTGCTTTTACTAGCGCTGTGGCAAATTTCGTCGCCACTGCACGCAGCCAACCGTGCAACAAACTTCGCAACCCGCGATGAAGTGCGCAGCTTTATCGCCGACATGAACGCCCGCCACGGGTTTGATCGCGCGGAACTCAGCATTTTGTTCGCCCGCACCAAACCGGTTCCGGCCGTCATCAAGCTCATCATGCCGCCCAAAGACCCCGGCGTGCGTTCCTGGCGCGCCTACCGTTCGCGCTTTGTCGAACCCAAACGCATCGCCGCCGGGCACCGCTTCATGCAAACGCACGCCGCAACGCTGGCGCAAGCCGAACAACAGTTCGGCGTCCCCGCAGAAATTATCGCTGCCGTGATCGGCGTGGAAACCATCTACGGCAAACACATGGGGCGCTTTGGTACCTTTGCCGCGCTGGCCACGCTGGCCTTTGATTATCCGCCGCGTGCCGCGCTGTTCCGCACGGAACTGGAAGAACTACTATTACTGGCACGAGACGAGCGCCGCAGCGTGCTTGATTACTCTGGCTCCTACGCCGGGGCACTAGGCTTGCCACAATTCCTGCCATCGTCCATACGCCGCTACGCGCTTGATTTTGACGGTGACGGCCAGATCGATCTGACACGCAGCCCAGCCGACGCCATCGGCAGCGTTGGGCACTTTCTCGCCGAACATGGCTGGGTACGTGACGCTGCGATTGCCATCACCATCACCGCCCGCGGCGATGGCGTTGACAAGTTGATTGATGAGGGCATCCTGCCACGTCGCACGCCGGCCGAGATGCAGATACTTGGCCTGATGATAGTAAAAGTCGACGCTGGGGAGACGGTGCCAGTACCCATACCTGAGCAACCCGCCGCACTGATCGATCTGGTGACACCGGATGCCGCCACAGAGTTCCGCCTGGGTTATCGCAACTTCTACGTCATCACACGCTACAACCGCAGCAGTTTCTATGCCGCATCGGTCATGGATCTTGCTGCGGCGCTGCGCGAAAGGCATCCGACCCTACCGCGTTGAGTTGGTGCTGACGAGAGAGGGGCTAAACCAAACGCAACAGACTCGACAGGCTCGATATTTTGCAAAACCGCAAGCGCATCAACCCTGGGTGCCGTGGGTGTTGTAGGTGACAAAAGTCAAAGCAGTCCCAGAAAAAGAAACGACCCCCGAAGGAGTCGCCGTAAGCACTTGATTTAATTGGTCGGGGTAGAGGGATTCGAACTCTCGACATCCTGCTCCCAAAGCAGGCGCGCTACCGGGCTGCGCTATACCCCGAACCCGAAACATTTTACAGAATCAAGCATACCGGGGTCAATGATTCAATGATGCGTTGCAATCGAAAAGTGTGACTTGCAGTAGGTTCTGGTTTCGTTTATAAACGCTGTTCCTCGAAACATACGGGCTATCCGCGATGGCTGAAGATCTGCTCCACAAAAAACAATTTCCACCTTACACCCCAAAGAAGGGTGAGGAGTACATGAGCGCCAAGCAACTGGCGCACTTTCGCGACATCTTGATGCTGCTCAAGGAAGAACTCAGCGAAGACATCGAACGCACCGTCCACACCATGCAGGACGAAGCGACGGTATTCGCTGATCCCAACGACCGCGCCAGCCAAGAATCTGACATCGCACTCGAACTGCGCAACCGCGACCGCGAACGCAAGCTAATCAAAAAGGTCGACGAATCGCTCGCGCTCATCGAGAGTGGTGAGTATGGCTACTGCGACTCATGCGGTGTTGAAATCGGCCTGAAACGACTTGAAGCCCGCCCCACAGCAACGATGTGCATCGACTGCAAGACGCTGGAAGAACATCGCGAAAAACAGATCGGCAAATAAGCAATTTACCGCCAATAAAAAAGGACGCTTGCGCGTCCTTTTTTATTGAGCCACCGAAGTGGCTACATGGGTATCTCTTACTCGGCAGCGGCGACCGGTGCAACAGGTGCCTCAGCAGCCACGATTGCCTTCATGGACAAACGCACACGGCCCTTGTCGTCGGTCTCAATGACCTTGACCTTGACCACTTGGCCTTCCTTGAGGTAATCGGCGACGGCATTGACCCGCTCGTTAGCGATTTGCGAAATATGCAGCAGACCATCCTTGCCCGGCAACAGGCTGACGATGGCACCGAAATCGAGCAAACGCAAGACCGTGCCCTCGTAGACGCGACCCACCTCAACCTCGGCGGTGATATCCTCGATACGCTTCTTCGCAACCTGCGCGGCATCGGCATTCACCGAAGAAATGGTGATCGAACCGTCATCTTCGATATCGATCACACAGCCGGTTTCTTCAGTCAGCGCGCGGATGACCGCACCGCCCTTGCCAATCACATCACGAATTTTCTCAGGATTGATCTTGATGTGAATCATGCGCGGGGCAAACGTAGACACTTCTTCGCGATGACCAGACATTGAGCCCTGCATCAAGCCAAGAATATGCAAACGGGCATCCTTGGCCTGCGCCAGAGCAACCTGCATGATTTCCTTGGTGATGCCCTGAATCTTGATATCCATTTGCAATGCGGTAATGCCTGTATCGGTACCCGCTACCTTGAAATCCATATCGCCCAGATGATCTTCATCACCCAGAATATCGGTCAGCACCGCAAAGCGGTTGCCGTCCTTGATGAGACCCATAGCGATTCCGGCAACGTGTGCCGTGAGCGGAACACCTGCGTCCATCAGCGCAAGCGAGCCGCCGCACACCGAAGCCATGGACGATGAGCCATTCGACTCGGTGATCTCCGAGACCACACGCATCGAGTAACCGAAATCTTCCGGTGCTGGCAGAACAGCCACCAGCGCACGCTTGGCCAGTCGGCCGTGGCCGACTTCACGCCGCTTAGGCGTCCCGACGCGTCCGGTTTCGCCCGTGGCGTAGGGGGGCATGTTGTAGTGAAGCATGAAGCGTTCGCGATACTCGCCTTGCAAGGCATCAATGATTTGCTCATCACGCCCGGTTCCCAAGGTGGCCACCACCAGTGCCTGCGTTTCGCCACGGGTAAACAGCGCAGAACCGTGGGTACGTGGCAACACGCCGTTGCGAATCACGATCGGACGCACAGTGCGCGTATCACGACCATCGATGCGCGGCTCGCCATTGAGAATCTGGCTACGGACAATCTTGGCTTCCAGATCGAACAGGTGATTGCTCACCGTGTTGCCGTCGGGCGCGTTCTCGCCCGCCGTCAGTTCAGCAATCACGCGCTTTGAAATTTCACGCATCTTCTGAGTGCGATCCTGCTTGCTGGTAATGCGGAAAGCCTCCCGCAGATCAGCCTCGGCAAGCTCTGCCACGCGCACGATGAGCGCCTCATCCTTGGGCGCAGCCTGCCAATCCCACTCTGGTTTACCCGCGGCTTCGACGAGTTCGTTGATGGCCTTAATCGCAGCTTGCATCTGGTCATGACCAAAAACAACGGCACCCAACATGATTTCTTCGGAAAGCTGCTTGGCTTCAGATTCGACCATCAGCACCGCGACTTCAGTCCCGGCGACAACGAGATCGAGTTGTGTCGAGGCGAGTTGGGTCTTGGTCGGGCAGAGAATGTACTGACCGTCGATATAACCCACGCGCGCAGCACCGATGGGGCCTGCGAACGGAATGCCGGAAATCGCCAGCGCAGCCGACGCACCCAACAGTGCAGGAATATCAGGATCGATTTCCGGATTGCAGGACATCACGGTACAGATCACCTGCACCTCATTGTAAAAACCTTCCGGAAACAGCGGACGCAACGGACGGTCGATCAGGCGGCAGGTGAGCGTTTCTTTCTCGGAGGGACGACCTTCGCGCTTGAAGAAACCACCAGGAATACGACCGGCCGCATAGACCTTCTCTTGATAATCAACGGTCAGCGGGAAAAAATCCTGGCCGGGTTTGGCATGACGAGCAGCCACCACCGTGGCGAGCACCACCGTGTCATTCATGGTGACCAATACGGCACCACCTGCCTGACGAGCGATCTCGCCAGTTTCCAGCGTAATAGTATGTTCACCGTAGGCAAAACTTTTCTTGATCGGATTCAGCACGACAATTCCTTTCAGCAATGGAAAAAAGCCGGCCCAGCTTTACTGCTGTGCCGGCCTGCTCAGTAAGCCCGTGTTACAGGGACAACGCGCAGCGCGCGCAAAATTAGTACGAAAGCCCGTGACGGCGATCAGAAGCGCTTACTTGCGCAAACCGAGGCGTTCGATCAACGAACGGTAACTATCGACGTTCTTGCGCTTGAGGTAATCAAGCATCGTGCGACGCTGACTCACCATTTTGAGCAAGCCGCGACGGGAATGATGATCCTTGACGTGCGCCTTGAAGTGACCGGTGAGGTCATTGATACGGGAAGTAAGCAACGCAACCTGAACTTCGGGAGAACCGGTGTCACCCTGAGCGCGTTGAAAGTCGGAAACGATTTTGGCCTTGTCGGCGGTAGAAATTGCCATTGAGTAGTGTCCTTGCTGTTTCTGTTTTGGTCTCTTTAAGAGCGGCGGATTATAGCGTTTCAGATTGATTATTTGCCATAATTTTCTGTGAATTTGTTACGTTGTCACCTTGCTCGATGCAACCAGCCTTTGCGGCTGCAACCAGCCATCGGCCAACTGGCGGCAAACACCGATAAATGCCTTCGTTTCGTCATAGACGCGATGACGATCGCCCTCCACGCCATTCCAGCGTACCGGCTGACCATGGCGCAGCCGTTGGGCATCGGCCGCAAAGAGTTCTACGGCGGACAAATCCGACAACAGGGCGTCTGGCGCTTGCAGCAAACGATCACGCGCGTCAGAAGAAGCCGTCCCCAGCGCCTCCAGCGTATGCGCATCAGCCACACGCAACCGGCCGATGCCGGTGCGGCGCAAAGCGGCGAGGTGCGCACCGCAACCAAGCACCTCGCCAATATCCGCAGCCAGTGTGCGCACATAGGTACCTTTGCTGCAATAGACCTCGAAGACGAACCGATCACCGCTAAATTCCTGCAAGCACAGCGTATGAATCAGGATGCGGCGCGGTGCTCGCTCCAACTCAATGCCGGCACGCGCGTATTCGTACAAAGGTTTGCCGTCGCGCTTCAGCGCCGAATGCATGGGCGGTATCTGATCGATTTCACCCAAAAAACCGAGTAACGCCTTGGCGACATCTGCTTGCGTCACTCGCACTGGACGCTTCAGCAAGATCACGCCCTCGGCGTCGGCGGTATCGGTCGTTGCGCCCAGTTGTACTGTCGCCACATACCGCTTATCGGCCTCCAGCAATTCACTGGAAAACTTGGTGGCTTCGCCGAAGCACAGCGGCAGCAAGCCCGTGGCCAGCGGATCAAGGGTGCCGGTATGCCCGGCCTTCTCGGCATTAAACAGGCGACGAACTGTCTGCAACGCATGATTCGACGATTGCCCCAGCGGCTTATCGAAAAGCAGCACGCCGTCAACGGGACGACGCGGGGGACGGCGCGGCGCGTTCACGCGTTGTTCAGTTTATTGTCGGACTCAACGGCTTCATCGATCAGGCGAGACAGTCGCGCGCCATTCTCCACCGATGAGTCGAACACGAAATGCAATTCCGGAATCTGGTGAATGCGAATTCTGCGTCCGAGTTCTTTGCGCAAAAAACCGCCAGAGCGCTTCAAGCCTTCCGCAACCAGTTCATTGGATGCAGGATCAGCCATCGATGTATAGAACACCTTGGCGTGCGCATAATCGGCGGTCACTTCCACCGCCGTGAGTGTAATCAGCGGTAGCTTGGCCGCGATACGCGGATCTTTCAGGCCAAAACGCAACAGATCCGCCAGCTCACGACGGATCTGTTCGTTAACCCGATCGGAACGGGAGAAGCCGTGGCCCGAACTGCGCCGTGTTGCCATCGTCGACTTTTGACCAGAGCTTAAATCAGCGCCTACAGACTGCGGGCGATTTCCTGAATCTCGAAGACTTCAAGCTGATCGCCTTCAACGAGATCATTGAACTTCCTGAGACTCAGGCCACACTCAAAGCCTTCTTTAACTTCGCGGACATCGTCCTTGAAGCGCTTGAGCGAATCGAGCTCGCCCGTATGGATGACCACATTGCCACGCAGCAGACGCACCGAGGCATTGCGCCGGACCACGCCGGACAACACCATGCAACCGGCCACCGCGCCCACACTGGAAATATGGAAAACCTGACGCACGTCGACCATGCCAAGCACGACCTCCTTCTTCTCCGGTGCCAACATCCCTGAAAGTGCCGCCTTCACTTCATCCACTACCGCATAGATGATGTTGTAGTAGCGAATATCGACACCCAGCGTCTCAGCCGCCCTGCGCGCACCCGCATCGGCGCGGGTATTGAAACCAATGATCACCGCCTTGGAGGCCGCTGCCAGATTGACATCGGACTCACTGATGCCACCTACGCCGGCATGAACGATAGCAACCTTGACTTCGCCGGTTGACAGCTTATGCAGAGACTGAACCAGTGCCTCTTGAGAACCCTGCACGTCGGCCTTGACGATCAGCGACAATGCCTTGACCTCGCCTTCACCCATCTGATCGAAGATATTCTCAAGCTTGGCGGCCTGCTGTTTAGCCAGCTTCACGTCACGGAATTTTCCTTGACGGAACAATGCAATTTCACGCGCCTTGCGCTCGTCGCCCAGCACCATGACTTCATCACCGGCAGCCGGCACTTCGGTCAAACCCTGAATTTCAACCGGAATTGATGGCCCGGCCGAGTCAATCGATTTACCGTTCTCATCGAGCATCGCCCGCACACGGCCAAAGACGGCGCCCAACAACAGCACATCGCCACGACGCAGCGTGCCGGATTGCACCAATACGGTAGCAACCGGCCCCTTGCCCTTATCCAGACGGGCTTCGATCACGATGCCCTTGGCCGCACTGGCAACCGGTGCTTTGAGTTCCAGAACCTCGGCCTGCAACAATACTTGCTCAAGCAATTCATCGATGCCGACGCCTGACTTCGCAGACACGCCGATAAATGGTGAATCACCACCATATTCTTCCGGCACGACACCTTCGGCGACGAGTTCTTGTTTGACGCGATCGAGATTGCCATCCGGCTTGTCGATCTTGGTAATTGCCACCACCAGCGGAACATTGGCGGCCTTGGCGTGATGGATTGCCTCACGCGTCTGCGGCATGACACCATCATCAGACGCAACGACCAGAATGACAATGTCTGTGGCCTTGGCACCACGCGCACGCATGGCGGTAAAAGCCTCATGGCCTGGTGTATCAAGAAAGGTAATCATGCCACGGGGCGTTTCGACGTGGTAGGCACCAATATGCTGCGTGATCCCCCCCGCTTCGCCATGCGCAACACGGCTTTTGCGAATGTAATCCAGCAAGGAAGTCTTGCCGTGATCGACGTGACCCATGACGGTCACCACCGGCGCACGCGGCAGAAGCTCGACGTTCTCCTTGTGCCCGCCCTCCTCTTCCAGGAGAAACGCGTCGGGGTCATCGAGCTTGGCAGCAAATGCCTTATGGCCGAGTTCTTCGACCAGAATCATCGCGGTTTCCTGATCGAGCACCTGATTAATGGTGACCATGGAACCCATTTTCATCAACGCCTTGATGACTTCAGTCGCCTTCACCGACATCTTGTGCGCCAAATCAGCGACGGAGATGGTTTCCGGTACATGGACATCGCGCACAATGGCCTCGACAGGCTGTTGCGCTGCGTCATCGTGGTGACCATGACGACCGCCACCGTGACGACCGCCACCCTTGGCACCACGCCAGCCGGAAGTGCCTGCATCACCACGCGTCTTGATAGAACGCTTTTTGGCAGCATCATCCTTCCAAGCGTCTTTCTTGGCCGGTTTTGCCTTGGTTTCTTCCGTCTTGCCGGCAGGCTTGTGTATCGTGCCCGACACGCCAGCGGCCTGCTCCTTGGCCTTCTTTGCCACTGCGGCGGCGGCCTCGGCTTTTTGTGCTTCGGCATCGGCGCGCGTTTTGGCCTCGCGCTCGTTCTTTTCTTTGAATTCCGCCGCCTGAATCGCGGCCAGCCGACCGGAACGCTGTGCTTCCGCATCGCGCAACGCCTGCTGCTCGGGGCCGATCACGGACCGCACCACCGGTGCCCGGCGAACAGGTGCCGCCGGCTCAACAGGTTCAACCGGTGCAGCAACGGCAGCCGGTAGCTCGGCCACCGGCTCAGGCGTCGCCTCGATAACCGGTTCGGCCACAGCCTCGACCACCACAGCAACGACCGGAGGCGGCACAACAACCACCTCTTCGACAACCGGAACCACCGGAACGGTCGGAGCCGGAATGGCTTCCACCGCCGGCACCGGTTCAGCGATCAACTCGGTGACTACAGCGGAAACCACTTCATCAGGGGTTTCACTTTCGGCAGCTAGTTCGCTCGCATCACGCTTTACAAAAACGCGCTTTTTGCGGACTTCGACCTGAATCGTGCGCGCCTTGCCCGTTGAATCGGCAGCCCTAATTTCACTGGTCTGCTTGCGCGTCAGCGTGATCTTTGCCTTGGGCGCGGTTTCGCCATGCGACTTGCGCAAATAATCAAGTAGACGCGTCTTGTCCTGCTCGGAAACCGCGTCATTGGCGGCCTCTTTGCTGACGCCGGCCTTCGCGAGCTGCTCCAGCAGGGCTGGTGCCGGCATTTTTAGCTCGGCAGCGAATTGGGAAACGGTCATCAATGCCATTCGAAACCTCTCATTCTTCTTCAGCGAACCAATGGGCCCGCGCGACGGTAATCAGCGCCGTTGCACGCTCGGCATCGATGCCTGTCATTTCAGTCAGTTCGTCAGTCGCCAGATCGGCCAGTGCTTCCCGGTCCGTCACGCCACCTTTCGCGAGCTTGGCAGCCAGCGCCTTATCCATCCCCTCAAGCGCGAGCATGTCTTCAGCAACTTTTTCCAGTTGCTCCTCGTCCACAATCGCTTCGGTCAGCAGCACATTGCGTGAGCGATCACGTAATTCGTTAACCGTCGCCTCGTCAAAGGCTTCGATTTCGAGCATTTCTGCCAGCGGGACGTAGGCAATTTCCTCAAGCGTTGAGAAACCTTCCTCGATCAGGATATTGGCAACCTCTTCATCGACATCGAGCTTTTCGATGAACAATCCACGAATTTTCGAATGTTCGGTTTCGGATTTCTCAGCCGATTGCTCAACCGTCATCAGATTGATCGTCCAACCGGTCAGTTCAGACGCCAGACGGACATTCTGACCGCCACGACCGATGGCGATGGCAAGATTATCTTCATCAACCACCACATCCATCGCGTGCTTTTCTTCATCAACAACGATGCTCTGAACTTCAGCCGGCGCCAACGCACCAATCACAAACTGCGCCGGATCAGCCGACCACAGGATGATATCGACACGCTCACCCGAGAGCTCATTGGTCACGGCCGTGACGCGCGAGCCACGCATGCCCACACAGGTTCCGATCGGATCGACACGCGGGTCATTCGACTTGACGGCAATTTTGGCGCGCATGCCGGCATCACGGGCAGCAGCCCTGATTTCGAGCAGACCATCTTCAATTTCCGGCACTTCGAGTTCAAACAACTTCATGATGAACTCGGGCGAGGTGCGTGACAGAATCAACTGCGGACCACGCGCCTGACGATCAATCTTGCTCAACCAGGCCCGCACACGATCGCCGGGGCGGAGATTTTCTTTAGGAATCATCTGATCGCGCGGCAACAGCGCCTCGATTCGACCCGCCTCAATGATGGCACTGCCGCGCTCCATGCGCTTGACGGTGCCGCTGACCAGATGCTCTTTGCGCTCCAGAAAGTCGCTCAGAATTTGTTCGCGCTCAGCATCACGAATTTTCTGCAGGATCACCTGCTTCGCGGCCTGCGCACCGATGCGACCAAAGTCGATCGGCTCCAGACCTTCCTCGATGAAGTCATCAACCGCAATGTCAGCAATCTGCTTTTGCGCATCGGTCAGACTGATCTGCAGCTCCGGATTTTCCACGGTACCGTCATCGACCACCAACCAGCGACGGAAGGACTCATATGAGCCGCTATCACGATCGATCTCGACGCGCACATCGGCGTCGTCGTTGATCCGTTTTTTGGTGGCAGAAGCCAGCGCAAGTTCAAGCGCGCCAAAAACGATGTCCCGTGGAACATTTTTTTCGCGGGCCAAGGCATCAACCAGCAACAGCAATTCACGGCTCATGAGCAGTCCTCCAGCAATAATCAGAACTTCGGCACCAGTCTCGCCCGGTCGACGTTGTCGAGAGCAAACTGATGCTGTGTTTCATTCATACGCAGACACACCTTCTCTGCGCCCTCCTCACCGGTCAAGCCTTCCAGCATGCCGCTGAAATTTCGCTGGGTTCCCAACGGAACACGGAGCTTGATCTGCACCTCATGACCGGAAAAACGCCGAAAATCAGCGGCCTTGATGAGCGGCCGGTCGAGCCCTGGGGAGGACACTTCGAGCCGGTCGTAGTCCACGTTTTCAACCAAAAAAACACGGCTGAGCTGACTGCTGACCGCCACGCAATCATCCACGGTGATACCGCGCTTTTCTGTGTCCAGCACAACCTCCTGCACGGACACATCAACGGGTCGGTCAATGAAAATACGCAGCAACCGGGCACGCGGACTGGTCTCGAAATCGACCAGTTCGTACCCCAAGCCACTAACAGTAGTTTCAATCAATTCAGCAAGTTGCATGAACAAAAAAATACACAAAAATCCAATAAAGGCAAAACCGGTTGCACCAATAAAAAATGGGCTAAAAAGCCCATCTTTTCTCGCTCCAGAGAACGGTGCCCACCAAAGCCGCAGAATTATAGCAGAGGCCTCACCCCCCCGGCAAAATCATTCGCGTCCGGCGCACCGTGGCCATTCGCTTACTGATCGTCCAGATCGTCATCGGCCTCATCAACGTCATCCCCCATCGGCAACGCCGCTACGTGTTTTTCCACCGGCAACAGCTTGATGAGCGCCTGCACGTCTTCTGCAGCGAGATCCTTGCATTGGCCACGCTTGACCCGCGGAGACAGATGAACCGGACCATAACGCACGCGCATCAAACGGCTGACCGTCAGCCCGACCGCCTCAAACATCCGCCGCACCTCGCGATTGCGGCCCTCCGATAGGGTGACGTGATACCAGCGATTGACACCCTCCCCCCCGGCATGAAGGATGCGATTGAAATGCGCCCGGCCGTCTTCCAACTCGACCCCGGACTGCAAGCGCTCCAGCATCTCGGTCGTGGCCTCGCCTAGCGTACGCACCGCGTACTCACGTTCGATCTCATAGCGGGGATGCATCATGCGGTTGGCCAGCGCACCATCATTAGTGAACAACAACAAGCCACAGGAATTGAAATCCAGCCGGCCAATCGATATCCAGCGCCCGCTTTTCAGTCGCGGCAACTTGGCAAAAACACTGGGACGACCATCAGGGTCGTCACGCGAGACGATTTCACCTTCCGGCTTGTGATACATCAGCACGCGCGGCAGACGCTGGGAAAACTTCAGCTGCACCAACTTGCCGTTCACCCGAATCCGGTCATCCGGCCCAACACGCTGCCCGATATGAGCCGGCGCACCATTCACATTGACGCGCCCGGCGGCGATCCATTCTTCAAGTTCGCGGCGCGAGCCATAGCCGGCATCCGCAAGCGCCTTTTGCAGTTTGGGTGGGTCGGCGAAAACCGGTGTTATACGTCGCCCGCCCTGCGTGCCCTTAGCATCACTTCGACCCGGGGCAGCAGTACCCGGCTGCCCCGGCTTTCCCTGCGGCGCGCGAAACGGGCTATTCTTTTTGTGCGTCGCCCCCGATCGGCGCAGCGACGGGCTCGGCGACGGGTTCGGCAAAGTCTCCGGTAAGCTCGAATTGCTCTCCGGCGACGTTGGTGTGTGTGGGTTCTGACGGCCTGTCTGCCGCAGCGGTTTCGGATTGGAGCCCATCGTTGCTGAGCGCGTTCCCGTGCGTGTTCCCCGGCGGTTGTCCCGAGCCGGTTTCGGCGATTGTGGCTTGTCCAAGTTCCATCACCCTTTCAATTTCAGTCAATGGCGGCAGTTCGGTGAGACTGCGCAGGCTCAGGTCGTCAAGAAACTTTCGCGTCGTTGCATACAGCGCCGGACGCCCGGGTGCATCACGATGGCCGACGGCATCGACCCATCCGCGTGCCTCAAGCGTCTTCAGCACGTTCGGCGATACCGCAACACCACGAATATCTTCGATGTCACCACGGGTCACGGGCTGGCGATAGGCAATGATCGCCAGGGTTTCCATCACGGCACGCGAATATTTGGGTGCCTTGTCGTGCTTCAGTCGATCAAGATAAGACTGATATTCAGGGCGCGTCTGGAAGCGCCAGCCGGAAGCTAGCTGCACCAGTTCCACACCTCGGCTCGACCAATCACGGCGCAAGTCGTCCAGCAAGGTTCGCCAGGTATCATCATCGAAATCCTGGTCGAACAGTTTTTTAAGTTCGGGCAAAGACACCGGTTCCGGTGCCACCAGCAGCGCGGCTTCAATCACGCGCTTGTAGTCGTCGGGTTTATACAGCTGCATCGGGCAATTTTACATAGATGGGCGCCAGCGCCTCGTTCTGGGTGATCTCGATCAGCGACTCACGCGCCAGTTCGAGCACGGCAAGAAAGCTCACGACCAGTCCCTGTGCGCCCAGCGCCATATCGAACAACTGATCGAACACCACATAACCGCCGCCGCCCAGACGCCGCAAAATCGTGCTCATGGTTTCACGCACCGACAGTTCCTCACGATGAATCTTGTGGTGCTGCGTCATGCGCGCCTGCTTCATGAGACCCAACCAGGCCACCTGCAAATCGTGCAAGCTCACATCGGGCTGGCGCTCGGCCACTTTGTCGGCAATCCACACGGTGATCCACTCGAAATCGCGCCCCACCTGCGGCAGTTCATCAAGCTTTGCCGCGGCCGCCTTCATGCGCTCGTACTCGATCAGACGGCGCATCAGTTCGGCACGCGGGTCTTCCACCTCGCCATCGTCAGCCCGTGGCGGGCGCGGCAACAGCATGCGCGACTTGATTTCGATCAGCATCGCCGCCATCAGCAAATATTCGGCGGCCAGCTCAAGATTGCCCGAGCGCATCGCCTCGACATAGACCAGATACTGCGCGGTCAACGGTGCCATCGGAATATCGAGAATGCTGATATTGGCCTTGCGGATCAGGTACAGCAACAGATCAAGCGGCCCTTCAAACGAATCAAGAATGATTTCCAGCGCATCCGGCGGAATGTAGAGATCGCGCGGCATCTCGGCCATGATCTCGCCATAGACCTTCGGAAAATGCGGCTCCAGCGCCGCCGCATGCGCAGCCGGATTCAGCGGCGTCACCGTATTCACCAGCGTCAAGCTCACGAGTAATCCAGCCCCATGGCTTCGCGCACATCACGCATGGTTTCGTGCGCCAGTTTGCGGGCTTTTTCGCAACCGTCGGCGATGATGTTTTTCACCAACTGCGGGTCTTCCTCATACATTTTTGCCCGCTCGCGCATCGGCTCTTGCTCCTTCAGCACACCGTCAATCACCGGCTGCTTGCATTCGATGCAGCCAATACCCGCCGAACGACAGCCTTGCTGCACCCACGCCCGCACTTCGTTGCTTGAATAAATCTGGTGAAACTGCCATACCGGACATTTTTCAGGATCGCCCGTATCCGTACGCCGCATCCGCGCCGGATCGGTCTTCATGGTGCGAATTTTCTTGGTGATGGTGTCGGCATCTTCACGCATCGCAATGGTGTTGCCGTAAGACTTGGACATTTTTTGTCCATCCAGGCCGGGCATGCGCGAAGCGTCCGTCAGGAGCGCCTCCGGTTCCACCAGAATCATCTTGCGCGCGCCTTCCAGCCAGCCAAACAGCCGCTCGCGGTCACCATGGGACAAGCTCTGCGCCTCATCAAGTAGCGCATGCGCCTGCTCCAGCGCCTCGTCTTCGCCGGTTTCCTGATAACGCGTGCGCAACTCGTCATAGAGCTTGGCGCGTTTACTGCCGAGCTTCTTCACGGCTTCGCGTGCTTTATCTTCAAACCCCGGCTCGCGGCCATAAAGGTGATTGAAACGGCGCGCAATTTCGCGCGTGAATTCGATATGCGGCACCTGATCTTCGCCCACCGGCACAAGGTTGGCGCGATAAATCAGAATATCGGCAGCCTGTAGCAGCGGATAGCCGAGGAAGCCATAGGTCGACAAATCCTTATGTTCAAGCTTTTCCTGCTGATCCTTGTAGGTTGGCACGCGTTCGAGCCAGCCCAAGGGCGTCATCATTGACAGCAACAGGTGCAGTTCGGCGTGTTCGGGCACCTTTGACTGGATAAAGATGGTGGCCTGCGACGGATCGACGCCCGCGGCCAGCCAGTCGATAATCATGTCGCGGGCGCTGTCGGTGATGCTGCCCGGTTCGTCGTAGGCGGTGGTCAGCGCATGCCAGTCGGCGACAAAAAACAGGCACGGATGCTCGTGCTGCAACTTGACCCAGTTGGCCAGCACGCCATGGTAATGACCAAGATGAAGGCGGCCGGTAGGGCGCATGCCGGAAAGAACTTTTTCTGCGTACATGTCAAAAACCGAAAATGAGACGAATAAAACGATTAAACACCCGCAATAACGGGTGCAGCACCGTGTCGAGCACACCCAAAAATAGCATGCCCAGCAGGATGAACAAACCGTAACGCTCCAGTTGCGCAAACTTCCACGCAGCGCGCGGCGGCAACAGGCTCACTGCGATGCGCCCACCATCAAGGGGCGGAATCGGCAGCAGATTCAGCAACATCAGCACACCGTTGATGCTGATGCCCACCAGCGCCATTTCTTTCAACGCCTCGGCATAAGCAAAATCCGGCATGGCAATGGAAAATTTCAGCAGCAGCGCCCAACCCAACGCCATCACCAGATTCGCACCCGGACCGGCGGCCGCCACCCACAACATATCCTGCTTTGGCCGGCGCAATTGTCCAAAATTCACCGGCACGGGTTTCGCCCAGCCGAATAACAAACCACCGCCCGAAACCAGAAGAATCAGCCCCGGAACGAGAATCGTACCGACAAGATCAATATGTCTCAGCGGGTTAATACTGATGCGCCCCAGCTTCCAGGCCGTCGGGTCGCCAAAATGGCGCGCGGCATAGCCATGCGCAGCTTCGTGCAGCGTAATGGCGAATATCACCGGCAGGGCGGAAATCGCCAGCGTCTGGATTGCGTTCATGGAGGCGGCGGATTCTATCAGAGGCGGGCGTGCGCCCTCACGCGAAACCGAAGGGTTGCAGCGAACCACGTCCAGCGCGCACCAGCTCCGGCTGATCGCCGCTCAGATTGATGACGGTGGTCATTTCAGTGCCGCAACCACCGGCATCGATCACCAGATCAAGCTGCTTTTCGAGGCGGCTGCGAATCTCATCAACATCCGACAACGGCAACTCATCATCCGGCAGCAGCAGCGTTGAGCTCAGCAAGGGTTCGTTGAGTTCTTCCAGCAAGGCCAGCGCCAGCGGATGATCCGGAATACGCAGGCCGATGGTCTTGCGTTTAGGGTGCAGCACCCGCCGTGGCAACTCCTTGCTGCCTTCGAGAATAAAAGTGTAACTACCCGGTGTCGCCGCCTTGAGCAGGCGGTATTGCACGTTATCCACCCGTGC
>CAJAWW010000146.1 GCA_903946745.1 uncultured beta proteobacterium
CACCGGCGCGGTGGCCTATTGGCTGGTGCGCGTGCTGGTGGGCTTCACCCGTTACGGGCGGCGGGGTTGATCTGATGCGAGCGCGGCAATCTTTTGCGTTCCTTCTCGCCGCCCTGATGCTGCACGGCTGCGGCGGGTTTTCTCTGGGAGGCTGGAGCTTCATGCGCGGCACAAAAGTCGATACCCCAGGGGTACTTCCTTCGGGGCGCGCTCAAACTACGGTGCCCGCCCCCGCCCTCATTGCCAGCGAAAAAGCGCATGACGTAGTGTTGTTCGCGCTCGGTCTGGTCGAAACCGGTTATCGCTTTGGCGGCAAAAACCCCGAAGCCGGGCTGGATTGCAGCGGCATGGTGCACTACGTTTTTAATCAGGTAACCGAATTGAAACTGGCCGGTTCGGCCGCCGATCTGGCGCGTCTGGGCAAGGTCATTGACCGCGATGCGCTGCAACCGGGCGATCTGGTGTTCTTCAACACCCTGAACCGGCCGTATTCACATGTCGGCATCTACATCGGCGACGACCGCTTCGTGCACGCCCCCAGCAGCGGCGGCAAGGTGCGTACCGAAAGCCTGCGCGAAGGTTGGTTTGCAGCGCGCTTCGAGGAAGCACGCACTTACTTCGATTGATCTGGGTTCAGATGCGGAATTCAGATGCGGGCTGGAAAGAAACGCCTCACCGCTGCGAATGTTTACGCGTGCAATGCCGCGGGGAATCACCTTATGGGCGGTGCGGTAATAGCTGACCATGCGTCAACTGATGCCCAATGCTTCAGCGGCCGTGGTCAGTGCCGAGCTGTTACGCCGCATCCAGTCGTCAAAAAACTCGCGGCTCACTTCGCCGGTGCTCCACAGCGTGGAGCAGGCGATAGGGTGCAAGCACTTCAACCGCTGTTAGCTTCGGGAAAAAGTATTCGTTCATGATCGACTTCTCTGCCATTCGCTCAGCAATTTAATTTTTGGGGACTTGATCCAGACCAGCGCCTCCCGGATCTCCCGCTCGGCGACGCGTCCTCGGATTTCGAGGTTTTCAAGGTCGATTGTGCCATCGCGCCCGTCACGTAATTTGACATGCACATGCGGCGGCGGAAGATCATCAAGATACATCAGCACCCGACTGTGCAGGAACAATGCAAGCAAAGCGCAGGCAAGCCCGCTGTCCGAACCCGGCCGAATACCGTCTACAATCGACATTTTAATAATCGGCATTTTAAGAGAATTCTGCCTATCCGGTCATGGATTTGCCGCGTTCTCGCCCGTACTCAAGAAAGGCGATACCCATGCCCTACCTAAAAATTGCCGGGTTGTTTGCAGCGGCATTCCTGCTGAATCTGGCTGCCCCCGGAATTCTTGAGCGCCTGACGCTGCTCGGTGGCACGGAAGCGGCGATTGCCAATTCGCTGTGGTGTATCGGTTTGTTTCTGGTGTTCGGCTGGGCCTGCAGCAAACTTTCGGAAGGCAGTGTTTTTCCCAATTTCACGCTGCAACTGCTGATCGGCATCGTCTTGCATGACGCGCTGGCACCCATCGCTTCGCAAATCATGCTGGCGGTGGTGGTATGCACCGCGCTCGCGGCCATCATCCTCAAGGGCGGCGGTGATGAACTGAATCGGCAGGAGGTCATCAAGATTGCCTTCCCGACGGTGATGATCGCTCTGGTGGGTTATCTGATTACCTTCTTTGTCATGTTTCCGATCTTGATGGCGCTGGGCTTGAATGGCAAAACGGCCGCGTTGCTCGCCGCCATCCTCGGCTCGACTGATCCGGCGGCGCTGATCCCGACCCTGAAGCGAATCGTCTTCAAAGACGAATACCAGCGCCTGTCGAGCATTTCCATCGCCGAAAGTGCGCTCAACGATGCCGTGGGTGCCATTTTTACGGCCGCTGTCGCGGCCATGATTCTGGCCGGCACTTCGGTCGACTCACTCGGCGGTTTAGTGTCAGGGCTATTCAGTGCGGAAAACATGCTCAATCTGGGCAAGCAATTCCTGTTTGGCACCCTCGCCGGGGTTTTTGGCTGGAGCATCATGTTCGGCTATGAGACCTATAAATCGCACGACAACGCGCGTGATATCGACGAAACCAGCTACGACTTCGCCATCATTATGGCGGTTCCGCTGGTCACCTTTCTGTTGGCGCAAGTCATCCACGGCAACGGTTTTCTGGCGGCCTTTGTGGCCGGGCTGCTCGCCAATTACAACCACGGCAAGCACTACTTTCACACCACGCTGCGCACCATGGAAATCAAGATCGAGAGCATCGCCAAACCCACGATCTTCATGATGGTGGGCCCCTTCGTCGCCTTGAGCGATCTGATGGCGACGGCCGTTCTGGGTCTGCTGATATCGGTCATCTTTATGCTGGTGGCACGCCCGGCGGCGGTCATGCTGTCCTTGCTGCCCACCGATCTGAGCATGAAAGACAAACTGTTTCTCAGCATCGTGCGCGAGACCGGCGTCATCCCCGTGGTGCTGGCGGTTGTCACCGTGGCACAATTTCCGGAACTGACCCTGCTCATGCCCCTGACCGCATGGGTGGTGATCTGGACACTCACCCTGCTGCCGGCGCTAACGCCCTGGTGGTCGCGCAAACTGGGGGTGGTGCAGCCACCGAATCCATCGTAAAACTCGGGTCGTCACAGAAGTTTTACGGATCGAACCTTGCAAATTTAAATTCAGGATAAATCTAGAAAAGGCAGTTGACCACGGCGACACAGCGAACACGGCGAACACGGCGAGAAACAAGGGGAGGCATGCTTTCATGCGCATCACCCGGAAGGATGTTCGGCAACCTCAAGCAAGACTTTGATTTTTCGCCGTGCTCGCCGTGTCGCCGTGGTTGAATTGAGGTTTTAAGGACAAACCCATGACCCTGACCGAACTGCGCTACATCGTTGCCCTGTCTCGCGAACGGCATTTCGGCCGCGCGGCCGACAAATGCAATGTGTCGCAGCCGACGCTTTCGGTGGCGGTCAAAAAGCTCGAAGACGAACTCGGCGTGGCGCTGTTCGAGCGGGCTTCTAACGACGTGCGCACCACGCCCATCGGCACCGAAGTGGTTGCGCAGGCGGCACGTGTGCTGGCCGAGGCGCTGCGGGTGGCCGAGGTCGCCGCCGCCGGCAAAGACCCGCTGGCGGGTGCCTTGCGCCTGGGTGTGATTTACACCATTGGCCCGTGGCTGCTGCCAGCGCTGGTGCCACTGTTGAAAGCCCGCGCGCCGCACATGCCGTTGATGATCGCCGAGGGTTACACCGACGTGCTGCTGGAAAAACTCAAGGCTTCGGAGCTCGACGTACTGGTGCTGGCGCTGCCCATCGACGAACCCGGCATCGTCGCCCAGCCGGTGTATGAAGAGGCCTTTCGCATCCTGGCACCCGTCGGCCATCCGTGGTCTGCGCTCAAAACATTCAAACCCGAACAACTGCTCGACGAACCGCTGCTGATGCTGGGCGCCGGCAATTGCTTTCGCGATCAGGTGCTTGACCTGTGCGCCCGCGCCAGCCGCAACGCCTCGCCGCAGGTGCTGGAAGGCAGCTCGCTGGAAACCATCCGCCACATGGTGGCTTCCGGCGTTGGCGTAACAGTGATGCCGGCGGCCAGTGTCGACGCCATCGCGGCGGACGATCCGCTCCTGCGCGTCAAGCATTTCACCGAGCCGACACCGACACGCCGCGTCGGCCTGGTCTGGCGCGCGAGCTTTCCACGCCACAAGGCGATTGACGTAATGCGGCGGGCGCTGCTGGATTGTCGCTTGCCGGGGACGTGTCAGACTACTTGAATTTGAGCTGAAAGCCATTACCACGGCGACACGGCGGCACGGCGAAAACCCCGGCGTTTTGTCTTTTGCTTTTTTGCCCCTCGCCGTGGTAAATCTTGCAATCAATCTTAATTCAACACGCCCGCCAGCGCGGCGCCAACGGCGAGGGTCCGGCGTCTGCCAAGAGCACCGCAGCGCGCAATTTGGCGATCACTTGTGAATGAATCTGGCTGATGCGCCCCTCGCTGACACCGAGGCGCTCGCCGATCTGGCGCATCCCTAAGCCGTTGACGTAATAGCCGACCATCACGGCTTCTTCGCGCTCGGCCAGATCGCTGATGGCCATCAACAGCGAGCGCTGAAGCACCTTGCGTTCCAGCGCGGCGAGTGGATCGGAACTGGTGTTCGCGCACCAGTCCACAAACTTGCCGGAATCGTCGTCTTCATCAAAATCTTCGAGCGAAAACAGCGTGTAGCCGTGCGCCTCTTGCAACAGGCGCTGATAGTCGGCCAGCGGCATGTCCAGCGCATCGGCGACTTCGCCCTCGTTTGGCGAACGCCCCAATGAATGGAGCAAAGACCGGATGGCCGTCTCGACCCGACGCATATCACGGCGTATCGCACGCGTGCCGGGGTCATTTTCACGCAATCCATCCAGCATGGCACCGCGCACACGTTGCGCCAGATAGCTGTCGAACTGCCGGCCGGCGTGGATTTTGGTCGCTTGCAACAGGCCGCCAAGCAAGCCAATAAAGCCATCCTGCACCAGTTCGTCCAGCTGCACGCTCGGTGGCAGTTTGCGCAGCAGTGACTGGGCGATAGCCTTCACCAGCGGCGCGTACTGAGTAACGAGGCGCTCGCTCTCCGCTTCAGTCAGTTTTCGTCGCTTGCTGCTTTCGCCCACTTGCTGTTGTCCCCGCCGATATCGAGAAAGGGGTAATCATCGCACGTCGCACGCCGTTGCGGGCAAGAAAAGCGGCCTGACAGCGATGTCCTGTGGTACAGTGCGCCCCGCTGTCAGGGCTTTCGGCTCGGCAGACTATAGGTAGTAACCCTCTCGCGGCCCTGATTCAGTCCCCTGGCCGCACCTGACAAGCATCTTTGCTTCTCCGGTTTCACCCCAGCGAAGTTTCCGTCCGGACTGATCGGCATTCATGGCTTTGGCTAAATGTCAGACGGTCGGCTTCAGAGGTAATTCATCATGTTGTTCACCGAACTCGGCCTTGATGCCGAGATTCTGCGCGCCATTGGCGAGCAGGGCTATACCGTGCCGACGCCCATTCAGGCGCAGGCGATTCCCCACATTCTGGCCGGCCGCGATCTCGAAGCGCTGGCACAAACCGGCACCGGCAACACTGCCGCCTTCGTGCTGCCGATTCTGCAACGTCTGGCGTATTCAAGCTCGCCGCTGCAACGCGTCACCCACGCCGCCCCGCGCGTGCTGGTGCTGGTGCCCACGCGCGAACTGTGCGCGCAAGTACTCGAAAGCGTGCGCACCTATGGCAAGCACACCGGGCTGCGCAGTCTCGCCGTGTTCGGCGGCGTGGGCGTCAATCCACAAACGCAGGCGCTGCGTCGCGGCATCGATATTCTGGTGGCCACACCCGGCCGTCTGCTCGACCACTTGAGTCAGCGCAATGTCGACCTTTCAAAAATTCAAACACTCGTGCTGGACGAAGCCGATCGCATGTTCGACATGGGTTTCATCCGCGACATTCGCAAGATTATCGAGCGCACGCCGGCGGTGCGTCAGAACCTGATGTTCTCTGCCACCTTCGCCCCCGAAGTGCGCGAACTCGCCCACACCGTGCTGAAAAACCCGGCGCTGGTGGAAGTGGCGCGGCGCGGCACGCCGGCCGAACTGGTGTCGCAATCGGTGATCCGGGTCGATCAGTCGCAAAAGAAAGACATCCTGCTGCACCTGTTTCAGGCGCACGGCTGGCATCAGGTGCTGGTGTTCGCCCGCACCAAACACGGTGCCGACGCACTGGCAAAACGCCTGGAGCAATCCGGCATCCGTTCCGCCGCGCTGCACGGCAACAAATCACAAAACGCCCGCACCCGCGCCCTGGCCGATTTCAAATCGGGCAAGCTGGCCGCGCTGGTGGCGACCGACATCGCCGCACGCGGGCTGGACATCGACTCACTACCGCGCGTCATCAACTTTGAACTGCCCAACGTGCCCGAAGACTATGTGCATCGCATCGGCCGCACCGGCCGCGCCGGCGCCAGCGGCGAAGCTTTGTCGCTGGTGAGCAGCGAAGAGCGCATTCAGCTGCGCGACATTGAACGTCTCATCAAACGCGATCTGCCCAGCCAGATTCTGCCCGGCTTCGAGCCAACGCAGAACCACAACGTGCCACGCGCCGCACCCCATCCGGCGAAGAAGCCAGCGGGTGGACGCAGCAGCGCACCGCGTCGCAGTTCTGGTGATAGCGCACGTAGTGGCCCACGCACGGGCAGCGGTGGCGGAAAGTCCAGCGGTGGTCAGCCGGCCAGCCACCACAGCGGGCAGCGGCATCGTTAAATTCCGAAAAGGCAGTTGACCACGGGGGGCACGGGGAGCACGGGGAAAGCAAAAGCTTACGGCGGGAAATTCGACAACCTGTTGAGTGCGTCAGAATCCTATTGCAACGCTTTGGGTTTCCCCGTGCCCCCCGTGTTCCCCGTGGTTAAACTGGGGTTTTACTCTTAACCGCAGGTACGCACGCGCAAGACCATCACGGTGCCGGACACCACGCCGGCCACTACCAGCGCTTGCAACCAGGGCTGACCGCTCAGATACCAGAGCGAAAACGAAGCGGTCAGCGCCATCGCGCTGAGTCCGAAGCGCTTGACGCGACGCGGAATGCAGTGATCCTCTTCCCAGCGCCGCAACAAGGGGCCAAACGTGCGGTTGCGCAACAGCCAGGCATGGGCGCGCGGTGAGGCACGCACGAAGCACGCACCCGCCACCAGCACAAAAGGTGTGGTCGGCAAGCCGGGCAACACCACACCAATCGCCCCCAGCACCAACGCCACCACCCCGCAAAACCACAGCACGCCGCGCATCAGCGGTGAGGCGTGCAGACGATCAGGGGGCGGGGGAACGGTCATCAACCGAAAAGTTTGCCCTTGAGCAAATTCATGCCCTGCGTCATGAGGTCGCCGCCTTCGGGAATCGTGCCCTCGGGTGTGAGTTGGTCGATCACCTGCGGCAGAAATTGCGCCAGTTGGCTGGAAACCTGATCCGCATCGAGACCCAGGCTGCCCGCAATGCTGCGCACCTGATCGTTGCCGAGCACGCTTTGAATTTGCTCGGCCGAAATCGGCAGATTTTGTCCGGTCGATACCCATGACTTGGCAATCTCGCCCAGCCCACCGTTCTGAAAAGATTGGATCAACCCGGAAAGGCCGCCCGCCTGCGGGTTATTCACCAACTGCATAATTGCGCCCAACACGGCTTCGTTACCGCCCCCTTGCTGGCCGGACAAACCTGCTGCGGCACCCATAACCTGATCGAGCAAACCCATATTGATTCCTTTACGTTTGAAAACTGCAAAAAGTCGACGCTGAGGACACGCCAAACACACGCCCAATACAGGCTAACAACGCGGTGACAACGGACATCTCGCCGGGAAAATCATTGTGCTACCCATTCGTCGGGCGACAGGATAACCGCCCCCTCAATCCTTCGCCACCACCGTGTCGTAAAGCCCATAGTGCGACAAGCCGTGATGGCTCTCAATGCCCGTATAGCGTAACGACGCATCCTCATAACGCCGAAAGGCGAAAACAGCCTGGTTCATCTGCTCGGTGTTGAACACCTTGAGGCGGACGAGCAGGTGGAAATCCTTGACCGTCAAGCCGGTGACCGTCAAAAACAAGTCGGGTTCGAGTTTGGTGATGACATCCTGCAACGTATTCTCGCGAAAGTCGGTGAGGTACATAAACGCCGGAATACGCGTGGCGAACTTGATGAGCTTTTCCTGAACCAGCTTGCGTTTAGATTTGTATTCCTTCTCTTCATCGGAGAGTTCCTTTTTCTCCTTTGCCGTGAGCGCGCCCTCCTTGGCCTTGTTTTTGAGTTCCTTGACCCTGTCGCTCTTGTTGATGATCGTCTCGATAACCTTGTCACCCAGCGCACGCCAGCCTTCGATGCGTCCGACCGCATCCATGGCTTCGGGGTTATCCAGCACACGGCGCAGGGTGTCGTTGTCCACATTCACCAGCAAGGCAGATTCCCACTTGCGCGCCAGCAGCGTGGCCGATGTGCCTGCCATGGCAATGTCGAGAATGCCGCCGGCATCGATCTGCGTCATGTTCGCGCCGTCGTAAGCCAGTACCGGCAGAAACGACACCAGTTCCCTGACCGCGTTCTCCGGGTTTGATTCGTTGGGCGACAAACCGATGCCGTATTCCGAAAGTTGCCGCAGGGCACGCGTGGGCGCAAAGTCGAACACGAAACAGACGGGTTTGAGAATCTCCTCCTCGTTCGGGTTGTCGCCATTGGGGTTTTTGATCGACCATGGCGACTGCACGCGAAACGCGGCCTGAAAATAGGTTTCGGGCGATTTGAGATTACGCAGCATCAAGATGGACGACCACTGCGCCACAGTCACGCCGGTCGTGAGCTTGCCGCACGAAAGCGTGATGGTCTTGGTATCAAAGCCACTGCCGATGACCTTGCGCACGGGCGGCAACGCCTCCAACCCGATGCCCGCCGCAGCACCCGCAGCGACAACTACGGTGTAGTCATGCCAGAAAACATTGTGCTTTTCGGCCAGCAGGTTCGCCATGGCATGGCATGCCGCGACATTGGGCAGGAACCAGAATGAATGTTGCAGGTAAGGCAGCAGACGCACATCGGAATACGGAAACGGCGGCCGCGTTCCCGTCTTCAGATGCTCGACTGACTTGGCCGCGTAGCCGCCACGAATGATGTCCAGCCACTTTTGCACATCGCTCTTGTGCTTGAACTGCGCCGATTGACCAGAACCCGAGGCCTCGAAGAACGCATTGAGATCAAACTCGTCAAACTCGCCACCACTGGCAATCGCCAGCAGTTCATCGGGCATTTGATAGGTCAGCAGCCGCATCTGCGGCAGCGCGGCGTAAGGGTTGCGGTGCCCCGGATGCTGGACGGTGAACGCCTCCTTGGCGCGCTGCTCGTCGGTATACGTCCAGTTGAAAATCTGTTCCTCGATAAACTCGCCGGTTGCCAGCGCCTTGAACGGCGTGCCGGAAAGATACAAATAAGCCTTGGTGGTAATGGGCAGAAATTCGGTCTCCTGCTCCGAGAGCACGGCGAGGTCTTCGTTCAGGTGCTCCAGCCCGGCGGCGTATTCGAGTTTGGCTTCCTTCTTTGCGACGACACCTTCCTCGCCCTCGAACAGTTCTTTCGCCGTGTCGCGCCACGCCCCGAAGTGGTATTCGTCGAACACCACGAGATCCCAATTCTGGGTGTGTATCCACTCGTTATTGGGCTTGATGTTCCCCGCCGAGTCACGGCCGAGCAAGTCCTGAAAGGAACCGAAACAAACCACCGGCACCTTGCGGTCGATCTGCGTCGGGTCGCTACCGGACGAACGCGAAAGATACTGCCAGCCATCAAAGTCGACGTGGTTCTCAAGGTCGGACTGCCACGCATCCTCGACAGCCGGCTTGAAGGTGAGCACCAGCACGCGGCGTGCAGCCAGCTTTTTGGCCAACTGGTAGGCGGTAAAGGTCTTGCCGAACCGCATTTTTGCGTTCCAAAGAAAGCGCGGCGCGGCGTTTTTGTCTTCTGCCCAGATCGAGTGGTAGTAGTCGAAAGTCTTGTCCACGGCCTCGGCTTGCTCGCGGCGCATCGGGAAGGTTTCGTGGTGTGAACCTGTGAACCGTTGCCCGGTACGCAGTTCGGCGAGGGTGGTTTTCACGTCTTTGAGCGTGCAGCGCATCCATTCCAGCGTGACATTCTCGACGCCTTTTTTGACCAGCGCCGCACGCACCTCG
>CAJAWW010000147.1 GCA_903946745.1 uncultured beta proteobacterium
CCCCGACGAATATGCGTGAAGCCCCCTCTGAAACGACGAATAAGCCCGACGCAGACAATACCGTCGCCCGCAACGACGACCTTCAGAATCCGTTTCCGGTGGTACGCACCGGAATTCCACTGTCGGCGCCCGTAGAGTGGCTGCGACATGGTCTGGATGACTACAGAGCCTGTGGTTTTTCCAGCGTCTTTTACGGGATATGTTTCGCTGCGGCTGGCGGTCTGCTACTGCTGGCATTCCGCCATGCCACACAACTGATTAGTGCCGTGACCACTGGCTTCATGCTGGTCGGGCCGTTTTTGGCCATTGGCTTGTATGAACTTTCCCGGCTCAGAGAGCGAGGTGAAACGCCACGCCTTGTCGCTACACTGGCTGTCTGGCGGCGCAATCTGAGCGCCATCGGTATTTATTCGCTGATTGTCATCGTGATTTATCTGGTGTGGGCGCGCGCCTCACTCGTGATCTTCGCGTTGTTTTATCAGGGAGGCATGCCGACCCTGGACAGTTTTATTACAGAAATCTCACGTCTGGACAACATTGAGTTTCTTTTGGCCTACCTGGTCATCGGCGCTTTTTTCGCTGGCCTCGTGTTTGCCTTTTCGGTGGTATCGATTCCAATGATGCTCGATCGCAATCAGGATACGGTCACCGCCATGCTGGCGAGCTTTCTGGCGCTGATCCGCAACTTTCCCACATTACTCCTGTGGGGCGTGCTGATCGCACTGATGGTCGCCATTGGTATCGCCACGGCTTTTATCGGTCTCATCGTCACCATGCCCATTGTCGGGCATGCCTCTTGGCACGCTTATCGTGCGCTGATCGAACCGCTACCCGACACCAAGACTGCCGTAGAGAACTAAAATTGCGGCAGCGCAATATCTCTATTCAGCCTATTGACAGTGCAATCTCATTCAATATAATGCCCCCATTGTTGCGCTGCATCATTTCCGCCTAACTTCACTTGGCAACTGATTTAGCGACCGCCCTCAGCGCGGTTCGCGCACGCAGCATCCTCGCCTTGCAGCGCTATTGCACCACGCTATGGCACCACGCAAGGTACGCAAAACGAGTCACCGCCCTGACTACTTATCCTCGGGATGGACTCGTTAAACGGGAACAGGAGGCCACATGTTCAATGCAATCCGTAACCAGCCCCTCGTATCAAACGCATTCACCGCACTCGTACACTTCTTGCATGGCGGTTTTCTGACTGCCGGCATTGTCGTCACCCTGTTCATTGCCGGCGCTGCCAGTTACGGTAATCTACATGACAGCCGGATCGCCGACCGGATTCGCCAGTGGAGCAACGCCACCGGCTTATCGAGCGCCGCCGTGCGCACGGACGAGACAGAATCTGACGACATTGGCAAACTTTCTCCACCGATGCAAGCTGTCGCCGATCATCTGGCAAAGCGTTACCGTGTCGCCCGCCCAGCCCTCAAAGACATCATTCTGAATGCACAAGAGTCAGCCAAGGCAGCAGGGCTTGACCCCTTGCTGGTGCTGGCCGTGATTGGTGTGGAGTCTGGTTACAACCCGTATTCTGAAAGCGTATATGGCGCTCAGGGTCTGATGCAAGTCATTGGAAAATATCACCCGGAAAAGTTCACACAGACCAGCAACGCGCAAGCGCTGCTCGATCCGGCAACCAACATTCGCGTGGGGGCCGAAATCATCAAGGAGTATCAGCGCCGCACAGGCAGCCTAGATGCCGCCCTGCAGATGTATGTCGGCGCAGCAGATGACGGTGAGTTCGTCTATGCCAACAAAGTGCTCGCAGAGCGCAATCGCCTCGAACAGGCCAGCCAGCGCGGGAAGCCCGTCAAAATCTGATTGCCGCCCCGCAGCTTTGCTCAGTTGCGCCTTAGTTGCACCTCAGTTGCGCCGCAGTTCCCAGCGTACACAGGGGTCCAGCGCTGACACGGCACTCGACACAAACCTCTCCAACGCACCGGCATCATCGGCTGCTCGGCCGAGCAGCCATTCTGACAATATTCCCTGTGGATGAAAATTCCACTCGGTGGGTGCGACGATCCGGTAGTCGACCACCTCATAGCCACCAGGGTCGAGTGTTATTTCGTGCATCAACACCCCGCGCGCCGTTTCTACCAGCGCGCGGCCGATGCCGGGGGCCACAACCGCCGCGCTGACCGTACCCCCAGCGTCGACTTTTGCCTCGTCTGCTGCCCATGACCATAGCTCGGCACAACGCGCGTGCCAGCGTGCGGCAAACGGCGGCGCACCGGCCGGATTCTGCCCACCCCAGCGCGCATAAGCACCTGTTTCTGCCGCCAGCCCCTGCCATAACGGGGCTTGACTCAATGCGCGGGTCAGGCGCGGCCAGAACACCAAGGACTGGTGTGCTGACATCGCTGGCAACAATGCTTCCACATCGTCAAGAATCGTGTCCGGCTCATCCTGATCGGCCAGCGCCGCCATCAACTGATTCCAGAACGGATCATTCAACGACTCGGCTAACGTATCGCGTGCGCCTAAATTAAGCGCACGCAGGGCGACTGCAAACATACCGTGCTGCGCATTCAGGCCGAGCATCGGCGGCAAATCCAGCAGCAGACGCCACAAGTGCTCGCGCAACACTTCGCACTCAACGGCAGCATCGAGGTGCGGTGCGGTCTCGATGCCGCGTGCCGCCGCCAGTGCCAGTGCTGCCGCCCGCCCCTGCGCGCGTCCGCACAGTGCAAAGATCAACGGCACCAGCGCCACGGCGGCATCCGCCGGCTTGCCACAAAGTACGCGTGCCACGTCTGGACGCTCGGCCTGTATTGTTGCGGCGACAACACGCCCATGTTGGCAGTCCAGCTGAATCTTTACGCAGCCGGCATCGATTGCCGAAACGGGAGCCGTCATCTCAACGATAAAGCTGAAACGGCCGGCTGACCTCCAACCAGGCGGCTTCGTCGCGCCGCACCAGCGCATCGAGGTCACCCGGTTGTGCAGCGGGGTCATCCACCCACGCGCGCAACAAGGGGCTGCCGTTAATCAGATCAATGGCCAGCCGGTCATGTTCGTATTCATAACCAAAATCACGCCACAAGGCATAGTCCGGATACAAGCGCCGGATGCTTTTGAATGCCAGCGCCATCAAACGCCACGGACGAAACGCGGCATGATCGTAGTGTGTCGGGTCTTCGACGTGAATCTGCACCCCCTGACAAAGCTGGCCAGCGTGCTTGTGAAAGGTCGGATCAAAACAGCACGGCCGCAACCGGCATCCACCCAGCCACTCGGGTGCCAGCGCTGACATTTCGCGGACCACCGCTACCGCATCGAGGTCAGGCGCACCGAATAGTTCCAGTGGCCGCGTCGTGCCGCGCCCCTCGGAAAGCGTCGTACCTTCCAGCATCACCGTGCCGGCATAGCAGCGCGCCATCGACAGGTTGGGCGCATTGGGGCTCGGGTTGATCCAGCTGCGTTCATTCAGCGGCCAGCCATAGCCGGGCGCGTCATCAGGCCGCCAGCCCTGCATGGGCACCACCTCGCAATCAACGTCAAGCTTGAATTGCGCAATGAACCAGTGCGCCAGCTCACCAAGCGTTAGTCCGTGACGCATCGGCATCGGCCCTGCACCCACGAAACTATCCCAGCCGTCACGTAGCGTCAGCCCCTCAACTGGCCGGCCGGCCGGATTTGGTCGGTCGAGTACCCAGACCGTTTTGCCATGGCTGGCGGCGGCTTCCAGCACATAACGCAGCGTGGTGATGAAGGTGTAGATACGGCAACCCAGATCCTGCAGATCGACCAGCAGCACATCAAAGTGCGCCATCATTGCAGCACTCGGCCGGCGCACCTCGCCATACAGGCTGAACACCGGAATGCCGTGCTGCGGATCAACATAGTCGGGCGATTCGATCATGTTGTCCTGTTTATCGCCACGCAGACCATGCTGCGGCCCCAAGGCGGCAGATAGTTGAATTTCCGGCAGCAACGCCAGCGCATCAAGACTATGCGTCAGCGCGCGCGTCACCGAGGCCGGATGCGCCAGCAAGGCCACGCGCCGCCCGGCAAGGCGCTGGCGCAAGCGGGTGTCAGCGATCAGTCGATCAAGGCCGGTTTGCATGGTTCTGCTCAACATGGTTTTGCTCAATATTGTTCAGTTCAATACTCAAAAAACCATCCCGATGATGAAAATCGGGCTGTGCCGCCGGATGCCGCAGCGCCCAGTAGCTCAGAGCACCGCCGGTCGTTTCCAGAACCATCGTTGTCGCCACCTCCATCACAGGCATTTCAGGCTCATCGGACAGGGATCCCGGCGGCAGCAGCCCGCTCAAACGCCAGCCACCGGGGTGTCGATCCATCGTGACGCGGGTCACGGAGACGGAGAGTGCATCAACCATGGGGTCAGGCGTGCGGTAATCAGAAAACGCATATCCAGCCCACGCCCCCGATGGAGAAAAATTAAATTCACGATAAGCGGTGTCGCCGGGAAGCGCGACGAACAATTCACCACAAGTATGCCGCCACAATTGATCGGCCGCAGCCGGTGGGCGCGGCGCGGGCATCACCAGTGTAGCCAGCACCCCCGGCTCCGCATCGAGCTCAAACATCACCCGCGCAGCACCGGCTGAATCGGTAAACACCTCGACGGCAATGTTCACGACGCCAGCCACCGGGCTTGCCGGGTGGCAAACGAGCTTGGCGCACAACACTTGCTTCACGCCGGAGCCTTTCCAGCGATGTCATGGGTAGCGGACATATCGGGTGAGGCCAGAGGCAGACGGAGTGTGAACAGCGCGCCCCCTTTCGGATGATTGATGGCAGACAGACTGCCACCATGTCGCTCAACAATACCGTAGCTGATTGCCAGCCCGAGCCCGGTGCCCTGCCCCACCGGTTTGGTGGTGAAAAAAGGGTCAAACAGTTTGTCCAGGTGTTCGGGCTTGATTCCCGGCCCGCTGTCGCGAAACTCAAGGATCACGACAGCGCCTGACAATTCCGCCGATATTTCCAGCCAGCGCTCGCGCACCGCCCCAGGCGCAGTCGTCATCCCCGTCATATTGGTTGCATCGGCGGCGTTCTGCACCAGATTCATCACCACCTGCTGGATCTGTCCCGGCGAACCGTTGATTTCGAGCGTTTCAGGGAGCGCTACACGCACATCAAACTGCGCACCGGCGGCCTTGCCCACCCAGTGCACAGACCGTTCGACCACCTCGACCAGATCGAATAGCCGGCGTTCGTCGCGGTCGGTTGCCGAAAAACGCTTCAGTGCATCAACAATGTCGCGCGTGCGCTCGGCACCTTCTACGGTGCCATCAATCAGCGCCGGAAGATCGTCGAGCATGCGATCAATACGCAGTTCGGTGCGCAGCGCATCACGTTCGGCACGCGGCACATCGGCATGCACTGCATTCAAGTAGCGAGAAAAACGCTCGGCGTAACGCTTCATTGCCAGCGCATTGCCATAGACAAAGCTAATCGGATTATTGAGTTCATGAGCAACCCCTGCGACCAACCGACCCAGCGACGCCATTTTTTCGGCATGTAGCAATTGTTGCTGGGTTAGTTTCAAATCGTCATGTGCGCGCCGCAGTGCCTGATACGCACGACGCAACTCACCCACCGGACGCCCGGTAATGACCTGCCCGAGCATTTTCCCCAGCCCGCTATAACGCGGCGTACAGTTCAACGACACTTGAATCACACTACCGTTGGCGGCTTTCAACTGCATTTCGCAGTCTTCAATCACCCGACTATGCTGATCTGAAAACACACGTCCGGCGCGCGCACGCGACTCGTCATCAGCAAACAGATCGAACACCATGCGGCCATGCAAGGTCTGCGCATCCATGCCGAGCAAGGATGCCAGCGCCTCATTCACACTTTCGATCACCCCCGCACGACTGCAAACGATCAACAGATCGGACATCGAAGTCAGCACCGACGTAATGAACTGTTGCGAATCTTCCAGCGCTGCGTTTTTTTCTTCCAGCGCTACCTCATACTCAAGCAGATCGTTATAGACCTCATCCATTTTGCGGATCACGTCCAGCCAGACGCCATCCTCGGTGGTGGCTCCGGCGACAGCGGCCATCATCTCGACGCTGGCTTCGAGATGATGCTGGTTTTCAGCATTGGACGTTGGCACGCGCGGCAACACTGGCGTGGCATGGCCAGCACGGCTTTTCACACTAATGCTATTTTTTTCCATTGACGCCATTGGGAGAATTTCCTTGGCATTGCTGATCCTTGCTGACACCGCAGTTTAGCCAAAACTTTTCCCAACGCCGTGCTTTTCCCAAGTGCTTGTTGTGATTTTTCATGTAATTTCTCATCGCCATTACAGCGGAAAATTGCTAGAGTCCTGACTCAGAAATCCACTTGATGCCCCACAGCGATTTATCCTGCAACTGCTGGCATGACCACCGAAAAACCCTCCGACACCCGCCGCAAGATTCTGCTGGCTGACAGCAGTAAAACCTTTCAAAGCCTCTTCGCGGCATCCTTGCCCGTGGCAGACTGCGAACTGCTGGTATGCAATTCAGGACAAGAAGCACTCGCGCTGATTGCGCAACGGGAAATTGATTTCATCTGTTCCGGTTATTACCTGGCCGACATGGAAGGGGTAGAACTGTGCCGGCGGGTCAGGCTTATGGCGCAATTTTCCGCCAAGCCATTTGTGCTGCTAACCTCGGTCGACGATCAGAAATCACTGGCCAAAGCCTTACCGGCCGGTGTGACCGAAATATTCCAGAAGCACGATGTCGAACAGTTGCTGGCCTTCATCACGCGCTTTCCGTCACCGCACGCCATGTTGCAGGGGCGCATTCTCTACGTCGAAGACAACAAGAGCCAGCGCGACCTGCTAAAGCTCATGCTGGAACGTCGCGGACTCTACGTTGAAGCCCATGCTTCGGCCAATGAGGCACTGACGCAATTTATCCATGAAGACTTCGATCTGGTGCTGACCGACATCGTGCTTGACGGCACCATGAGCGGCCTGGCTTTCGTCAATCAGATACGGCGCATGACCAGCGCCAAGGGCGATACACCCATCCTGGCGGTGACGGCATTCGACGAAAAAACACGGCGCATCGAACTCTTCAACCTCGGCGTTACCGACTACATCATCAAACCGGTGGTCGATGAAGAACTCTTTGTCCGCATTGGCAGCCTGCTCGAAATGCGCCGTCTGGCGCGCGAGATCGAACGCCAAAAACAGGAACGACATGCCCGCGAACTGGCACTGAGCGAAGAGCGCTTCCAGACCCTGTTCACCAACATGACCGAGGGCATGGCACTGCATGAACTGGTGCTGGGGGCTGAAGGACAGCCGCTGGATTACCGCATCCTCGGCGTGAACCCTTCCTACGCGCTACATACCGGTCTTGTCGCAAGCGCCGTGGAAGGCAAGTTCGCCTCCGTCGCTTACGGGATGACAGAAGCGCCCTTCCTCGCACGTTTCGCCCGCGTGGTCGAATTGCAGCAGGCCGAGGAATTCGAAGCCTATTTCGCACCGCTGGAAAGGCACTTCCGCTTTCGCGTCATTGCCGTGCGCGACAATTATTTCGCCACGATTTTTGAGGACATCAGCGAACGCAAACGAATCGAACAGGCATTGCAAGCCAGCGAAGCGCGTCTGAATTCGATTTTCGATGCCAGCCCGGATGCCCTGCTCATCAGCAGTGAGCAAGGCATCATCACCATGGCCAATCAGCAGATCAAACGACTACTGGGCTACGCTGTCGATGAACTGATCGGCCAGTCGATCGAGGCACTGGTTCCTGACCGGCTGCGCTCGCGACATCCGGCACTGCGCGAGAGCTTTGCGCAAACCCCGGGAGCACGACGCATGGGAGAAGGACGCCGGGTTACCGCACAACGCAAGGATGGCAGCGAATGCGATGTTGAAATCAGCCTGAGCCGAATCGAAACCGCGCAAGGCGTCTTCTTTGCCAGCGCCTTGCGTGACGTCACCCATCAAAAACAAGCTGAAGCCGAACTACGCATCGCCGCTGCCGCCTTCCAGTCCGACGAATGCATGATCGTCACCGACGCCAGCGGAATTGTCCAACGGGTCAATCGTGCATTCATCCACAGCACGGGCTACACGGCCGAGGATATCGTGGGCAAGAGCCCGCGTATCCTCAAATCAGGGCATCACGACAAGTCGTTCTATCAGGCCATGTGGGACACCATCAATCGCACCGGTAGCTGGCAGGGAGAAATCTGGGATCGGCACAAGAACGGCGAGGTTCATCCCAAGTGGCTCACCATCACGGCCGTCACGGATGATGATGGACTGGTTACCCACTATGTCGGCATGCATATCGATGTCACCGATCGCAAGAAAAATGAAGAGCAGATCCAGAATCTTGCGTTTTACGACCAACTGACCGGCCTGCCCAATCGCATCCTGCTGCAAGACCGACTCAAGCAGGCGCTGAGCGCCAGCAGTCGCAGCGGCGAACAGGGTGCCTTGCTGCTGATCGATCTGGACAACTTCAAGACGCTCAATGACTCGCTGGGTCATGATATCGGCGATCACTTGCTGCGGCAGGTGGCCAAGCGGCTCACCACCTGCCTGCGCGAGGGCGACACTCTGGCGCGGGTCGGGGGCGACGAGTTCGTTGTCATCCTGCCCGGACTGTGCACCGACAAACAGGAAGCGGCGCAAGCAACCGAAGTGGTTGCCGAAAAAATTCTGGCCATACTGGATCAGACCTATCAACTGGGCGACCAACTGAGCGACATCACGCATCACAGCGCGGCCAGCATGGGGGTGACGCTATTTCAGGGTGCCACGGTGTCCATCGATGACTTGCTGAAGCAGGCCGACATGGCCATGTACAAAGCCAAGGCCTCCGGGCGCAATGCGGTGCGTTTTTTCGATCCAGCCATGGAAACCGCCGTCATGACACGCGCAGCACTGGAAGAGGGGTTGCGCACCGCCTTGCATGACCAGCAGTTCCTGCTGCATTTTCAAGCCCAGATCGAAGAGCAGCGGGGGGCGATCGGTGCCGAAGTCTTAGTGCGCTGGCAGCATCCGCAACGCGGGTTGGTGTCTCCCGCAGAGTTCATTCCACTCGCTGAAGAAACCGGTGCCATTCTGCCGTTGGGGCAGTGGGTGTTGCACACTGCCTGCGCCCAACTGGCCGCCTGGGCGGGTCAGCCGGAATTTGCCGCACTGACACTGGCCGTGAACGTCAGCGCCCGCCAGTTCCGCCAGCAAAACTTTGTCGAACAAGTCCTGACGACGCTGCGTAATACCGGTGCCAATCCCGCACGCTTGAAACTGGAACTGACTGAAAGCCTGCTGGTTGAAAACGTACAAAACGTGATCGAGAAAATGTCGTCGCTGAAAGCTCACGGTGTCGGTTTCTCGCTGGATGATTTTGGTACCGGTTATTCCTCACTGTCGTATCTGAAACGTTTGCCTCTGGATCAGCTAAAGATCGACCAGTCCTTCGTCCGTGACGTGCTGATCGACCCCAACGACGCCGCCATCGCCAGAACCGTCGTCGCCCTGGCACAAAACCTTGGCCTGAGCGTAATTGCCGAAGGCGTGGAAAACGATGAGCAACGGATTTTCCTCCTCCAGTCAGGCTGCCATGCCTATCAGGGCTATTACTTCAGCCGGCCGCTCCCGCTTGACGCGTTTGAGCAGTACGTGCGACACCTGTAACGCATCTGTGTCTGGCGTGCAGAACGTATAATCCGCGCCCCTCGCCCTCGTTTCACGCGATTTGACTGTGTCCGGCATATCCTCCCCGCTGTCCTCCATGTTGCCATTTCCTGCCGCGCCCAAGCCCGGCCAGCGCGTTGCACTCCCCTGCTTTTCCGCATCGGCCGATGCGCTGGCGATTGCGCAATTGGCCGTGCAGGGGCAGCCCGGGCTGTTCGTGGTCATCACCGCAAGCCCCCTGGAAGCGCAACGACTCGCTGAGGAATGCGCGTGGTTCGCACCGGCGCTGCGCATCCACCTGCTGCCCGACTGGGAAACCCTGCCCTACGACAGCTTTTCACCGCATCAGGATCTAATCTCCGAGCGACTCGCCACGCTGCACGCCGTCTCGCGCAACGAATGCGACCTGCTGATCGCCGCCGCCTCGACCGCCGTGACCCGTCTCGCACCGCCGTCTTTCCTCGCCGCGCACACCTTCTTCATGAAGAAAGGCGAGAAACTCGATATCGACAAGTTGCGCCAACAACTCACCGTCGGCGGCTACCAGCATGTCACGCAGGTTGTTACGGCCGGTGAATACAGCGTGCGCGGTGGCTTGATCGATCTATTTCCCATGGGCACCACCCTGCCCTACCGCATTGAACTGTTCGACGACGAAATCGAAACCCTGCGCAGCTTTGATGTCGATACGCAGCGCACGCTCTACCCGGTGCCGGAAATTCGCCTGCTACCTGCGCGCGAATTCCCCTCCGGCGAATCCGGGCGCAACATGTTCCGCCAACGTTTTCGTGAAACCTTTGAGGGCGACGCCACGCGAATTGGTCTGTACAAAGATGTCTCCAGCGGCATTCTGCCCGCCGGCATTGAATACTATCTGCCGCTGTTTTTCGAGCACACTGCCACGCTGTTCGACTATCTACCGGCACACAGCACGCTGCTTTTGCACGGCGATGTCGCGGCCGCCATCGCCGAATTCTGGAACGACACCGACGGCCGCTACAAAATGCTCGGCGGTGACCGTTCGCGCCCCGTGCTACCGCCCGGCGAACTATTTTTGCGTGACGAGGCATTCTTCATCGCCATCAAACCGCTGCCGCAATACACCTTAAAAGTCGACGCTGGGGAGACGGCAAAATTACCGCCCCTGGCCGTCGATCGCAAGGCCGACGACCCACTGGCGCGACTGCGCGAATTCCTTGCCGAATATTCCTGCTCCGGCACTTCGCGCGTACTGCTGCTTGCCGAATCACCGGGACGACGCGAAACCCTCAACGACTATCTGACCGAATACGCGCTCCCGGCACCCGCCTGCGCGGATTTTTCCACCTTCAATGTCGCAGCCGAGCATTTCATGCTCGGCGTCGGCCCCTTGTCCGGCGGCTTTCTCCTGCCGCAGCTGGCAATCATCACCGAAAACGAGCTGTACGCCGCCACCGCCCGCCCCAGAGGGCGGCGCAGTGAAGCGCGCCGGGCAAACCTTGAAGGCTGGTTGCGTGATCTGTCCGAGCTCAAGATCGGCGACCCGGTGGTGCATGAAAACCACGGCATCGGCCGCTATCAGGGCTTGGTGCAGATGAATTTCGGCGAAGGCCAACAGGGAGAAAGCACCGAGTTTCTGCATCTCGAATACGCCAACGCCGCCAAACTCTATGTGCCGGTGTCGCAACTGCAAGTCATCACACGCTACAGCGGTGCCGACCCGGAAGCCGTGCAATTGCACACGCTGGGCAGCGGCCAGTGGGAAAAAGCCCGCCGCAAAGCCGCCGAACAAGTGCGCGACACCGCCGCCGAATTGTTGCACCTGTATGCCCAGCGTGCCGCCCGCCAGGGCTACACCTTCAAGCTGAACCCCCATGATCTGGAAACCTTTGCCGACGGCTTTGGCTTCGAGGAAACGCCCGACCAGCAAGCCGCCATCAATGCCGTGATTGGCGACATGACCTCCGGCAAACCCATGGATCGGCTGATCTGCGGCGATGTGGGTTTCGGCAAGACCGAAGTCGCCATGCGTGCCGCATTTGTTGCCATTGCCGACGGCAAACAGGTGGCCGTGCTGTGCCCCACCACGCTGCTGGCCGAACAGCATTTCCAGAATTTTTCCGACCGCTTTGCGCAGGTCGGTCACGAATGGCCGGTAAAGATCGCCGAACTCTCGCGCTTTCGCAACGCCAAAGAACAAGCCGAGGCCATCAAACTGTTGGGCGAAGGCAAGATCGACATTCTCATCGGCACCCACCGCCTGCTGCAACCCGACGTGCAGTTCGACCGCTTGGGGCTGGTGATCGTCGATGAAGAACACCGCTTCGGCGTGCGCCAGAAAGAAGCCCTGAAGGCCTTGCGCGCCGAAGTCGACATTCTGACGCTGACCGCCACGCCCATCCCGCGCACGCTGGGGCTGTCGCTCGAAGGTCTGCGCGATTTCTCCGTCATCGCCACGCCGCCGCAAAAGCGCCTCGCCATCAAGACCTTCGTCACCAAATGGTCGGCAGGACAAGTGCGCGAAGCCTGCCTGCGCGAATTCAAGCGCGGCGGTCAGGTGTATTTTCTGCACAACGAGGTCGACACCATCGAAAACATGCGCGAGCGGCTGGAAAAACTGCTGCCCGAAGCGCGCATCGTCATCGGCCACGGCCAGTTGCCGGAACGCGAACTGGAACGCGTGATGCGCGAATTTACCCAGCAGAAACACAACCTGCTGCTGTGTTCGACCATTATCGAAACCGGTATCGACAACCCCCACGCCAACACCATCGTCATCAACCGCGCCGACAAGTTCGGCCTGGCACAATTGCACCAGTTGCGCGGCCGCGTCGGGCGCAGTCACCATCAGGCCTACGCCTACCTGCTGACGCACGAAGATGCCAAGCCCACCACACAGGCACAGCGCCGGCTTGATGCCATTCAGGCCATGGAAGAACTCGGCTCCGGCTTTTTTCTCGCCATGCACGATCTTGAAATCCGTGGTGCCGGTGAAGTGCTGGGCGAAAGCCAGTCCGGCGACATTCACGAAATCGGCTTTGCGATGTACACCAACATGCTCAACGCCGCCGTGCGCGCACTGAAAGCCGGCGAAAAAGTGCCGGATCTCACTCAGCCGCTGTCAGTCACCTCGGAAATAAACCTGCACACCCCCGCGCTGCTGACCAACGACTACTGCCCCGACGTGCATGAACGCCTGACGCTCTACAAGCGGCTCGCCAACTGCGACACCGAAGACGAGCTGCGCCTGATGCAAGAAGAACTGATCGACCGTTACGGCGAAATGCCGACGCAAACGCTAGCATTGATGGATACCCACCGCCTGCGCCTGCTCGGCAAGCCGCTCGGTGTGGCCAAACTGGACGCCGGCCCGAATGCAATCTCACTCCAGTTCGTGCCCAATCCTCCGCTCGACCCGGCCAATATCATCCGCCTGATTCAGACCGACCGCAGTGTCAAGCTGGCGGGGCAGGACAAACTCATCTGCTCAAAAAGCAGCGCCACCTTCAAAGACCGCGTGGTTGCGGTGCGCGATCTTTTCCACAAACTCAAGCCGAGATGAAACAAAAAACACAACGCCAAAAAAATCGGCGGCAACTGTGTTACGTTGATCCCTGTTGATTTAATTTCGCCGGATAAACACGCTCCGTAACTGACTAGGTGGTTACCATGCCAAATACGCCAATCATTGACCCCAAGTACAGCATCGGTATCGACGCGATGGACGCCCAGCATGCCCGCTGGATTCAACTGATCGAAGAGTTCCGCTCGATCGGTTCCGATCATCTGCTTGAAGAAGCCGGCTTCAATTCGGCGGCGCACGCGCTGGAAGAACTGCTGAAATACACAAAAACACACTTTGCCAGCGAAGAACAGTACCTGGCCTCACACCACTATCCGGATCTTGAAGCACACAAACTGCGCCACCGCGAGCTCGAAGCCGTAGTGGCCAAACTGCTCGACGAGACCCATGAGCACAAAGTCAAAGGTGCGCCCCTGAAGCTCAATCTATTTGTGACCATCTGGCTTCTGGAACACATCATGGGTGAAGACAACCAATACGCCCGCTTCATCCTTGGCAAACCCTGATGATGTCTGAGTCACTCAAGGAGAAAAAGCATGAACCGTCGCGACTGGCTTTCACGCACTTCGGCAGTAGTGGCTACATTCTCGTTACCCGGATTTTCCGTGGGAACTGCGCGCGCTGCCAGTAGCTTCCCGCTGAATAAATCAAAATCGGAGTGGAAGAAGCTTCTGCCGCCCGAGTCTTACCGCGTGCTCTTTGAAGAAGGCACCGAACCCGCCGGCAGCAGCGCGCTGAATGCAGAAAAGCGCGTGGGCACATTTATATGCGCGGCGTGCAACCAAGCGCTGTTCGACAGCGCCCACAAATACGAAAGCGGTACCGGTTGGCCGAGCTTCTGGCAACCCTTGCCCGATACTGTGGGCACAAAAACCGATTTCGGATTGTTCTACCCACGCATTGAATATCACTGCGCGCGCTGTGGTGGGCATCAGGGGCACGTTTTCAACGATGGCCCGCCACCGACAGGAAAACGCTACTGCAATAACGGGGTCGCACTGAAATTCATTGTGAAAGGCGACCCCTTACCGGCGCTACGGACATGAGAACACTTTTCCTGACAACAATGTTCGCCCTCAACGCCGTTCTGTCGGCAACTGTCCATGCCGACACACCGTCTGGCAAAAGTGCAACCGCCATTTTCGCCGGCGGCTGCTTCTGGTGCATTGAAAGCGACTTCGAAAAACTTTCCGGTGTGATTGAAGTGGAATCGGGCTATACCGCTGGAAAAACCACCAACCCCACCTACGAACAGGTCAGCGCGGGGGGAACCGGGCACACCGAAGCCGTGCGGGTGATCTACGATCCGCAAAAAGTCAGCTACCCGCAATTACTCGATTATTTCTGGCGGCACATTGATCCCACCGTCAAAGACCGACAGTTTTGCGATGCTGGCAGCCAGTATCGCAGCGGCATCTATTGGCAAAATGAGGCCGAGCGCACCGCGGCGGTGGCCAGTCGCGACGCATTGCTCAAGAGCGGAAAATTCAAAACCATTCACACCGAACTTGCTCAAGCCACAACGTTCTGGCTGGCCGAAGACTACCATCAGGATTACTACAAAAAGAATCTGGTTCGCTACTACTACTACCGCAAAAGCTGCGGCAGAGACGCACGCGTAGAGGAACTCTGGCGTGGTAAATAAACGCAGATAGAATCCCTGCCGCATTCCAGTACCCGTCTCAAATAAAACATAACGGATAACTTCTCATGCAACAAACTGAAAATCTCAATATCGAAGCCTTCGACCCGATGCCCACGCCGGAGGAAATCCATGCCCGCGTGCCGATGTCAGAAGCCGCTGCGCGCACCGTGCTGGCAGGTCGCCGCGCGCTGGAGGCGATCCTCGACGGTCGCGATCCGCGCCTGTTCGTCGTCGTCGGTCCCTGTTCGATCCACGACCCCGTTGCCGGCCTCGACTATGCGCGGCGTTTGAAAATACTGGCCGATGAAGTTAGCGACACCATGCTGCTGGTGATGCGCGTGTATTTTGAAAAACCACGCACCGCCACGGGCTGGAAAGGCTACATCAACGACCCGCGGATGGATGATTCCTTCCATATCGAAGAGGGCGTGCAAAAAGCCCGCGAATTTCTGCTGGCGGTGAATGAAGTCGGTCTGCCCACCGGCACCGAGGCGCTTGATCCGATCTCGCCTCAATACCTCGGCGACCTGATCGCCTGGACAGCCATCGGCGCACGCACCTCGGAATCACAAACCCACCGCGAAATGTCCTCCGGCTTATCAACCCCGGTCGGCTTCAAGAACGGCACCGACGGTTCGCTCGATGCAGCCGTCAATGCCATTATTTCCGCCTCAAAACCCCACAGTTTTCTTGGCATTAACGCACAAGGCCGCTCATCGGTCACGCGCACGCGCGGCAATCGCTACGGCCATCTGGTGCTGCGCGGCGGCGGCGACCGGCCAAATTACGATACCGTCAGCGTCGCGCTGGCCGAGGCTGCGCTGACCAAAGCCAAACTGGCCAAAAACATTGTCGTCGATTGCTCGCACGCCAACAGTTACAAGAAGCCTGACTTGCAACCACTGGTAATGCAAGATGTGGTCAATCAACTGCGGCTGGGCAATCAATCCATCGTCGGCGTCATGATCGAAAGTTTTATCGAGGCCGGCAACCAGTCGATTCCCGCAGATCTGACAACTCTGAAATACGGTTGCTCGGTCACCGACGCCTGCGTCGACTGGAATACAACAGACACCATGATCCGTAACGCCCACGCGGCGCTCCGCGATCCACTGGCCGCAAGAAAGGCTGTCTGATGCGCATGCAAAACACATTGATAAAACCCTTCCGTGGCTTGCGCCCCGCGCCCGGTCGCGCCACCGAAATTGCCGCCCCCCCCTACGATGTGCTGTCCAGCGCCGAAGCGCGCGAACGTGCAGCCGGCAAACCGTGGTCGTTCCTGCACATTTCAAAACCGGAAATTGATCTGGCCGCAGACGTTGATCCCTACACGCCGGAGGTCTATGCCAAAGCCGCCGAAAATCTCGCCGCCATGGTGACGGCAGGCGTACTGGTGCGTGACGAAAAACCGTGCTACTACGCCTATCGCCTGACCATGAACGGCCATGTGCAAACCGGTCTGGTCGCCGCCGCGAATGTCACCGACTATGACAGCAACCGCATCCGCAAGCATGAATTCACCCGCCCCGATAAAGAAGACGACCGCGTGCGCCAGATCGAGGCCACCAACGCGCAAACCGGGCCGGTGTTGCTGGCCTATCCCGATTCTGCCACCGCCGACGCGTTGATTGCCGCCGCGACCGCAAACACACCCGCAGCCGACGTCACCGCCGATGACGGCATCCGTCACCAGATCTGGGTGATCGACGATGCCGCTCAAATCGACGCCATCACGCGTGCCTTCGATGTCATGGCCGCACTCTACATTGCCGATGGTCATCACCGTTCAGCGGCCGCATCGCGTGTTTCCGCAGCGCGCCGTCAAGAGGGTCACACGCTATCGTCGGATGTATTTCTCGCCGTGATCTTCCCGCAGCACCAGATGAAGATTCTCGACTACAACCGCGTCGTCAAGGATTTGCACGGACTTGAAAAGTCGACGCTGGTCACACGCCTCGCCGAAGCCTTCAACGTCACGCCCAGCCCCGCACGCGTGCACCCGGCCTGCGCGGGCGAATTCGGCATGTATCTGCCCGGCCAGTGGTATGCGCTGACCATCAAGCCGGCGCTAATTCCCGCCGACCCGGTGGCGAGCCTCGATGTTTCCTTGCTCTCCGATCACCTGCTCGGCCCGCTGCTTGGCATCACCGACCTGCGCCGCGACAAACGCATTGATTTCGTCGGCGGCATTCGCGGCCTGGCAGAACTCGAAAAACGTGTCGACTCGGGCGAGATGGCCGTGGCCTTCGCGCTGCATCCGACACGCATGGATCAGCTAATGGCCGTGGCCGACAGCAACAACGTGATGCCACCCAAATCAACGTGGTTTGAACCAAAACTGGCCGATGGTCTGGTGAGTCACGTGCTGGATTGAGGTCCGAAAAACCTCAGTTCACAGGAATTTTCTGGCGAGCCGCTGGCGGCCATCAGCGGACAGCGATGAGTAATCTTTCTCCGTTGCTAAACGTCAGCTCGGTGAAGTGTTGCGCCGTCGAGGCACACATCACTCCACCCCAATCGCCTTGAACACCGCATCCACTGGGTCAGAATAGAAACTTGTCTGGAACTTCGCGAACAGCTCACCGGGTACGCTCGGAATATCGCCAACGCTCGACATCGGCAGCAGTATCTTCTTGGCGCCGGCATCAAACGCAACCTGCAAGCTTTCCGCCAGGTTCCGCACCTGCACCACCGTGCCGCCCAGACTCATATCACCCATGATCGCCATCTGTGACTGAACTGGCCGGCCCAGTGCAGCCGAGCACAGCGCGATGAAGCTGGCCAACGTAAATGACTGCGGTGCCCCGGCGCTCTGCAACTCGACAAGCTGAAGGTGGAAATCGTGTTCGCTGGGCTTGATCGATGCGCTAATGCGTGAAGCGTTGGCTTTGAAATAGTCGAAAGCCACCCGCACCGGTTCGCGTGGTGCCGCACCCGAAGCCGACACCTTGCCGCCGCCGGCAATGGTTTGAATCTCAAGTCGGTAGATCCCCGGCATTTCGGATGTGCCCATGCTGATCGTATGCAGCGCGCCGGGTGCGAGGCGGCCATCCGGAATCAACGCACCACTTGATTGTTCAGGAACGGAAACAAAACG
>CAJAWW010000148.1 GCA_903946745.1 uncultured beta proteobacterium
GGCGGGAGAAGATGCCTGTGAGAGCGCCGTTGCAACGTTTCGCCTCATCAAGCAGCATCTGGACGAAGCGCGCACCGAGCTTATGGCAGTGAATGTATCGTGAATCTATCGTAAATGACGCGATGCAATCAGCGTTCGCCGAACCAGTCGTTCAGCTGCCGGGCAACGCGGATAAAGGTGGTGCGCTTGGAAAGCTCTTTGAGCCGGCGCGCACCCACGTAGGTGCAGGCGGAACGAACGCCCCCGAGAATATCCTGCAACGTGGCCTCCACCGCGCCACGATGGTCAATGAGTACTTGCTTTCCTTCCGAGGCTCTATATTCAGCAACGCCGCCGGCATATTTGTCCATGGCGGCGCGTGAGCTCATGCCATAAAACGCCATCTTGCGCATGCCGTTCGTTTCAACGACTTCACCGCCACACTCATCGTGACCTGCCAGCATGCCACCCAGCATGATGAAATCGGCACCGCCGCCAAAGGCTTTGGCCAGATCGCCAGGTGAGGTGCAGCCACCATCAGCGCAAATCAATCCCCCCAACCCGTGTGCGGCATCCGCGCATTCAATGATGGCCGAAAGCTGCGGGTAGCCAACACCGGTCATGCGACGCGTGGTGCACACCGACCCCGGCCCGATGCCGACCTTGACGATATCGACCCCCGCGAGGATCAGTTCTTCGGTCATTTCACCGGTGACCACATTGCCGGCCATCAGGGTTTTGTCGGGATATTCCTCACGCAATTTGTGAATGAAGTCGACAAAGCTCTTGGTATAGCCGTTCGCGACATCAACGCAGAGGCTGGCAATGCCTTGCCCCGTATTTGCTGTATCTGTTGCGTCTGCCGTATCCGTAGTGAGCGCTGCATTGACCCGGTGAAATTTTTCGTAATCGACCCGCGCAATACCCATCGAATAAAACACGGTGTCAGTCGCCGGCAGCGCACGGAAAAAGTCGATCAGAAGGTGCTCGTCGTAGTGCTTGTGCAAGGCCGTTGCCAAACCGTGACCCGCCAGCGTGCGTGCCATATCAAGTGTGCCCACCGTATCCATATTGGCGGCAATGATCGGGATGCCCTTGTAGGTGCGCCGCGAGGTGCGAAACACAAACTGGCGCGAAATATCAACTTCAGCGCGCGACGTCAGGGTCGAGCGTTTTGGTCGGATCAGGACATCCTTGAAGTCAAGCTTGAGTTCTTCTTCGATACGCATTCGATCAGTATAACTTTGTGATAATCGGATTGTCCGCACCGCATGCGTCGACAGATCAATCAATAGATCAACCTATAAAACCCAGCTCACCATGGAGGGCACGGAGGGCACGGAGAACACAGAGGAAAAACAATGCATTGAAACAAAAATTACACTCACCTGACGGGTGGGCAGGCATGTCGACGGGTTGTGGTTTTTCTCTGTGTTCTCCGTGTCCTCTGTGGTGAGAATTGAGTTTTCAGGATCAATCTAGAAAACAACCTGCTGCTACGATGGGGTATTATTAAACGTATAGTGATGTAGGGCTTTTGGGGGACGAAATGACCGATGCTGCACTCACCGACGCCGCGCGCATTCTCGACGGCAGTCCGGTGCCCACCTTTGTGATTGATTCAAGTCATGTCATCGTTTATTGGAACGAGGCGCTCGCCCGGATGTCCGGTGTACCCGCGGCCGAAGTACTGGGCACGCATCACCAGTGGCGCGCCTTTTATCCATTTCACCGCCCGGTGATGGCCGATATTGTGGTGGACGGTGGCTCAGAGTTTCTGCTGGAAAAGTTTTACCACGGCAACTATCGGCGTGCCGAGCATGCGGTGGATGGTTGGGAATCGGAAGCCTTTTTCCCGACCTTTGGTGAAGAGGGATGCTGGCTGGCTTTTTCGGCCGCACCGATTCGCAATGCGGATGGTGAAATCGTTGGTTGCGTCGAAACCCTGCAAGATGTTTCCGAGCGCATGGAAGCAGATATCTCGCGGCGTCAGGCGCAGCGGCAGCTTGCGGAAATTGTATCCGGCAGCCCGGTGGCGACGTTCGTTCTTGACGAAAATTGCCGTGCCACCCACTGGAACCGTGCCTGCGAAACCTTGACCGGTGTGTTGGCCGCCGAGGTAATTAGCAAAGATGAAGTCTGGCGTGCCTTTTACCCCGATGAATCACGTCGTGTGGTGCTCGCCGAGCTGATTGTTCGTGGTGTCAGCATTGAGCAACTGAAAGAGTCGTATGCCGAACGCGCACATCCGTCGGCATTGGTTCAGGGCGCGTTTGAAGCCCGCGATTTTTTCCCGGCGTTCGGCGAGAGCGGCAAATGGCTGCATTTTATGGCTGCACCGCTGCACGATATTCGTGGCAACGTGGTGGGCGCCATTGAAACGCTGGTTGACCTGAGCGACAGGGCTCCCGGCAAATAACAAGAGGCTGTGACCACGGCCGTGGTCACATGTGCCCTGAATAGTCGTTCTTCTGCCCCATGTCACCCTACCGTACACCGCTACAACACTTTCTCGCCCCGTCCGGTATCGTATTCTTCGGTGCCAGCCCGGAATCGGGGAGCTTTGGTCACGGACTGTTGCACAATCTGCGTAACGGCGCATTTGCTTCGCGGCTGCATGTGGTCTCACGCAAACATGCAGAACTCGATGGCCATCCCTGTTACGCCACACTGGGCGATATTCGAGCACCGCTTTCACTGGCGCTGATCGCTACCCCGGCGCAATTTGTTCCGGACATCGTCGAGGCCTGTGTGCAGCGTGGCATTCGTGCTGCCGTGGTATTTTCCAGCAACCTGCGTCCGGACACCCCTGCCGGGATGCGGTTGAACGAAATTGTGGCACGTAGCAACATCCGGCTCTTTGGTCCGCATGCGCTGGGTTACATCCTGCCGCACGCCAATATCAATCTGACCCCGATCATCCTGCCGGTGCCGGCGGGCAATCTCGCGCTGGTTTCGCAGTCGGGCACGGTATGTGCCAACATTCTGGACTGGAACCACAACGAGGAATTCGGTTTTTCGGCCATTTTTGTGCCCGGTGAATCCGACGACATCGAACTTCCGGAAATTCTCGAC
>CAJAWW010000149.1 GCA_903946745.1 uncultured beta proteobacterium
GGGAGGTACCCTCTGAGCGCGTAATTTTGTTCCAGATGTTGTACTTGCCGACCGGCTTCCTGGCGGGGATACGTTTTATTTCCTTCAGCGTTTTCGTATCAATCACAACCAGCGCGCCATCCATCTCCCAAAGGCTGGCCAGCGCGTAACGGCCATCTCGGGTAAATTCAACGTGCGCCAGCGTTTGCCCTGGCGCTGCCTTGAATTCGTGCACGACCTCAAGCGTCTGCTTGTCGATGACCTGCAACACGTTCTTGTGCGCCTTGCTCATCATCGAGTCGGTAAAGGCGTAGCGGCTGTTTTCATGACTGCGCATGAAAAAACCAGGCCCCAGCGTCTTGATCTGTTTGATGTTTTCGTAAGTTTCAAGATCAATCACGCTGACCAGCCCCTCGTTGAGATTAGGCGAGGCCATCACCATGCGCATCTTGCCCTGCGGATCTTTCCACTGCCAGGTAATCCCGGAGCCGAGATGCGGCATGCCGGGCATATCGAGGTCTGCTATCTTCTTGCGCCCGTCGAGGAAGATGACCTGCCCTTTGGTCGCCGTGCGCGACGAGCCGAGGATTTCGCTATAGCTCTGGGTGAAAAAGAAGTCGTCAAGATGATCCTTTAGTAGCGTCCGGCGTGGATAAAACATGCCCGGCTTGAACTCGCCTTCCTTGTACTGAAAGTCATGCACCAATCCCTCGGCGACCGGCTCAGCTTCAGGGTCGTAGCTGATTTCCCAGGCTTCCGGTACGTCTTTCAGCGCAGCGACAAAACTCTTGCGCGGCGCAGCGTCGTACACGGCTGAGACGCGCGAAGTCTTGGTACCCGCAGCATTGAGGGTGGGGATGACCTTAACCAGACTGAGATCTTTTGCGTCAAGCAGCACAAGGCTATGGGGCAGATAGTTGCCGACCATCACCCATTTACCATCCCCCGAGACGGCAGCATTGCGCGTGTTCAATCCAGCGCGAATCTCGGCAACGACCCGAAGATTGTAGATATCGAACTTGGTGATCCAGCCATCGCGCGAAGCAAAATACACGAAGCGACCATCCGGGGAAAATTTCGGCCCGCCATGTAGCGCATAACGGCTGGGGAAACGATAGATCCGCTCCAGCTTATCGCCATCGAGGACAGACACATGGTGGTCGCCGGTTTCAACAACGATGAAAAGATTGAGCGGATCGGCACCTTTCAGCCCAGTACCAGGCTTGGCTGGCAGCGTCAGGGCTTCTGCATCGACAATATGGGAGTGACGAATCTCGGCTTCAGCCCAAACCGGTGCGGGTAACACCGGCGTGTAAATGAAGTCGACGAGTTGCTGTGCTTCTGCAACACTCAACTTATCGCCAAAGCCAAGCATCTGTGACGCAACGCGCCCTTCAAGAATGACCTTGAGGGCTTCGGGCTTGCGCAAACGCTCCAAGTTTTCGGGAAGCAGCGCCGGACCGACGCCCCCGAGTCGATTCTCCCCGTGACAACTGGCGCAATGCGTCTTAAAAAGCGCCGCGCCCTCCACCACTTCTGCTGCCTCGACAAATGAGGCCAGCCCCATCAGAAGAATCGCCAGAAAAGGGGCAAAAATCCAAAGCTGCCGACGCATCAGACACTTCTCACTTTGATGTACGGGCTCACCTTCAGGCGCTCCCGGCCCGGTGCAACACCGATTTCGTCGTCGTCCAGATAACAGCCCGGGTCCTCGGCCCATGCATCACCCGTCATCTGCTGCGCACGAACACGGGTATTACCATTGCAGATGTCGAAATGAATGCACTCACCACAGCGCCCGGAAACCGTGCGTGGGTATTGTTTCAAGCCGGCAAGCAACGGGTCAGAGGTATCCATCCAGATATCCGAGAAATTCCGCTGTCGCACATTGCCCAACGTGTGATGCCACCACATCGTGTCTGGATGTACGTTGCCGAGATTATCAATATTGGCAACGTTAATACCGGAAGAGTTGCCGCCCCACTGCCGTAGCTTGGCTTGGACATGCTCGGCGCTGCCGGGGACGTTCTTGCGCACCCAGTAGAGGAAATAAACGCCATCAGCAGCGTGATTGCCCGTCGTGAAC
>CAJAWW010000150.1 GCA_903946745.1 uncultured beta proteobacterium
CGCTCTTCCAGTTCAACACGTGCCTTTTCCTCGGCACGCTGACGCACTTCCAGTTCGACCTGCATCATCTCTTTTTGGGTGGCTTCATCACGCTGGTCGCGACGTGCGGCAATGCCTTGGCGCAAGCGCTCGGCCGCAGACCCGGAGGACACGTCTTCGCTGTCCTGCCCGGATTGCGGTGCGCCGTCATCTTTTTCGATGCTCATCGGCTTTTCTCCCTATGCGGGTACAAATACTAACGCCGCCAGCGGCGGCAGATCCATTTCCATCGATGCAGCTTGACCCATCCACGGTTGCGCGCTCGCCTGCACAATCCCCCCGTTGCCCAGATCGCTGCCACCGTAGTGCTTTGAGTCGCTGTTGATGCGTTCGCGGTAACTGCCCGCATGCGGCACGCCAAGACGGTAACCGTAGCGCGGCACCGGCGTAAAATTAAGCACCACCACGACATGGCCGCCATTTTTTCCGCGCCGCAACCAGCTCACAATGGACTGATCGGCATCATGGCAATCGATCCACTGGAAACCATCGGCAGAAAAATCCAGTTCATGCAGCGCCGGCTCGTTGCGATAAAAATGGTTCAGGTCACGCACCAGCGCCTGCACACCGGCGTGTCGCGGGTATTGCAGCAAATGCCAGGGTAACTCCTCGCCGCAACGCCACTCCCACGGCTGTCCGAATTCACTGCCCATGAACGACAGTTTTTTGCCCGGTGCCACCATCTGATAAGCCAGCAGCAAACGCAGATTAGCAAAGCGCTGCCATTCGTCGCCCGGCATTTTGGTCAGCAGCGAGCCTTTGCCATGCACCACTTCATCATGCGACAGCGGCAGCACAAAGTTTTCGCTGTAGGCGTAAAGCTGACCAAAGGTGAGCCGCTCGTGGTCATAACGCCGATGCACCGGATCATGCTGAAGATAGTCGAGCGTATCGTTCATCCAGCCCATGTTCCACTTCATCGAAAAGCCCAGTCCGCCCAGATACACTGGCCGCGACACCATGGGCCAGGCGGTCGATTCCTCGGCGATGGTCAGCGCGCCGGGGAATTCACCATGCACCATCTGGTTAAGCTCGCGCAGGAAGGCAATGGCATCGAGATTTTCACGTCCGCCGTGACGGTTGGGCGTCCATTCACCGGGCTTGCGCGAGTAGTCGAGATAAATCATCGACGCTACCGCATCGACACGCAGCGCGTCCACGTGGAACTCGCTCAACCAATAATTGGCCGAAGAAAGCAAAAAGCTACGCACCTCGTTGCGGCCATAGTTGAAGACATGCGTGCCCCAGTCGGGGTGCATCTTCATGCGTGGGTCTTCGTGTTCGTACAGCGCCGTGCCATCAAAGTGCGCCAGCGCCCAGTCGTCGGCAGGGAAGTGACCGGGCACCCAGTCGAGGATCACGCCGATGCCAGCCTGATGCAGGCGATCAATGAGAAAGCGCAACTCGTCAGCACGGCCAAAGCGCGAACTCGGAGCGAAGAAACCGGTACATTGATAGCCCCAGGATTCGTCCAGCGGATGCTCCATGATGGGCATGAGCTCAACATGCGTGTAGCCCAGATCGACCAGATAGGGCACCAGTCTCACGGCCAGTTCGTGGTAACTGTAAAAGCTGCCGTCGGGGTGGCGCATCCAGCTTCCGGCATGCATCTCATACACATTCATGGGTGCATGCAACCAGTCACATGCGGCGCGCCGAGCAAGCCAGTCGGCATCGCCCCAGCCGTGTTGCGATGCGGCCGGAACACGGCAGGCCGTGGCCGGCCGCACTTCATGTGCCCGTGCATAAGGGTCGGATTTCATCCGCAGGGCACCACTGCCACGCACCCGGATTTCGTAACGGTACAGCGTGCCTGCCGGCAATTCTGGAATGAACAGCTCCCAAACGCCCGACGCGCCGAGCGCGGCCATGGGGTGCACGCGGCCATCCCAGCGATTGAAATCGCCAACCACCGAAACCCGCTCGGCATTCGGCGCCCAGACGCGAAAAACGAATCCCGCGACCGTATTGCGCGTTTCAAAGTTGGCACCCAGCAGCCGCCAGGCCTGCTGCAGGCGGCCTTGGTTGAACAAAAACAGATCGTCGGCGGGCGGTTGCGGCGGAAAAGCGTAGGCATCGTACTGCTCGATACCATCAACCCGCAGACGCCACGGGCGCGGCAGTTCAGTGGCGCCACGCCATTCAAACACGTCGCTTTTCTTGCGGCGCTTCAGCGGCAGCCATTCCCCATCGGCCGCGGCGACGGCAATACTGACAACCGCCGGTCGCAATACGGTCAGACGCCAGCCGGCATCTCCCTCAGCATGGAGCCCCAACACAGCGAACGGATCATATTCGCGGGCATCGAGCAACGCCCGCAGGTAATTTTCTGGCATGCTATTTCGTGCGCTAACAAGCGTTAAACTTTGGTGACGCTATCGTTGGCCGTCGCTAGGAAAGCCACGAGGGAAACCGGATCATGCAGAGTACACCAAACATGAACATGGGGGGCAACACCGAAAACAACACCGGGGGCAACGACGGCCGTAACGATGCCCGGTTCGTCAGCCACCTGACCCGCAGCACCTTTGCACTGGTGCTGGCAGGGGGACGCGGCAGCCGGCTCATGCAGCTGACCGATTTTCGCGCCAAGCCCTCAGTGCCGTTTGGCGGCAAGTTTCGCATCATCGATTTCACCTTGTCGAATTGCGTGAACTCCGGCATTCGCCGCATCGGCGTCGCCACCCAGTACAAAGCACAGAGCCTGATCCAGCATCTGCAACGCGGCTGGAGCTTTCTCGACGGGCGCTTTCACGAGGCCATTGATCTGCTGCCGGCACAGCAGCAAGTCGGCGAAAACTGGTATCAAGGCACCGCCGATGCGGTGTATCAGAACCTTGCACTGCTGCGGCGCAATGCTCCAAAGTATGTGCTGATTCTCTCCGGCGATCACATCTACAAAATGGACTACGGGCGCATGCTGGCCGACCATGTCAAGCGCGAGGCCGACCTCACCGTGGCCTGCATCGATGTGCCACAGAGCGAGGCCAGCGAATTCGGTGTGATGGACGTCGATGCCGACGGCCGCATTGCCGCCTTTCTCGAAAAACCCGCCGACCCGCCGGCGATGCCCGGACGCCCAGATCGGGCGCTGGCCAGCATGGGCATCTACATTTTCAGCGCCGACTTCCTGTGCGATCAACTCATTCGCGACCACGACGAACCTGGCTCCGAACATGACTTCGGCAAAAACCTGATTCCGCACTGCGTTGGCCGCCACCGCGTCTTTGCCCACAGCTTTGTCGATTCCTGCGTCGGCATGGATGGCAGCAACACACCTTACTGGCGCGACGTCGGCACCATCGACGCCTATTGGGAAGCCAATATGGAACTGACCAAGGTCACACCAGAACTCAACATGTACGACGAGGACTGGCCGATCTGGACGCATCAGGAACAATTGCCGCCGGCCAAGTTTGTCTTCGACGACGATGGCCGGCGCGGCATGGCGGTTGATTCACTGGTCTCGGGCGGCAACATCATCAGCGGGGCGATGGTGCGTCATTCGCTACTGTTCTCGCGCGTGCATGTGCATAGCTATTCGCACATTGAAGATTCGGTCATCCTGCCGGATGTCGATATCGGTCGCCATGTCAGTCTGCGACGCGTGGTGATCGACAAACACTGCCGCATTCCCGCCGGCATGCGTATCGGTTTTGATCGCGAGCAAGACGCGCGGCGTTTCCATGTCAGCGCAGGCGGCGTCACCCTGGTCACGCCGTCCATGCTCGGCCAGAAAGCGCACCACATCCGCTGAGTATGGAAAAAAAACTTGATCTGGTTTTTCTCTGGCACATGCACCAGCCGGACTATCGGGATCACGGCGATGCCGATGGTGTCGATGGTGTCGATGGTGTTGGCGCCACATTCATGCTGCCGTGGGTCTACCTGCACGCCATCAAGGATTATGCCGACATGGCAGCGCACCTTGAGCGCCACCCGACCATCCGCTGCGTGGTCAATTTTGTCCCGGTGCTGCTCGACCAGATCGAGGATTACGCCGCGCAGTTTTCCACCGCGTGTTTTCGTGACCCGCTGCTGCGGCTACTCGCCACTGCCGACCTGAGCACCATCACCCGCGCCGACCGCCAGTTGCTGCTCGACACCTGTTTTCGCAGCAATCATCACACCATGCTGGCACCGTTTCCGCACTACCAGCGGCTGCACGATCTCTATCTGAATCTGGCCGACACCGGCCAGGCGGCGCTGGATTATCTTTCCGGTGCCTATTTGTCCGATCTGGTGACCTGGTATCACCTCGCCTGGACCGGCGAAGCGGAACGCCGCGCCAACCCGCTGATCGCGCGCCTGATGAGCAAGGGCGAAGGCTTCGGTCCGGCCGATCGCACGCAGTTGATCAACGCACTGGGCAAACTCATCGGCAACCTGCTGCCGCGTTACAAAGCGCTCGCCGCGCGTGGGCAGATCGAACTCTCAAGCACGCCGCAAACGCACCCGCTGTCGCCGCTGTTGCTCGACTTTCATGCCGCGCGCGAAAGCATTCCGAATGCCCCGCTGCCCGCCACTGCCGGCTATCCGGGCGGGCAGAGTCGTGTGCTGAACCAGATTGCCGAGGCACGCGCCAGCCACGCCGCACGTTTTGGTGCGCCACCCGTCGGCATGTGGCCGGCCGAAGGCGCAATCTCAGCACCCTTCGTGCGGCATCTGGCGCAATCCGGCTGCCGCTGGATCGCCAGCGGCGAAGGTGTGCTGAAGAACAGCCTTGTCGCATCAGGTATCAACGCAGGTATCAACAATGCGCCTCGCGCTGCCTATCATCCCTGGCAACTCGCCGACGCCCCCGGGCTCACCCTGTTTTTCCGCGATGAACGGCTTTCCGACCTGATCGGTTTCGACTACGCCAAGTGGCACGGCCGCGACGCCGCCGCGCATCTGGTCGCCCAGCTCGACGTCATCCGCACCAGCGCGGCTGACGGTGAAACACCGGTGGTCGGCATTGTGCTGGATGGCGAAAACGCCTGGGAACACTACCCTTACAACGGCTACTATTTTTTCGACGATCTCTATCAGTTGCTCGCCGCGCATCCGAACATCCGCACCACCACCTATGGCGACCTGTGCAACACGCTACCCACAACGCTACCCACAACGTTACCTAAGCTCGTCGCTGGCAGCTGGGTCTATGGCAGCTTGTCCACCTGGATCGGCGACGCAGAAAAAAACCACGCCTGGGATCTGCTCTGCGCCGCCAAGCGCAGCTACGATCTGGTGTTCGCCAGTGGCCGCCTCAATCGTGAAAAGTCGACGCTGGCGACACGGCAACTAGCGATCTGCGAAAGCTCCGACTGGTTCTGGTGGTTCGGCGACTACAACCCGGCGGCGGCCGTGGCCAGCTTTGACCACCTGTTCCGGCGTAATCTGGCGCGGCTTTACCGGCTCATTGAACTTGATCCACCGGCACAGCTCAACAACCCGATTTCAGCCGGAACCACCCGTCACACCGCCACAGACGGCAGCATGCGCCGCACCACGGACTCAGGATAATCGCATGAATGCATCGGCACAGAGATCGCAGAGGCACAAAGAACGCAGAGAGAGGACAGGGCTCTGTTTTTCCCGTTTTTCTCCGCAAACTCTGCGTCTCTGCGAACTCTGCGTTGAAAGAGATGCACTGCTGGCATTCATGCAATCGCCCTAACTTACCCTCTACTGAAAGCGCCCCATGACCATCGCGCTCCTCTTTGGTGTGCATGCCCACCAGCCGGTTGGCAACTTCCCCGCTGTCATCGACGATGCCCACGCCCGCTGCTACGGCATGTTTCTGCGTGTCATGGAACGCTACCCGACGTTTCGTTTCAGCGTGCATTTCTCCGGCTGGCTGCTCGACTATCTGCTGGAGCGATTTCCCGAAGACATGGCGTTGTTGAAACGCATGACCGAACGCGGCCAGGTTGAATGGTTTGGTTCCGGCGATTGCGAGCCGGTGCTGGCCGCCATCCCGCACCGCGACCGGGTAACGCAGATCGCCACATTGTCCGACAAGATCGAACAGCACTTCGGCGTGCGCCCGACCGGCGCGTGGCTCACCGAGCGGGTCTGGGAATCCGCCGTGGTGCCCGCGCTGGTGGACACCGGTATCCGCTACGTTGCGGTCGACGATTACCACTTTCTGTGCGCTGGCGAAGAGGCCACGCAACTCGATAGTTTCTACACCACAGAAGAAGACGGTCAGCGCCTTGACCTGTTCCCGATTTCCGAAGCCGCGCGTTACCGTCTGCCCTTCTCGCCCGCGCACGAGGCCGTGGGCTGGCTGGAAGATCTGGCACGGCAAGGACATCGCGCCGCCGTGTATTTCGACGACATCGAAAAGTTCGGCATCTGGCCGGAAACCTACGCGTGGGTCTTTGAACAGGGCTGGCTCACGCAGTTTGTCGAAGGCGTGCTGGCCTCACCCTTGATCCGCACCGAAACCTATGCCGACTACCATGCCCGCGAAGCCACGCGCGGCATTGTTTATCTGCCCACCACCTCCTACATCGAGATGAACGAATGGACGCTGCCCGGCCCGGTGGCGCAGCGTTATCACGCGCTGGTCGAGGCCGAAAAAACCGGCGGCCGGTTTGATGCGCACAAGCCGTTTTTGCGCGGCGGCATCTGGCGCAACTTCAAGTCACGCTATCCGGAAGCGAACTGGATGCACAAGCGCATGCTGCACGTCTCGCAACGCTTGGCGCAACTACCAGAGAATAAGCGCACGACGGCAATGCAAGAACACCTGCACCGCGCCCAGGCCAACGACGCCTATTGGCACGGCCTGTTCGGTGGCCTCTACCTGCCACATCTGCGGCGCGCCGTATGGCACAACCTGCTGGCGCTGGAGGCGCTGCTCGATCACGCAGCGCCACCGCCGGCACAAACCTGCGACGATCTGGATTGCGACGGCCACAACGAACGCATCCTGCGCGGCGGTGGCCTCTTGGCTATCGTGCGTGAAGATGGCGATGCGGCGCTAGTCGAATTGTCCAGCCTCGCGCTGGCGCATAACTTCGGCGACACCTTGCGCCGCTACCCGGAGGCCTATCACGCAAAAGTTCAGCAAGGCTCGACAACCGCCGAATCCAGCAAGAGCGAAGGCATCACCTCGGCGCATGATCGCATCGCCTTCCTGCACGCCATCGAAGCGGCCGACACCGAGCCGGATGTGCGACCCCGCGGCCTGTTTGTGGACACCCGGATCGCGGCCGACGGCACGCGCCACGCCGTGAACACCTACCAACGCAGCGACACGCCCGCTCACTATGTTGCGACCGGCGATGGCTGGCGCATTGAAAAGCGCTACCACCTTGACGCCGATGCGCTGGTGGTCGAATACACCGTCAGCGGCAGCGATAAACTCGAAACCCAACTCAACATAGCCATGCCCAGTTGTGACGGTTACGGCGGTCGCTATGTACTGGCCGACGGCAGCATTCCTTGCGGTTTCGGACAACTGCTAAACATCACGGATCTCACACAGATCAAGCTTGAGGACAGCGAACTCGGTGGCGCGCTTGGAATTACCGTGTCACCAGCGCGCCCCGAAGGAAGTACCCTTGGGGTATCGACTTTTACGGCCGCCCCGCACCGCACCGTCTCGCAATCCGAGGCCGGTTTCGAGAAAGTGATGCAAGCCGCCTGCCTCACCTATGGCCAGCCGACTAGCGGTACGTTCAAGCTAACCCTGCACACAATCACCAACCCTTAGAATCGCTCAACTCCCTTCGCCCACAGGTCCATCATCATGTCCGGAACCCGTTATCAACTTGAGGTCAACCCCGAGATCCCGGCGCGTCTGGTGCGCCTTGAAGAACTCGCCAACAATCTCTGGTACAGCTGGGACCGTCCCACCCGCGCGCTGTTTGCCCGGCTCAGCTCCGGCCTGTGGCGCGCGGTCAATCACAGCCCCAAGGCCTTTCTCAAGCGCATCGACCAGCGTCGGCTGAAGGAAGTCGCCGACAACCCGATTTTTCTGGGCACCATGAACCGGGTGTTGTCGGCCTTCGACACCTACCACACGCCGCCCGACACGCTGGAACTGCCCGGCAAACCGCCACTCCAGAGCACCGACCTGATTGCCTACTTCTGCGCCGAATTCGGCTTTCACGAGAGTCTGCCGATCTATTCCGGTGGCTTGGGCATTCTCGCCGGCGACCATTGCAAGGGTGCCTCTGATCTGCGTCTGCCTTTCATCGCCGTGGGGCTGCTGTACCGGCAGGGCTACTTTCACCAGACCATCGACCGCGAAGGCCACCAGCACGCCCATTACGCCGACAATGATTTTGACGACATGCCCATCGACCTGGTGCGCCGCGACGACGGCAGCGAAATCCGCATCAGCGTGGACTTCCCCGGGCGCGCCGTGTGGGCGCGGGTGTGGCAGGCGCGCGCCGGCAATACCCGGCTCTACTTGCTGGATACCCATCTGGACGACAACGCACCGGCCGACCGCAACATCACCCACCAGCTTTACGGCGGCGACAGCAACACGCGTATTGAACAAGAGATTCTGCTCGGTGTCGGCGGCGTGCGTGCCTTGCGCGCACTGGGCATCCAGCCCACGGTCTGGCACATCAATGAAGGCCACGCCGCTTTTCTGATTCTCGAACGCATTCGCGGCCTGATTGGCGAGGGGCTCGACTTCGCCGGTGCGATCGAGGCCTCCGCTGCCAACACCGTATTCACCACACACACGCCGGTGCCAGCCGGACACGATCACTTCAGCGACGACATGGTGATGCATTACTTCAGCGAACTTTGTCAGGCCATCGGCTTGCCGCGCGACAAATTGCTGGGGCTGGGTCGCACCAGCAACGGCAACGACTTCAACATGACCGCGCTGGCCTTGCGCGGTTCGCGCTTTCACAACGGCGTTTCACGCATCCATGGCGAAGTCTCGGCGCGCATCTGCGGCGACATGTGGCCACAGGTGAGTGACGACGAAAACCCGATGGACTACGTCACCAACTCGGTGCATGTGCCCACCTTTCTGGCCACCGACTGGAACGAAACCTTTGATCGCTATCTGGGCTTAGGCTGGCAGCATCGGCAAACCGACCCAAGCTGCTGGGCCGGCGTGCAGCACATTCCGGATCAGATTTTCTGGAGCATTCGCCAATCATTGAAAGCCCAGATGCTGCACCTGATCTGCGACCGCATGCGTGCCCAGCAGATCCGCAACCATGGTTCGGAAGCGCACCTCGATCGCGTGCTGCGTTTCGCCGATCCGGCCAACCCGACCGTGCTAACCATCGGCTTCGCGCGGCGCTTCGCCACCTACACGCGCGCCACACTGTTGTTCCAGAATCTCGACTGGCTGCGTGAAATCCTCTCCGACACCCAACGCCCGGTGCTATTCATCTTCGCTGGCAAGGCGCATCCGGCCGACAAGCCGGGTCAGGAACTAATCCGCCAGATTTCCGAAATGTCGCAGCGACCGGAATTCGAAGGCCGCATTTTGCTGGTCGAAGGTTATGACCTGCATCTGGCGCGGCGGCTGGTGGCCGGCGTGGATGTGTGGCTCAACAACCCGGTGTATCCACTCGAAGCCTCCGGCACCTCGGGTATGAAAGCGGCGATC
>CAJAWW010000151.1 GCA_903946745.1 uncultured beta proteobacterium
AATTTGCTCGAAGAACTTGAAACCCTGTTTCGACAGTATGGTGAAACCGGATCCGGTAAAGTGCGCAAATATCTGCACAATGAGGCAGCGGCTGCGCTTCACCAGCAGGAGTCCGGCACCTTCACGCCCTGGGAGGACATTCCTGCCGCCACCGACCTGCTGTTTTACGAAGGGTTGCACGGTGCTGTGGTGTCGGAGAAGGTCAATGTCGCGCGCCATGCCGATCTGCTGGTGGGCGTGGTGCCGATCATCAATCTGGAATGGATACAAAAATTGCATCGGGATCGCAAGCAGCGCGGCTATTCCACCGAGGCGGTGGTGGATACTGTCTTGCGTCGCATGCCGGATTTTGTGAACTACATCACGCCGCAATTCGCTCACACACACATCAACTTTCAGCGTGTGCCGACGGTTGACACCTCAAATCCATTCATCGCCCGCGACATTCCCACGGCAGATGAAAGCTTCGTGGTGATCCGCTTCGCCAATCCGCGCGGGATCGACTTTCCCTATCTGCTGACCATGATCCACGATTCCTTCATGTCACGGCCGAATATCATTGTGGTGCCTGGCGGCAAGATGGAACTGGCGATGCAATTAATCTTCACGCCGCTGATTCTGCGTCTGGTGGAAGACAGTCGCCGCGCTTAAAAATCAATAATCTATAGCGATTCGTCCGGTTTCGCCGATAATACCGGGTCTTTTGGAAGGCTGGCCGCGCGCCATCGGCAGCGGCCAAGCACCATTTTTCACTTTTGATGCCGCCATGACCCCCTCGCCGAACGCTTCTGCTCCCCCACAATCCAGACTCTCCAACGCCATCCGCGTGCTTGCGATGGATGCCGTACAAAAAGCCAATTCCGGCCATCCCGGCGCGCCCATGGGCATGGCCGACATCGCCGAAGTGCTGTGGAACGGTCATCTGCGGCACAACCCGGCCAACCCGCACTGGGCGGATCGTGACCGCTTCGTACTCTCCAACGGCCACGGCTCAATGCTCATCTATGCGTTGCTGCATCTGACCGGCTACGCGCTGTCCATTGATGATTTGAAACAGTTCCGCCAGTTGCACAGCAAAACGCCGGGACACCCGGAAGTCGGCTACACGCCGGGCGTGGAAACCACCACCGGGCCGCTGGGGCAGGGCATTACCAATGCGGTCGGCATGGCGCTGGCAGAAAAACTGCTGGCCAAGACGTTCAACCGCCCCGGCCACACGGTGGTCGATCATCACACCTATGTGTTTCTGGGCGATGGCTGCCTGATGGAAGGCATTTCGCACGAGGCCTGCTCGCTGGCGGGCACCTGGGGGCTGTCGAAGCTGATTGCCTTCTACGACGACAACGGCATTTCGATTGATGGTGATGTGCAGGGCTGGTTCACCGATAAAACCCCGGAACGTTTCCATGCCTATGGCTGGCAGGTGATTCGTGGCGTCGATGGTCATAATCCGGCGGCGATCGATGTCGCTATTCGTGAAGCCAAAGAAGACAGCGTGCGCCCGACCCTGATCTGCTGCAAAACCGTGATCGGCAAAGGTGCGCCCAACAAACAGGGCGGCCACGATGTACATGGTGCGCCGTTGGGCGATGCTGAAATTGCTGCCGCGCGCGCCGGCATGGACTGGCCGTATGCGCCGTTTGAAATTCCACAGGATGTTTATGCCGGGTGGGATGGAAAGCCCAAAGGTGCGGCGCTGGAAGCTGACTGGAACAGCCGTTTCGCGGCCTATGCTGCCGCGCACCCCGAACTGGCCGCAGAACTCACCCGCCGCATGGCCGGTGATTTGCCGGCAAACTGGTCGGCGCATGTCGATGCCGCGCTGGCAAAACTCAACGACAAGGCCGAGACCATTGCCACGCGCAAGGCCTCACAAAACAGCATCGAAGCCTTCGCCCCGGCCTTGCCGGAATTGCTCGGTGGCTCGGCGGACCTGACCGGCTCCAACCTCACCAACTGGTCGGGCTCGAAAGCCGTGACGCGTGAGGGCACCGGCAACTACATTCACTACGGCGTGCGCGAATTCGGCATGGCGGCCATCGTCAATGGCATTGGCTTGCATGGCGGATTTATTCCTTACGGCGGCACCTTCCTGATGTTTTCGGAATATGCCCGCAATGCCTTGCGCATGGCGGCGCTGATGAAGCTGCGTTCCATCTTTGTGTTCACCCACGATTCGATTGGCCTGGGCGAAGACGG
>CAJAWW010000152.1 GCA_903946745.1 uncultured beta proteobacterium
AGGCGCTTCGTGACGGTGTCAGTGGTCCAGTTTCAGACTCTTGATATCCTTGAGGGCTTCGGCGACATTCGACATATCTTCATCGGCGGCTTTTTTCTTCGCTGCCTGAGTGTTTGCACTGCTCACCGGCGCGGGCTTCTGAGCCGCCTCCTTCGCCTTCGCTTTTTCTTTTTCATGTTCGATCGCCAGCGCGTCGTAATCCTCCTGCGACTTTTTCAGCTCCTGTTTCAGCGTCACGTTTTCGCGCGTCAGATCCTTGATTTTTTTAGCCGTCGCGGGTGCTATTTCAGGCTCGACCGGCTTCTTGTCACCCGAACTGAACACCAGCATCAGCACAATGACCAAAATTGTGATGACCAGCAACGCCGCCCCGCCGAACACAATGAGTTTTTTCTGGCCCAGCCGGCGAATGTTGAAGCGCGATGGTGCATCGGGTTCATCGGATGAATGGGGTGTTTCGGACACATCAGAGGGAGCCGACATCGTAAATCCTCGCTAAATCGGTGGCAGCACAATACTACCTTACCCGCCGCCGTCAATCGCCTGAGTACAATGATTGCGGTACGTTAGACTCCCGCCATGCAAGAAACTTCCATTACCGACGCCACCCTTCACGGTCACTTTGGCCTGTGCCCGGTGGCACCCGATGCCCTGCAGGGCATTCCGCGCCAGCAGACCAACCCGACCCGCTGGAACGGTGCGGGTTGGGAGGCCTTTGCCGAAGCGCTGCGCACTGCCGGGGTCGAGCTGCGATCCAGCAAGGCCGCGCGCGGCGTGTTCGCCACCGATGCCGGGGGCACTGCCTACGGGCTGGCGCATGGCGTGGTGCTGGCGCGCAACACGCAACAGATTGCCACTTTGCTCAAGGCCGCGCAGGCGCATGCGGTGCCCGTCACCGTGCGCGGCGGCGGGCTCACCACCGAGGGCGAATCGGTGGCTTTCGGGGGCGTGCTGCTCGACATGACCGGTATGAGCCGCGTGTTGAGCGTCGACTTTTCTGCTCTCACCGTGCGCACCGAGGCCGGCATTTTCTGGCACGCGCTGGCTGAAGAATTGCGCCGCCATGGTCTCGACTATCAGTCCGCACCGCTCAACCTCACCTCGTCGGTCGGCGGTACGCTGGGCGTGGGCGGCATTGACGTCAATTCGGCGCGACTCGGCTGCAGCGCCGATCAGGCGCTTGCGGTGCTGGTGGTTACACCCACCGGCGAAATTGTCGAATGCTCGGATGAACACAACGCCGAACTGTTCCAGCGCGTGATTTTGGGTTACGGCCAGTTTGGCGTCATCACTGAAGTCACCTTGAAAGTGCGCCGCTACACGCCGCTGGCGATGCATTATTTTTACTACGACAACCTGCGCGCCGCCATCGAAGACCTGCAACTGCTTGATCGTAACGATGCCAGTGATTATTCCGGCATCCTCACCATCATGGATTGCGCGGTGAACCTGCTGGTGGCGTTTGACTCGCCGGAGCGCGAGGCCGCCTTCAATCAACACTGGAAAAGTCGACTGCGGGGACACGGCGAAGCCGGCTTTGCCCTGTGCATGCTGCGCCGCTACGCACTGCGGCCGTGGAAAATTGCCGAAGCCTGGTATCTGCTGCAACGCAAGCAGCGTCTGTTTCCCGAATTTCGCCGCCCCGAATATGTCAGCGGCCACACCATGGAAGACCGCACCGTCGTCTTTTCGCGCGCCGTGTGGAAGCACTGGGGTGACCGCCAGATGGTGATTCCCGATCTCGCCACCTCGGCAGAAAAATTCGTCACCGCCGTTGAGCGCGGCAACGCCGTGTGCCGCAAGTTCTTCCCCCATTACACGCTGTATTGCGTCGGCATCAAGCTGCGCCCGGAGCATCGGCCGCATTACGAAATGTCTTGCATCCCGCCCGATGCCGAAGGCTGGGCGTATGGCTGCGAGTTCGAGCCGATGATCGACGGCGTGGTGTACAGCCGCGACCATCTGCAATCGTTCAAGAATGCCATCTACGACATTGGCGTTGATCTCGGCGCCAGTTACTACCGTTTCGGCGGCATGATGAAAGGCTACATCCGCCGCGTGTTTGGTGACGCGATTGTGGATCGTCATCTCGCCCTGAAGCGCGCCGCAGACCCGGCCATGATTCTCAACCGCGACGTGATTTTTTGATGAAATCCACATTCGGAAAAACGGCGGGTTATGCCACAGGGTATGCCCAATGCAGCGGTTGCGGCTTATGCCAGCTGGTGTGCCCGGCGTGGCGCACGCATCGTGATGTGCTGTTCACCCCACACGGCCGCGCCAAGTCGATGCAGCATGGCGCGGCGGTTACTGATCTGGTCGAATCGCTGGCAAGTTGTACCGTGTGCGGCGCGTGTGAAGCCGTGTGCCCGGAGCGCATGCCGCTGGTGGCGCTCACGCTCAAATCTGCCAAAGAAGCCGGCGTATTAATAGTCGACGCTGAAACCACGCCACTGAGCGATGCCCACCTACAAACGCTGCGGCAGCAACTCGGCGCGGACGATCTCTATGTCATCGCGCCACGAGCCTACCACCGCGACTACGAGCGGCAGGTGCTGCGCTACGCCGCCCTGCGCCGCGACACCGGCTGCATGACCAATCTCGATTTGCAGCGCATCGCCATCCCCGCTGACACCGCCTATCAGGCGCGCTGGATTTTGCAAGGGCGCAGTCCGCAGCGCATCATTGTCGAACGCGCAAGCGACCACGCCGTATTCACCGCGCTCGGCAACTGGCCGGTGCGCCACGTTGCCGAACTGCTCACCCCCGGAGCACACGCCTGATGTCTGCCCTGATGTCTACCCTGATGTCTAACGTTCGTAACGTTGATGTTCTCATCGTCGGTGCCAGCCTCGCCGCCGCTGCCGCCGCCAAGCGCACCGTGGATGCCGGGCTGGAAACCGTGATCCTCGAACGCAAGGCACTGCCGCGCCACAAAATTTGCAGCGGCATTCTGTCGCCGCGCGGCCACCGTTTTCTGCTGGAAAACTTTGGCCCACTGCCGCGTGAAGTGCTGCACGAACCCACCGCCTGCCGCGGCGTCACCTTTCACTTTCCGTGCCTCGTGCCGATGCCGATGGACTTTTTCCATGGCACCACGCCGCACCTGCACCGCAAGTATTCCGACCACTGGGCGGTGCAGCAAAGTGGTGCCGAAGTGCACGACCAAACCGCCTTTGCCGGGCTGGAAGAACACGACGATCACGTCATCGTCAAAGCGCGGCGTGATGGCGAGGACGTGCTCTATCGCGCCCGTCAGGTGATCGGTGCCGACGGCCCCAGCTCGCTGGTAACACGGGCGATTTATCCTGATTACCCGCAGAGCATTCCGTGGTTTTTTGTCGGGCAGAAATTTCACCAGATCATCGACTGCCCGCTCGACCCCGACTACTTCCATTTCTGGTTCCACCCCGGTCTCGGTCATTACACCTGGAGCCACGCGCGCGATGGCCGGCAGATTGTCGGTGTCGGCTTCAAACGTGGCGACAACTTCGCCCACAAACACGCCGTGGTGCAGCAATATCTGCGCGACAAACATGAGGTCTATCTGCATCCGGCTGATGAAGACCACGAAGGCTGCGCCGAAAACTTTGGTCCCTCGCTTATCAACCGTTATGTGTTCGGCCGTGGCAACGTGCTCATCACCGGGCAGGCCGCCGGTTTTCTCAACATGATTGGCGAGGG
>CAJAWW010000153.1 GCA_903946745.1 uncultured beta proteobacterium
TCCATCGGTTCGAGGCCATTGTTGTCGGCCGCCTCGGGGCGATTTTCGGCAATACCCAGCATCTGCGGCAGCGAAGGGCCGTAAATATCGGCATCCAGCAAACCCACGGTGGCCCCTTCGGCCGCCAGCGCCAGCGCCAGATTCACCGCCGTGGTGGATTTGCCTACGCCGCCCTTGCCACTGGCCACGGCAATGATGTTCTTGACACCCGGAATCAGTTTGACGCCACGCTGCACGGCATGCGTCACCACCTTGGAATACACGTTAGCGCTGATGTTGCCAATGCCCGGGATGGTTTTCAGTGCCGTGATGACCGAGGCGCGCAGATCGTCAATCTGGCTTTTGGCCGGGTATCCCAGTTCGATGTCGAGCGACACATCATTACCGCTGACACGGATGTTGCGCACCTCGCGCGAGGCGACAAAATCCTTGCCGGTATTGGGATCAATAACAGTCTTGAGCGTGGTCTGTATGGTTTGTTCGGTGATTGTCATGAAAGAATTTGCCCGTAATGTGCCGGAATAAAGTGGAAAAATAAGATGCAGGTCGAAGCAACAATAATACCCGACTAAAGCACTCTAGTATAGCGATGTCGCCAACCGCTGTCACGCACCCGGTTACGCACGAGCGGCCATAAAGCTCTCGAATGCCTCGATCGGTAATGGCTGGCTAAACAAATAGCCCTGATAGGCGTGGCAGCCCTGCTGTTCCAGAACATCACGCTGCGCCTGGGTTTCCACGCCCTCGGCAATCACTGAAAGCCCCAGGCTTTGTGCCAGCGCGACAATTGTGCGGGTAATTGCTGCGTCGTTCGGGTCGGTCAGCACGTCGCGCACGAAGGACTGGTCGATTTTCAGCTGGTCGAGCGGGAGTCGTTTCAGATACGCCAGAGAGGAATAACCGGTACCGAAATCGTCCAGCGAAAAACTCACCCCCACAACTTGCAGGCGGTTCATTTTCTGGATGATGTCTTCAATATTGTCGAGCAGCAGGCTTTCTGTCAGTTCCAGCTTGAGCCGGTGCGGGCTGGCACCGGTATCGTCCAGCACGTTCAGCACCGTCTCAACGAAATCCGGCTGACCAAACTGGCGCGCACTCACGTTCACCGCCACCGTCAGGTGCGCCATTTCCGGGCGTGCTGACCAGGCGGCGATCTGACGGCACGCGGTTTCCAGTACCCATTGACCCAGCGGCAGAATCAAGCCGGACTCTTCAGCCAGCGGGATAAACGCCGCCGGCGAAACCAGCCCGCGACGCGAGGACTGCCAGCGCACCAGCACCTCCACACCCGTCACGCACGCACGTGCACCAACCTGCGCCTGATAGTGGAGCAGAAATTCCCGGTTCGTCAGTCCTTCCCGCAGATCGGTTTCCAGTTCAGCGCGTGCGCTTACTTCGGCCTGCATCGTCGGATCAAAGAAGCGCCAGGCATTGCGTCCCGCCGCTTTGGCCTGATACATGGCCAGATCGGCGCGCTTCATGAGATCTTCGATCCCGCTTTGCGGCGCATCGAATAAGGTGATGCCGATGCTGGCGCTGCAACGGTAATCCTGACCGCACAGATCGTAAGCCTGACGCAGCGACAGCAGAATTTTCTCCCCGACCACTTCGGCCTGCATGGCCGCATCGCTGCGCTGCGCGCTGAGGTCTTCCAGCATCACCACAAACTCATCCCCCCCCAACCGGGCAACCGTGTCGCCTTCACGAATGCAGGCAGCGATGCGACGGGCGACTTCTTGCAGCAGCACATCGCCCTTGTCATGGCCGAGCGTATCGTTCAACGTTTTGAAATGATCGACGTCAATGAACAACAGGGCACCTTCACGCCCGCTGCGCGCACTCGACGCCAGCGCTTGCTGCATGCGATCAAGCAGCAAGCGCCGATTCGGTAACTGCGTGAGCGGATCAAAAAACGCCAGATTGCGAATCTGCTCTTCGGCATTTTTGCGTTCGGTGATATCACGAGAAACCCCCAGCACACCGACAACCACACCATTTGCATCGCGCAACGGAACTTTCGTGGTTTCCAGCAGCGCCCGATGGCCATCATCGGCAAAGGTCACCCATTCCTCGTTGATGCTCGGCTTTCCGGCATCAATCGCTTTCTGGTCGTGCGCACGAAAGAAATCCGCCAGTTCCTTATCCACAAAGTGGTAATCCGTCTTACCCATGATCTCGGCTTCACGCGCGCCGAAAAATCGCTCGAACATCGGGTTGCAAAACCCATACACACCCGCCGTATCTTTCAGCCAGATCAGATCGGGAATGGTCTCCAGCAACGCACGCAGTCGTGCCCGCTCGTCTTCCAGACGCAGGGTCTGCTGGCGCACACGCTGCCGCAGGCTGGCACCCCAGGCCGCCAGCAGCGCGCCCAACAGCACCGCGGTAAGCAGCGCGTAGCCCAGGTATCGGGCATAGGTCGGCCACATCGTCGGCGTGCCCATCCACTTATCGCGCAAAGCCTGATCCTCGCGTGCCGTAATCGCTGAAAACCCGCGTGCCAGCAAGGCCAGCGTTTGCGTGTCGCCCTTATGCACGGCGCGATGCAGTTCGCCGGTATACAGGGTGAAGGATTTGTTGAACAACTTTTCTGCGTGGCTTTTGTACAGCAGATAGTTGGCTGGCGGTTCATCAAGGCAGAATATCCGCACCTTGCCGGATGCCGCAGCGCTGACCAGGGTCTCGTAATTTGCATACGTCTGCAATGTGGTGACGCCGGCCTTTTCCAGTATTTCAATACAGGCATCGCCCGCTTTGACGCCAACCAGAAAACCCTTCAAATGATCGATACGAGTGATGCCGCCAATGCGTTCATGGGTGTAGATGACAACCGGGATCTGTGCGTAAGGGGCCGTGAAGTCGAGCGTGCGCTCACGCTCCGGTGTCTTGAAAATCGTGTCGATTACCCGGGCTTCGCCTGAGCGCATGCGTTCCTTGGCTTTGTCCCAGTCACTGGCGAGCAGCTCAACGCGAACACCGGTTTTAGCTTCCCACAGCTTCCAGATATCGACAAGATAGCCATTTAACTCGCCCGCAGAATCACGAAACGCATAGGGCGGGTAATTGTCGTCCATCGTTACGGTGATTGAGCCGGCACCGCCCCCCTCCGGCGCTGCCTCCGATATTGCCTCCGGGGTTGCCGCCCGTGCCATGCCGCCGGACACACACACTGCCGCCAGCAGAACGAGTGCGCCGGCACAACAGCGCCGCGACCACGACATGTCAGCTGTCTCCCGCCTCAACAAACTGCTCACGGATGCGCTCGACCGCCACGCGATTTTTGACCAGCGCCGCCACGCAATCCCGGTCAAAACGAGTCTCGGCATTTTCGATCAGGTACTGAAACGCGTCATCGATCAACCACGGTTCCTTGTAAGGGCGCGCGCTAGTCAGTGCATCGAACACGTCAGCGACGCCGGCAATGCGCGCCTCAATCGGTATTTCATCGCCCTTGCGGCCAAACGGGTAGCCCTTGCCGTCCATCGTTTCGTGGTGGTAAAGCGCGATATTGCTCAGCATCTGCGCATTACTGCTGTTGTCGAAACCAAAATTGCCCACCATGCCTTCAATAAACTGATGCCCCAGCAGGGCATGCCCTTTCATCACCTCAAATTCGCCGGCGGTGAGCTTGCCCGGCTTGAGCAGAATCTCGTCGGACACGCCGATCTTGCCGATATCGTGCAGCGGCGAAAACAGAAAGATGTGCTCGACATCGGTGTCGGTCAGGCCGTATTTCGGCGCGACTTCACGCGCAATCAGGCGAGCGTAGTGCGCCATGCGATCCATGTGCAACCCGGTCTCGAAATCGCGGTGCTGTGCCAGTGCAGTGGCATTGCGCACGGTCGCCACCAAGGTCTTTTGCATCATCAGGCTGCCGGAAACAATCAGCGCCAGCAAATGCGCGATCATGTCGAAAAAATGCAGCGAACGTTCGTCGAATGCGCCTTTTTCGATGGCGTTAAAAAACAAAAAACCCTGCAAGCTGCCATTGCGGAAAATTGGCAGTGTGTAACTCGATCCGTAACCGCCGGCACGGATGCGGCGGGAATGTTCGGAACCCTTGCCGTAGAGATCAGTGTCATTCACCACGCGGGGCTCGCGCCGTTCCACGATTTCAGTCAGCGACGCGCTGTCTGCAAGCTTGGCCTCATAAAAACTCAACGGACTGGTGGCACTGTCACTGGCGTGTGCGTAGGTCTTGAGCACATCGGTTGCCGGATCGTACAGGGCCACCGCAATGCGAACCACCTGCGGGAAATACGACTGTACATACTGGTGTGTGGTGGCCAGTTTTTGAACCAGCGGCGTGTCGTCCGTCAGTTGAGCCAAACCATCGCGGTGGAAGAAGTAGTCGTTCGGCAAGATCAGGACACCTTGAAACGCATATCCGGCACCGGGGCGCACGGCAGGATGGATTAAAACACGGTGCCGAGTATCCCCAATGGCCGTATTCCGGTCAAGGTTGTTTTCTACCCGACATCCTCTATCCACCCTGTTTGGCGCGAAAGGGGAAATGCGCACCGGTGTTTCAGCGTCGACTTTTACCCGTACCATTAGAATGCACGCCTACGAATGCAATCTTCATTGAACCTTTATTGAACCTTCTGGAAACCCCGTCATGACCCGCAAGATTCTTGTCACCAGCGCCCTGCCCTATGCCAACGGCGCGATCCATCTCGGGCATCTGGTCGAGTATCTGCAAACCGACATCTGGGTGCGCTTCCAGAAAATGCGCGGCCACTCGTGCTGGTACGTCTGCGCCGACGACACGCACGGCACGCCGATCATGCTGCGCGCCGAAAAGGAAGGCATCACACCCGAGCAGTTGATCGCCCGCGTGCATGCCGAACATGCGCGCGATTTCGCTGGGTTCCACGTTGCCTTCGACAACTACTACAGCACCCACTCCGACGAAACGCGCCACTATTCGGAAGATATTTTCGCCAAGTTGAAGGCCACCGGGCTGATTGAAATCCGCTCCGTCGAACAGTTCTACGATCCGGTAAAAAAGATGTTTTTGCCTGATCGCTTCATCAAGGGCGAATGCCCGAAATGCGGCGCTAAAGACCAGTACGGCGATTCCTGCGAGGTCTGCGGTGCGGCCTATGCCCCGACCGATCTCATCAACCCGCTCTCGGCGGTGTCCGGCGCAAAACCGGAACTGCGCAGTTCCGACCATTACTTTTTTCGCCTCTCCGATCCCCGCTGTCAAGACTTCCTGCGCCAATGGACGCAACAGGAAACCCGCCTGCAACCCGAAGCCGCCAACAAGTTGCAGGAATGGCTGGGCACGCCCGGCGACAACAAGCTCACCGACTGGGACATCTCGCGCGACGCGCCCTATTTCGGTTTCGAAATTCCCGGCGACGACGGGCAGCGCAATACCGGCAAATATTTTTATGTCTGGCTCGACGCGCCCATTGGCTACATGGGTTCGTTCAAGAACCTGTGCGACAAAAAAGGGCTCGATTTCAACGAATACTGGGGGGCGGATTCCACCACCGAGCTGTATCACTTCATCGGCAAAGACATTCTCTATTTTCATGCGCTGTTCTGGCCTGCGGAACTGGCGCACGCCGGGTATCGCACGCCGACCAAAGTGTTCGCGCACGGCTTTCTGACCGTGGATGGTGCCAAGATGTCGAAGTCGCGCGGCACCTTCATCACCGCCGAATCGTATCTGACGCAGGGGCTGAACCCGGAATGGCTGCGCTATTACTACGCCGCCAAACTGGGCGCCAGCATGGAAGACATCGACCTCAATCTTGAGGATTTCACCCAGCGCGTCAATTCCGATCTGGTCGGCAAATACATCAACATTGCCAGCCGCGCTGCCGGCTTCATTGCCAAGCGCTTTGACGGCAAGCTCGCGCACCTGCATCTGACCGAACGCTTTCGCGCCGAGCTCCCCGGCGTGATGGAAGCCGCCGAAGAAATCGCCGCACACTACGAGGCGCGCGA
>CAJAWW010000154.1 GCA_903946745.1 uncultured beta proteobacterium
CACCAGTGCCGCGCCAGCGGCTGAGGCAATGAGCTTGCCCTGTGGAATGCCGGCGAGCAAATCGGCTGGCAACGCCGGGTCGGTCACGATCATGCCACCGCCAATCCAGCCCAGTAGCGCGCCGCCAATGGTAATCACAAAGGGATAGCGGTCCATCAGTTTCAGCACTAACTGGCTGCCCCAGACCACGATGGGGATCGAGACGAGAATGCCAAACACCACCAGCGTCAGGTTACCGTTGGCCGCACCGGCCACGGCGATCACGTTGTCGATACTCATCACCGCGTCAGCAACAATCACGGTTTTCACCGCACCAGCCAGTGTGGTGGCGGGGGTAATGTCGTCGTGCGATTCTTCTTCCGGTAGCAATAGCTTGACGCCGATCCAGAACAGCAGCAGTGCTCCGATGATTTTGAGCCACGGCACGGCGAGCAGTTGCAGCGCAAAGGCGATCATGGCGACACGCAGCACGATGGCACCGGCCACGCCCCAGAAAATGCCTTTCTTGCGTTGCGCTTCGGGCAACTTGCGGCAGGCCAGTGCAATGACCACGGCATTGTCACCACCGAGCAAAATGTCGATGGCGATGATCTGTAACACGGCGATCCAGAAGGCAGCGGTGGAAATGTCTAGCATGGAGAGTCGAGGGTGAAAGCTGGGCGCTCAGTGTAATCGACGATGCTCAGGTGCGTTTTTTGTGTTCAAGATCAGTGGGCAAAGTAATGCTGGCGCGCCGGGCTGCGCCATGCAGATGCTCCAGCGCCTGACAGCGCGCCGCGTGTGGATCGGCGGCGGTAATGGCTTCAAACAGCGCATGGTGTTCGCGCTGTACTTCACGCGGGAATTTTTTTGTGGCGGGCGAAACATCCCACGAAAGTTTGCGGGATTGTGAAAAGTGCCGGCCGAGAAATTCCACCAGTTTGGTGACAAAGGGGTTGTGCGTGGCGCGGGCCATGGCGATGTGAAAGTTGTCGTCGATCTCGGTGCCGTCGATACCTTGGGTGATGGCCTCATCCATGGCGAGCAGATGCGTTTTCATGATTCGCAGATCGTTGGTGTCGCGGCGCTGCGCGGCCAGTTCGGCGACGGCGCCTTCGACCATGGCGCGTAATTCAAAAATATCGCGCAGCTCGGTTTTGGCGGGGTTTTCGCCCTGCCAGAAACGCAGGTTGATGGACTTTGGCGCATCAACCACAAACGCCCCGGAACCCTGCCGGCTTTCGATCAGGCCGTCGGCCTTGAGGCGGGCGACGGCTTCGCGCACCACGGCACGGCTGACGCCAAAGACGTCGCCGAGCGCTTTTTCGGTCGGCAGCCGGTCGCCGGGTTTCAGTTCGCCCCCGGCGATGCGCCGTTGCAGTGCGCCTGAAACTTCTTCGGAAAGACGCAAAGGCCGCACGATGCGTTCCAGTTCAACCGGCCGCAATGCCGGGGGAGCGCTTGGTTTGACTTTCTTCATTGTCTTATTGTCAGACAAATTGTATTTCTGGTAAAGTAATTTTGCTTCCTGCTTTTGCGTCTTGCTTCGCCGTTCAAAAAAATGTGGATCGCTACTGATCCATCACTCAATTTCGAATGATGTTTCCGGAGGAAATCATGAACGAATCCAAATTGTCTGAACAAGTTGCCGAGCAAAAACCTGAACAAAAATCCGAACAAAAAACCTCCCGCCGCAAGTTTCTGGCGACGGCCGCTACAGGCACCGTGGGGGCGGTTGCAGCGGGTTTCCCGATGATTTCGGTGGCGCAATCGCCGATCACCATGCGCTGGCAGTCGACCTGGCCGGCGAAAGATATTTTTCACGAATACGCGCTGGATTTTGCTTCCAAGGTCAACGCCATGTCGGGCGGCCGGCTGAAGATCGAGGTGTTGCCGGCGGGTGCCGTGGTCAAGGCGTTTGAGCTGCTCGATGCGGTTTCCAAGGGTACGCTTGACGGCGGTCACGGGGTGGTGGCGTATTGGTATGGCAAAAATTCCGCCGTGGCACTGTGGGGTTCCGGTCCGGCCTTCGGCATGGACCCGAACATGGTGCTGGCATGGCATAACTATGGTGGCGGCAAAGAGCTGCTTGATGACATTTACAAATCGCTGAATCTCGATGTGCAGTCTTTCCTGTATGGGCCGATGCCGACGCAGCCTTTTGGCTGGTTCAAAAAGCCGGTGACCAAGGTGGAAGACGTCAAGGGGCTGAAGTTCCGCACCGTGGGGCTGGCGGTGGATATTTACAAGGAAATGGGCGTCGCCGTCAATCCGCTGCCGGGCGGCGAGATTGTGCCGGCCATGGATCGCGGGTTGCTCGATGCGGCTGAATTCAACAACGCTTCATCCGACCGTCTGCTGGGTTTTCCTGATGTCGCCAAGCACTGCATGTTGCAGAGCTTTCACCAAAGCTCGGAGCAGTTTGAAATTCTCTTCAACAAGAAACGCTACGACGCGTTGCCGGTCGAGCTCAAATCGATTGTCACCAATGCCGTGCACGCGGCATCGGCCGATATGAGCTGGAAAGCGATTGATCGCTATTCCAAGGATTACGCCGAAATGCAACAAAAGCAGGGCGTGAAGTTCTGGAAAACGCCGGATGCGATTTTGCGTAAGCAACTGGAAGCCTGGGACAAGGTGATTGCCGCCAAGGGTGCCGAGAACCCGTCCTTCGCCAAGGTCAATGCGTCGATGAAAGCCTTTGCGCAACGTAGCTGCCGCTGGCAGAACGACACGCTGGTCGATTACAAAATGGCCTACAACCATTTCTTTGGCAAGGCCGCGCCGGCGAAAAAGGGCTAACCAAGGCTGGTTATTGCGTGCTCCGCCTGGCCACCCGCCGGGCGGATGTTTGACAATAATAAAAGGGGGGCTGCGCGATGCAAAAACTTTTGCTCTTCGTCGACCGGCTGTCGACCCTGGCCGGCCACTTATGCGCCTGGTCGATCGTCCTGCTGACCGCGCTGATTTCCTGGGAGGTGTTCTCCCGCTATGTGTTGAATGTTCCGCATGCCTGGGTGCTGGATGCCCAGATCATGCTCTATGGCGTGCTGTTCATGATGGCGGGCGCTTACACGCTCTCGAAAGAAGGCCATGTGCGTGGTGATGTGCTGTACGGGTTTTTTGAGCCGCGCACGCAAGCCATCTGGGATTTGATTCTCTACCTCGTGTTCTTTCTGCCGGGCATTTTTGCCTTGTCGTATGCCGGGCTGATCTACGCCAATGAATCGCTGGCGATCAACGAAAAAACCTTTTCGCCGGATCCGCTGCCGCTGTGGCCGTTCAAGTTTGTCATCCCCGCTGCCGGCTTCGGCCTGATGTTGCAGGGGTTGGTTGAAATCATTCGCTGCGTAATCTGCATCCGCGAAGGTGCATGGCCTTCCCGCGAGCACGATGTGGAGGAAGTCGACGTCGATAAACTCAAAGAAATGGTGCACGTGAAAGACGAAGACATTGCCGCGCTTGACCAGTATGTCGTTGGCCATGCGGTTGGTCATGCAGTCGGCCACGGGGGTGCTAAGCCATGAAGATCAAGCGCGAGCTGTGGTTCGGCTTCGGGCTGATGGCGATCATTCTGCTCGTTACGCTCATCTTCATGCCCTGGACTCAGATGACCAACGGCCATCTGGGCTTGTTGATGCTCTCGCTGGTGGTGGTGGCGATCATGCTGGGCTTCCCCACTGCGTTCACCCTGATGGGCATGGGCGTGTTCTTCGCCTGGCTGGCGTATCGCAGCGGCAACCCTGATCTGGCGGTGCGGCAGACGCTTGATCTGATGGTGCAACGCGCCTATGCGGTGATGACCAATGACGTGCTGATTTCGATTCCCCTGTTTGTTTTCATGGGTTATCTGGTGGAGCGCGCCAATCTCATTGCCAAACTGTTCCGCGCGCTTGAACTGGCACTGGCGCGCGTGCCCGGCTCGCTGGCGGTGGCCACGCTGGTGACCTGCGCCATTTTTGCCACGGCAACCGGCATTGTGGGTGCGGTGGTGACACTGATGGGGCTGCTGGCCTTGCCGGCCATGCTCAAGTCCGGCTATGACGTGCGGCTGTCGGCGGGGGTGATTACTGCCGGAGGTTGTTTGGGTATTTTGATTCCGCCCTCGGTGATGCTGATTGTGTACGGTGCCACCGCCGGGGTTTCGGTGGTGCAACTGTATGCCGGCGCATTTTTCCCCGGCATCATGCTGGCCGGGCTGTATATCGTCTATGTGATTATTGTGGCCAAGCTCAAGCCACATCTGGCACCGCCTTTGCCCATGGCGGAACGCTACGTCGAACTGCCGGCGGCAACGGCTGCGATTGCCGACAAAATCAGCCAGCGTGTGTTGCCCGGTTTGCTGGGCGCAATCAAGGGTAGTCGCAACCTAGGCGTGTCGACGTCTGAAATTTTCAAGCAGGGGTTCATTGCGCTGTTGCCCGCGCTGGTTTTGGTTGTCTTTCTGGCCGTGGTCTGGAATGTGGCGACCCGTCCGGTGGCAGTGCTGGAAACCTCCGGGCTGGTCGAGATGGGGTTGGGTGATTCGGCTGATGTTGCCTCCTCGGATACCGGTGGCGTGCAGGAACCGCAAGCCGAAGGTGTTTCGGAGCCACCGGTGGCGGAGGGTATTAAAGAGCCGCCCGCCGAGCCCGGTTCTGCGGGCGCTTTGCCAGCACCGGTCAGCGCGGAACCGGCTGCGGCCAAGGTGGCCGATCCACCGACAGAACCTGCCACAGTTGAACCCGCACCCCGGCTGGCAACCCCAACCTGGTTCTGGGCGATGTTCGGTGTCAGCGTGGCGGCCAGCATCGGCTTTTACAGCCTCTTCACCTTTGTTCGCCTTGAAGTGTTCAAGATGTTGCTGGCCTCGTTTTTTCCGCTCGCGGTGATGATACTGGCGGTGCTGGGCAGTATTGTGTTCGGCCTCGCCACGCCCACCGAGGCGGCGGCGATTGGTTCGCTCGGCGGTTTTGTGCTGGCGGCGGCCTACCGTCAGCTCAACTTCACCGTGGTCAAAGAGTCGGTCTACCTGACGGCAAAAACCTCGGCCATGGTGTGCTGGCTATTTGTTGGTTCGAGCATTTTCTCGGCCGCGTTTGCCTTGCTGGGCGGGCAGGATCTGGTGGAAAAATGGGTGCTGTCGATGAATTTGACGCCGCTGCAATTTTTGCTGCTGAGTCAGTTCATCATTTTTATTCTCGGCTGGCCGCTGGAATGGACGGAAATCATCGTCATCTTCATGCCGATTTTTATTCCGCTGCTGGCACATTTCAACGTTGATCCCTTATTCTTCGGCCTCTTGGTGGCGCTCAATCTGCAAACCGCCTTCCTGTCGCCGCCGGTCGCCATGGCAGCGTTTTATCTCAAGGGCGTATCGCCGCCGCATGTGACGCTGAACCAGATTTTTTCCGGCATGTTGCCGTTCATGGGCATCCAGGTGTTCGCCCTGGCGCTGCTCTACATCTTTCCCGAAATCGGCATGTGGTTGCCGCGTGTACTCTATGGATAAGCCCAAAATTCTGGTCTCACGGGAGGTTTTTCCCGAAGTCATCGCACGCTTGCAAGAGCACTTTGTGGTGGACGCCAATCAGGCCGATGTGCCGCTGGGTGTTGAAGGGCTCAAGGCGCGTCTGGCCGGCAAACAGGGCGTGATGACCGCAGTGAGCGACCTGGTTACCGCCGAGGTGATCGCCGCTGCGCCGCAGCTCAAGGCCATCTGCAATTTTGCCGTGGGGCATAACAACGTCGATCTGCCCGCCGCAACCCGCGCCGGAGTGATGGTCACCAACACGCCGGGCGTGTTGGACGACACCACGGCCGACCTCGCCTTTGCGCTGGTGCTGGCCTCGGCACGGCGCGTGCCGGCGGCAGAACGCTGGCTGCGCGACGGCCAATGGCAGGGCTGGCAGGTGATTCAGTGGCTGGGGAGCGACGTGCATCACGCCACGCTGGGTATTCTTGGCATGGGGCGCATTGGTCAGGCGGTGGCGCGCCGTGCCGCAGGTTTTGACATGCGGGTGATCTACCACAAGCGCAACCCGTTGCCAGCACAGACCGAAGCCGCCTGCCATGCCGCGTGGGTGGATTTTTCGACACTCTTGCGCGAAGCCGATTTTCTGGTGCTGTTGCTGCCCTACAACCCCGAAAACCACCACCTGATCGGCGCGGCCGAACTTGCGCTGATGAAGCCCACCGCGCATCTCATCAACGTCGC
>CAJAWW010000155.1 GCA_903946745.1 uncultured beta proteobacterium
GCTGCGAGGGCTGTGGCGCACCCGTTGACGAGACTCTGCCACGCTGTGGCTATTGCGCAACGCCGCGCAACATCGTCGTCAAGTTGGAGGCTGAAACGCAGGCGCTGCTTGCCTTGCTCGATACCCGGTTAGATGAGGTGGTCAAGCTGCGCACCGATTTCATTCTGATCGTAGTTTTCTTTCTGTTTTTTCTTTCAGGCCCGGCCTGCTATATCGCACTCGGTCTGTATACCGACAGCGGTGTGGTCGTCCGGATCGCTGCCGCCATCGTGACAGCGATCTTTGCATTTACTGTGTTTGGCTGGCAATGCGATGCCCGCGAAACGCAGGCGGAACACATTGCCTGGCGCGACGTCATTGCCACCGAGATTACCCGCTTTATCGAGAGCAAAGACCTCTCGACGACCGAGTTCATCGCGATGGCGCAGCGTTTGTTGAAAGAAGATTCACGGCTGCGTAAGGTGATGCTGAAGTGGATGCCGAGTTGAATGGCGGCACCGACACCAAGACAAAAGTCGACGCTGGGGATACGGTAGTCCGACTACGATCGCGCGCATCTTTGTCCGTGTCAGGATCAGTGCGACAAAATCTTCGATAAAAACTGTTGCGCGCGTTCCGAGCGCGGGGTGCCGAAGAATTCATCTTTCGGCGCATCTTCAACGATGCGTCCCTGGTCCATGAAAATCACCCGGTTCGCCACCTTGCGGGCAAAGCCCATTTCGTGGGTGACGCACATCATGGTCATGCCTTCTTTGGCCAGTTCGACCATGACATCGAGCACTTCGGTAATCATTTCCGGGTCGAGCGCCGAGGTGGGTTCGTCGAACAGCATGCACACCGGGTCCATGCACAGCGCCCGGGCGATCGCCACGCGCTGCTGCTGACCGCCGGAAAGCTGCCCCGGATGCTTGCTGGCGTGTTCTTTGAGGCCAACGCGGTCGAGCAGTCCGAGCGCTTTTGCCAGCGCGGCTTCCTTGCTGCGCCCGAGCACCCTGATCTGGCCGATGGTGAGATTTTCGGTGATGCTCATGTGCGGGAACAGTTCAAAGTGCTGGAACACCATGCCGACCTGCGCGCGTAGTTTGGGCAGATCGGTTTGCGCTGCGCCGACGGAAATGCCGTTCACGGTGATCTCGCCCTGCTGGAAAACCTCCAGCCCGTTCACGCATTTGATGAGTGTGGATTTTCCCGAGCCGGAAGGGCCGCACACGACGATCACCTCGCCCTTGGCGACGCGCGTGCTGCATGCGTCCAGTACCTGAGACTGGCCATACCATTTACTGACATTATTGAGTTCGATCATGGGGAATTCCGAAGATTCAGCGCCGCCGGGAGAGGCGCTTGACGGTGTAGGAAAGGGCAAAGCAGATGACGAAATAGACCAGCGCGACAAAGACCACCATTTCCACCGGGCGGTTGTAGTTCTTGCCGGCGATTTCGGAAGCCTTGAGCAGATCCTTGGCACCGATGGCATAGACCAGCGAGGTATCTTGAAACAAGACGATGGTCTGCGTCAGCAGCACCGGCAACATGTTGCGAAAAGCCTGCGGCAGAATTACGAAACGCATGTTCTGGCTATAGCTGAAGCCGATGGCGTAACCCGCCGCAACCTGACCGCGCGTCACGCTTTGAATGCCGGCGCGCATGATCTCGGCGTAGAACGCGGCCTCGAACAGCGTGAAGGTCACCAGCGCCGAATTTTCCGCACCCATCGGCGCGCCGGTGAGGAGCGGAATCACCAGAAAGAACCACAGGATCACCATCACCAGCGGGATCGACCGCATGATATTGATGTACCAGGTCGCCGCCGTTGCCAGCGGCGCAACGGACGACAGGCGGGCGAGTGCTAGCAGCGTGCCGAGAAAAATACCGCCGAGCATGGCGGTGAGCGTGAGCTTGAGCGTGAACTGCAAGCCGCTCCACAGAAAAGGCAGGCTGTCCGCGATGACGCTGAAATCGAAATCACTCAGCATCTGCGTTATGTCGTTTGATGCCCGGCCATTTGTCCAGCCATTTGTCCAGGAACGCGGGTGCGACGTTCAATCAGCGCCATCACGCGGTTGGCGGTGAAGGCGCAGATAAAGTAGAGCAAGGTCACGGCGAAAAAGGTTTCGATGCCCTGTTCTGAATCTTCCTGCATCTGCCGCGCCTGAAAGGTCAGCTCAAGCACGCCAATGGCGAAGGCTACCGAGGAATTCTTGAACACGTTCATGAATTCGGAAGTCAGTGGCGGCACCACCATGCGAAGCGCGCATGGCAACAGCACATGACGATAGGTTTGCGGCAGCGTGAAGCCCAGCGCCAGTCCGGCCATGCGTTGCCCAGAAGGCAGCGCCTCAATGCCGGCGCGCACCTGCTCGGCCACGCGTGAGGAGGTGAATAGCCCCAGACACAGCGTTGCGGTGATGAACTCTTTGGCCGGCATGTCCTGCTTGACCCACAAGCTCAGCTCGCGCGGCAGCAATTCAGGCACCACAAAAAACCACAAGAACATTTGCACCAGCAGCGGAATGTTGCGAAACAATTCTACCCACGCGGCCGCCAGTGCGGCCAGCGGTTTTGAGGGCGTTGTACGCAGCGTGCCGACCAGAATCCCCAGCATCAGCGCCATCAGCCAGGCCGACAGCGACACCGCCAGCGTCCAGCCGAAACCGGTCAGTAGCCAGTCGAGATAGGTTTCATCGCCACCCTTCACCGGCTCAAGAAAAATGCCCCAGTTCCAGTGGTAGTTCATGCCGTGTTTGCCGCTTTTACCGTATGTTCAGCGTCGACTATTCACTTTTTTGTGTTGTAGGCCTCGGCCGGTGCATCGCCCGGCAGGTTCAGCGCATTGCGTGTGGCTTGGGTCATCGGAAAAGCCAGATTGACACCCTTGGGCGGAATGGGTGACTCAAACCATTTTTTGTAGAGGGCGTGCAGTTCGCCGTTTTGCATCATGGCCTTGACCGCGCCATCGACCACCTTTTTGAACGCCGGATCGTCGCGGCGGAACATGATGGCAATCGGTTCCACACTCAATGTTTCACCCACCACCGCATAGCTGGCCGGTGCTTTGGACGAAGCGATAAGGCCAAGCAACAGATTGTCGTCCATGATGAAAGCCACGGCGCGATCGGTCTCCAGCATCAGGAAAGAATCGGCGTGATCCTTGCCGTACACCTCGCGGAAATCGACGCTCTGGCCTTTTTTGTGGGCGCGCATCAACTGGATCGAGGTGGTGCCGGTGGTGCTGGCAACAGGCTTGCCTTTGAGGTCGGCCAGGCTCTGGATGCCGGAGGCCTTTTTCACTGCCATGCGCACATTGGTGACATAGGTGGTGGGCGCAAAGGCCACCTGTTTTTGCCGCGCTTCATTATTGGTGGTGGAACCGCATTCCAGATCAACCGTGCCATTGGTCACCAGCGGAATGCGGTTTTGCGAGGTGACGGGCGTAATGGCCACCTTGAGACCCGGCAGCTTGAGCTGGGCGCGGATCGCATCCACCACCCGGTTGCACAAGTCGATGTGATAGCCGACGGGTTGCTGCTTGTCGTCGAGATAAGACAGCGGCAGCGACGATTCACGAATCCCCAGCGTGATGCTGCCCGAGGTTTTGATCTTCTCCAGCGTGTTCGCCAGCAGTGGCGGAGCCGCAGTCAGCGTGGCAAGGGTGGCGGCAATCAGCAGCGAGGTGCGATGCAGGGTCATGGCGGGTCTCCGGGGCAGCAAAGCTGAGATAGTAAGGCGGTTGCGCACATTGCGGGGCAAATGCTAATCGCGAAATCTGGAATCGGTGCTTAATGTGGATATTTCTCTTTGCGGGAGTGACCCGCCAGTGGATGGCGCTGCCAGTCACTCAAGCTCGTATCCCTTTGTATTCCTCGCTTGAAATACCCGTTCGGGCGCTGCACGCGGTGATCGCGTGTTTGCTCTGGCGGCCATTTACGTTGTCAGAGGCTTGATTTATGATCGCGTGGATTGTCTGTATCGGGCTTCACTCTTATCTTTTAAGGAAAAACCATGGAACAGCAGCGAATTGCCATCATTGGCCTTGGCCGGATTGGATCCGCATTTCTTCAGCAGATGTTGCAAAAGCAGCGACATGGCATCAGTATTGTTTGCGCGGCGGAGGCTGTTGATACCCCCGGACGACAGCAGGCCATCACTGCCGGGATTGCAATCAAGTCGCTGGATGAGGTGGTTGCATTGGGTGCGGATATCGATGTTATTTTCGAACTGACCGGGCTGCCGGACGTTCGTCGCGAACTTCGTGAAAAGCTGGTTGCCTCGCAGAACCGGCACACGGTTATCGCCTCCGAGTCGGTCGTCCGCATTATTTGGGCGTTGATTAGCGATGTTGCGCTACCTGTCATTGAAGGGCGCAAAACCGGGTATTGACCCGCATTCATGCCAGGCAAGGCGTCTTGCCATCGGTCATAGGTAGTGAGGAGAAATCATGTTCCAGGTGCGCATACACGGTCGCGGCGGTCAGGGGGTGGTGACGGCGGCGGAGATGCTGTCAGTTGCGGCCTTCGAGGAGGGGCGTCACGCTCAAGCCTTTCCCAGTTTTGGTTCGGAACGTACCGGTGCGCCGGTGGTGGCTTTTTGCCGCATTGCAGACAAGGAAATTCGTCTGCGCGAACCGATCATGGAACCCGATGCGCTCATCATTCAGGATCCGACGCTCCTGCATCAGGTGGATGTGTTCGCTGGCCTGAAAAAGGGGGGGTACATACTCATCAACACCAATAAGACGTTTGAACAATTGGGGCTCGGCGAGTTTGTTCGTGACTGGCCGCCGGAGCGTTTATGCACGGTGTCGGCAACCGAGTTGAGCATTAAGCACGTGGGTCGTCCGGTGCCCAATGTGCCGCTACTGGGCGGCTTTGCAGCGGTTTCCGGAGTGATTCAACTGGCGTCTGTGGTGACGGCAATCCGCGACAAGTTTTCAGGCAAGGTGGCCGACGGCAATATCGCCGCCGCGACCGAAGCGTACAACATTGTCCGCGCCGAGATGGCGGAGGCGATCATGGGGGGGGCGCATCATGCTTAAGCAATGCGAGGGTTCACATGCCGTCGCCGAGGCTGTGGCGCTGTGCCGGCCAGAGGTGATTTGCGCCTATCCGATCTCGCCGCAGACACACATCGTCGAGGGTATCGGCGAAATGGTGAAGTCGGGTGAATTGAAGAATTGCGAGTTCATCAATGTGGAATCCGAATTTGCCGCGATGTCGGTGGCGATCGGTGCGTCAGCCGGGGGTGCGCGCGCTTACACCGCCACGGCGTCACAGGGGTTGCTGTTCATGGCCGAGGCGGTGTACAACGCTTCAGGTCTGGGGCTGCCGATTGTCATGACGGTGGCGAATCGTGCTATCGGCGCACCGATCAATATCTGGAACGATCATTCCGACTCGCTCTCGCAGCGCGATTGCGGCTGGATACAGTTGTTTGCCGAGACCAATCAGGAGGCGCTCGATCTGCACATTCAGGCCTTCAAGCTGGCCGAGGAACTCTCGTTGCCCATCATGGTGTGCATGGACGGCTTCATTCTTACCCACGCCTACGAGCGTGTTGACATGCCAACGCAGGCGCAAGTCGATGCTTTCCTGCCGCCGTATGAGCCGCGTCAGGTGCTCGATCCGGCCGATCCGGTGTCGATCGGTGCGATGGTGGGCCCCGAGGCCTTCATGGAAGTGCGCTATCTCGCGCACGCCAAGCAGATGCAGGCGCTTGAACGCATTCCGCAACTGGCTGAGGAATTCAAGGCGGTGTTCGGTCGCGACAGCGGCGGATTAACGCATACCTATTGCGCCGATGGTGTCGATGGTAACGATGGTGCCGAAACCATCGTGATTGCCATGGGGTCGGTGCTGGGCACGATCAAGGATACGGTGGACGAGATGCGCAAACCCGAAAATGGCGGGCACAAGATTGGCGTGCTGGGCATCACCAGTTTTCGTCCGTTTCCGCTGGAGGCCGTGCGTGTAGCGCTGGCGAACTGCAAGCGTTTCGTGGTGCTCGAAAAAAGTCTTGCTGTCGGCATCGGCGGCATTGTCGCCACCAACGTGCGTATGGCGGTCACCGGCATGGGGCTCAAGGGCTACACCGTGGTAGCCGGTCTGGGTGGGCGTGCGATCACAATGAAATCGCTGACTGGCCTGTTCGACAAGGCGGGGCGCGACGAACTGGAGCCACTGACCTTTCTCGATCTTGACTGGAACGTGGTGAATAATCAGCTCGAACGCGAAAAACTGGTGCGCCGCTCCGGCCCTGCCGCTGAAGCCATGCTGCGCGACATTGGCGCAGTGGCCGCCCGCAACTATTAAGCAAGGAACCTGACCATGAGTAATCAGCAGACCGTCAAGTTCTACCAGACCGGTACCTTTACTGTTGGCAACCGGCTGCTGGCACCGGAAGATCGCAGCGTGCAGGCCAATATGCAGCGCACCAACTCGCTCAACTCCGGCCATCGCGCCTGCCAGGGGTGCGGTGAGGCGCTGGGGGCGCGCTATGCGATCGATGCGGCGATGAATGCCACCAACCGGCAACTAATCGCCGCCAACGCCACCGGTTGTCTTGAGGTGTTTTCGACACCCTACCCGGAAACCTCGTGGCAGATTCCGTGGATTCATTCACTGTTCGGCAATGCGGCGGCGGTGGCCACCGGGCTTGCTGCGGCGATGAAGGTCAAGGGCAAAAACAACGTGCGTGTGGTCGCCCAGGGTGGCGACGGCGGCACCACCGACATTGGCTTCGGTTGCCTCTCTGGCATGTTCGAGCGCAACGATGATGTGCTCTACATCTGCTACGACAACGAGGCCTACATGAACACCGGTGTGCAGCGCAGTTCGGCCACGCCAGGGGCTGCGCGCACGGCCACCACCATGCCGGTGGGGGCGGAGCCAGGCAATGTCTTCGGTCAGGGCAAGTTTGTGCCGGCGATTGCCATGGCGCACGAAATTCCCTATGTCGCCACGGCAACGGTGGCCGATCTGCGCGATCTGGAGGCCAAGGTCACCAAGGCCATGACGATACATGGAGCGCGTTACATTCATATCCTTGTGCCGTGTCCATTGGGCTGGGGTTCGGCCTCACACGACACCATTCGTCTGGCGCGATTGGCCAAAGAGACGGGATTGTTCCCGGTGTTCGAGGCCGAATACGGAGAGCTAAAGTCGACGCTGGCAATACGGCGTCAGGTGCCGGTGGAGGACTATCTCAAACCGCAAAAACGTTTTGCTCATCTGTTTGGCAAGACCCCTGCGGTGGACACCATCGCCCGCATTCAGGCGCAGGCTGACCGCAATATTCGTCGCTATAAACTTCTGGAGGGTGTGTGATGGACAAGCCCTTTGCTATCACCCTGAATCCCGGTTCCTCGCTCGCCAACCATACCGGTTCGTGGCGCACCGCGCGACCGGTGTATCTGGATCGCCTGCCACCCTGCAACCATCAGTGCCCGGCGGGGGAAGACATCCAGGGTTGGTTGTTTCATGCCGAATCCGGTGACTACGAAGCTGCGTGGCGGCATCTGACGCGCGACAATCCATTTCCCGCCATCATGGGGCGGGTGTGTTACCACACCTGTGAATCGGCCTGCAATCGCGGCAAGATTGACGAGGCGGTGGGCATCAATTCAGTTGAGCGCTTTTTGGGCGACGAGGCGGTCAAACGCGGTTGGACGTTCGCCGCGCCAGAGAAGGAAAGTGGCAAAAAGGTGCTGATCGTCGGAGCCGGGCCTTCGGGCATGTCGGCGGCCTATCATCTGCGCCGCCTCGGCCATGCGGTGACCGTGATGGATGCCGGGCCCTTCCTGGGCGGCATGATGCGTTTTGGTATTCCCAAATATCGTTTGCCGCGAGAGGTGCTGGATGCCGAGATGCAGCGCATCGTCGATATGGGCGTCGCCGTGCGGCTCAATAGCAAGGTTGATCGTATTCTTGACACCATGCAGCAAGAAAACTTTGACGCGGCTTTTCTTGCCGTCGGCGCGCATATTGGCAAGCGCGCGATGATTCCTTCTGGTGATGCGGCAAAGATTGTTGATGCGATTTCGGTGTTGCGCTCGATGGAGGGCGAAGATAAACCCATGCTAGGTCGCAAGATA
>CAJAWW010000156.1 GCA_903946745.1 uncultured beta proteobacterium
AACCACGGCGACACGGCGAGTCCGGCGAAAAACAATGAATATTGCCGGGGTTTCGCTGTGCTCGCCGTGTCGCCGTGGTTAACTGCATTGATTATTTTCATTTCTGCACCAGCATGCGATTCTTGTGTATCGACATCAAAATGCCGATGCCGATACACAGTGTTACCAGTGCCGTGCCGCCGTAGCTGATGAAGGGCAGTGGCACGCCGACCACTGGCAGAATGCCGGACACCATGCCCATATTGACAAAGGCATAGGTGAAAAAGATCATGGTGATCGCGCCAGCCAGCAAGCGTCCGAAGAGGGTCGCGGCGTAGGCGGAAATCATCAAGCCGCGGGTGATCAGCAGCGCGTAAAGAATCAGCAGGGCAAGGTTGCCAATCAGACCGATTTCTTCTGAAAATACCGCAAAAATGAAGTCGGTGTGGCGTTCTGGCAGAAATTCCAGTTGCGCTTGCGAACCCAGCCCCCAACCCTTGCCAAAAATGCCGCCCGAGCCAATGGCGATGGTGGATTGAATGATGTGGAACCCTTTGCCCAGCGGGTCTTTTTCCGGATCGATCAGGGTCAGGATACGGTTGCGCTGGTAGTCGTGCAGCAGTCCCCAGGCTAAGGGTGCTGCGGCCAGTGCGCTGACGGCAAGGCCGATCAGCACCTTCCAGGGCAGGCCGGCGAAGAAGATGACATAGAAGCCGGCAGCCAATACCAAAATAGCCGTGCCCAGATCGGGTTGCCGGGCGATCAGCGCGAGCGGAATCAGCAGCAGCAGCGTCGCCACGGCGTAGTCACGCAGGCGCGGCATGGTCTCATGCTTTTGAAAGAACCAAGCGAGAATCAGCGGCATGGCAATTTTCATTAGCTCGGAAGGCTGGATGCGCATAAAGCCAAGATTAAGCCAGCGTCGCGCGCCCTTGGAGATGTCGCCGAATAGCGCCACGCCGACTAACAGAAAAATGCCAATCAGATACACCGGCAGCGCAAAGTGCATCAGGCGTTGCGGTGGAATTTGTGCCATCACGCGCATCACGGTCAGTGCTACCAGTAGATTCATGAGCTGGTTGGGGATGCGCTCCGGCGAGGCGCTGGCCATCATCCCGAGTGCCACGAGTGCTAACAGTGCGGTCATGAGCATCAGCGGCCCGTCGATGGGCGCGATCAGCCGCAGCCAGAGATTACGCAGAATGTTCATTCTTTTTCCGCCTCAACGGCGTCCTCGTCGACGGGGGCGGGTGCTTTGGGTTTTTTGCCGAGCAAGTAGTAATCGAGCACCTGACGTGCAATCGGTGCGGCGGCTTGCGCGCCAAAGCCGCCGTTTTCGACCAGCACTGCAAGCGCAATGGTGGGTTTGTCGGCCGGCGCGAAAGCGACAAACAGGGCGTGGTCGCGCAATTCCTTTTTGACACTGTGCTCTTTGTATTCTGCGCCCTTCAGCGAAAATACCTGCGCGGTGCCGGTCTTGCCGGCCGAGACATATTCGGCACCGGCAAAGGCGCGCGCGCCGGTGCCTTCGGTGTTCACGCCAACCATGGCATTTTTCACGACATCAATATGTTCCTGCTTGAGAGCCAGCGTTTTCAGTGGGCTGGGCTCGATCAGTCTTTTTCCGCCGGAACGCGTGTCGGTGATGAATTTGACCAGATGCGGGCGGAACATCACACCGTTGTTGGCGATGGTCGCAATCGCTTGCGCCAGTTGAATGGGCGTGTAGGCGTTATAGCCCTGGCCGATGCCGATGGAGATGGTTTCACCGGCATACCATTTTTGTTGCTCCGGCTTTTTGAAGCGTTTTTTCTTCCAGGCCTGCGAGGGCAGCACACCTTCGGATTCGCCATCAATATCGACGCCGGTGCGTTGCCCCAGACCCAGATCGCCCATGAAGGCCGAGATATTGTCAATGCCAAGATCATTGGCTAGCATGTAGTAGTAGGTATCGCAGGAATGCACGATCGATTTGTACATATCGACCAATCCGTGTCCGCCCTTCTTGTCGTCACGAAAATGGTGCCCCCCGAAGTTGAAGAAACCGGGATCGGAAATAGTCTGATTGGGCGTGCGTTTTCCCAGCGTCAGCGCAGCCAGAGCCATCAGTGGTTTGAAGGTGGAGCCCGGCGGATAAGCGCCGTTGAGCGCCCGATTCACCATGGGCTTATCGGGTGATTCGTTGAGTTCGCGCCAGTTTTGCGTATCAATGCCGTCGACAAACATGTTCGGATCGTAATTGGGCACCGAGACCATCGCCAGTAATCCGCCGGTGGCAGGTTCAATGGCGACCAGCGCACCCTTGCGATCGCCAAAAGCCTTTTCAGCGATGCGCTGTAGTTCGGCATCAATGGTCAGCGTCAGGTTGTTACCGGCGACGGGAGCCGAACGTGTCAACGTGCGTACGGCATGACCACCGGCATCCACTTCGACTTTTTCAAAGCCGGTGACGCCATGCAGGTCGAACTCGTAGCGCAGTTCGAGACCGGTTTTGCCAAAGTGTTCGGTGCCACGATAGTTCGCTTCTTGATCGCGCTCTTCTATTTTTTCTTCATCGCGCTCGGTGGTGCGTCCGATGTAACCGAGAATATGCGAAGCAAAGGCGCCTCCCGGATACTGGCGAAACAGCCGCGCCTTGATGTCAACACCGGAAAATCGATAACGGTGTGCAATGAACTTTGCAACTTCTTCATCGGTGAGGCGGGTGCGGATCGGCAGCGACTCAAAATTTTTGCTTTCTTCCAGCAGCTTTTTGAAACGCTTGCGGTCTTTGGGTTGGATATCGATAATTTCGGCCAGTGCATCAATGGTTTTATCCAGATCGCGCGAGCGCGACGGCGTAAGTTCCAGCGTGTACGCTGAGTAATTGTGTGCCAGCACTTCGCCCTTGCGATCAAGAATGAGGCCGCGATTGGGCACAATGGGCACCAGTGAAATCCGGTTATCTTCGGCACGCGTCTGGTAGTAATCGTGCTGAACGATTTGCAGCCACACAAAGCGCGCGAACAGCAGACAAAAACAGAACAGTACAAAGCCGCCGGCAATGCCGAGGCGATGCCGGAAACGTTCAAGTTCTTCCTGCGGATTTTTGAATTCCATGCGCTGCCGTGTTCAGATCGGGCGTTCTGTATCGGTATCGACCGGCATGAACTGCGGTGCTAGTAAAACGAAGGTGGCTGGATACCACAGCAGCACCGCCGTAAAGCTGGAAAGAAACCACAGCACCCCGGGAAACTCAGCGCCGGCCATCATGCGCGCCACCAGCATCACGAGTTGCATACCGAGAAACATCGGTAGCACATGCAAGGCCTGTTGCGACAGTGGAAACCAGAGAATGCGACGCGACAGCCCGCTGGCGGCAAAGGCCAGCAGCACATAGGCCAGTGAATGCTGCCCCATGACGCTACCGTTGGCCACGTCCATCGCCATGCCGAGCACGAAGGCGGTCGTCATGCCGACGCGCTGCGGTTGATGGACGCACCAGAATGCCAGCACCAGTGCCACCCAATCCGGGATGCCCGGCAGCCGCCCGAAGGGAATCATATTGAGCAGCAGCGCGATGAGTTGCGTCATGGCGATGAACCAGCTTTTTGCTGGCAGCAGAATACGATTTGAGGTGTGGGTCGGTTGGCTGCCGGCCATTAGCGGGGTCTCCGTTTGACTTGGCGACCTTTGCCGGGCTTTCCGGGTGCGGCGCTGGTTGCGGCTTCCGGGGTAGCGGGTAGTGGCGGTCGATTACCCAGCACCAGTGCCAAGCCGTGGCGCTCTACGCCGGCCAGTGGCTCACAGTGGATGCGTGCAAAAGCGAAAGAATTGTCGCGGTCGATTTTTGAAATTTTGGCCACCGGCAGACCCGGCAGATAAATGCCATCCAGCCCGGAGGTAACGAGAATATCGCCTGCCTGCACGTCGGCGTTGGCGGCGAGAAAACGCAGTTCCATGGCACCCGCACCCGCACCCGCGAGGACAGAGCGCAGGCCGTTTCTTTGCACTTGCACGGGGATTGCCTGATCTTTGTCGGTGAGCAATGACACCTCGGCGGTGAGCGGAAAAACCCGTGTGACTTGCCCGATCACACCAAGATCGTCGACGACCGCCTGACCGCTCGCGATGCTGTGCTGCAGGCCTTTGTCGATCACGACCTTGCGTGAAAACGGATCGCGTGCGGCGTAGAGAATTTCGGCAATTTGTCCCTTGACCGGCTGCCGCGCCTGCATGTCGAGCAGCGCACGCAGCCGCTTGTTTTCGATCTCCAGGTGCTCTTGCCGCAGCAGTAAGTGCGCTGAATTCAACAGACGACGACGCAGGTCTTCATTGTCGGTTTGCAGTACCGACAGCCGGGTGAGATATTCGCCAACGTTGCTGCTGGCATCGATCGGCAAATATGCGACACGCTGTAGCGGCCACGCGGCTGTGGCCAGAGCCAGGCGCACCCATTCCAGCGTCTGGAAGCGCAAATCGACCATCAGCATAACGATCGAAATAATGACGAAGAACGTCATCTGCGCAAGCGGCGCGGGGCCTCGTTTGAAAAATGGAGGCGGCGAATGACCTGCGACGGACATCACGGCGGGATGGGCCTCACGAAATAAAAAGAAATGATGCGGGTGCGAGCGTCGCACCCGCGCGCATGCAAACGGGGTTGCTGCGCGAGACTAAGCGCTAACGGGCTTATTCGTTGGCGAAAATACTGGCGAGTTTGTCCATCTTTTCCAACGCGAGACCGGAGCCGCGTGCCACGCAGGTCAGCGGATCGTCGGCCACAATCACCGGCAGGCCGGTTTCTTCGGTCAGCAGACGATCCAGATCGTGCAGCAATGCGCCGCCGCCCGTCAGCACCAGTCCGCGCTCGGCAATGTCGGCACCGAGTTCCGGCGGAGTTTTTTCCAGCGCGTCCTTGACCGCCTTGACCACTTGATTCAGCGGCTCGGAGAGTGCTTCCAGCACTTCGTTGGAAGATATCGTAAATTTGCGTGGAATGCCTTCGGCACGGTTGATGCCGGAGACTTCCATTTCCTTGACTTCGGAACCCGGGAAGGCCGAGCCGATGGTCTTCTTGATATTTTCGGCGGTGTTGTCACCAATCTGCATGCCGTAGTTGCGGCTGATGTAGGAAATGATGGCTTCATCGAACTTGTCGCCACCGACGCGTACCGAATTGGCATACACCATACCGCCCAGCGAAATCACGCCCACTTCGGTGGTGCCGCCGCCAATGTCGACCACCATCGAACCGGTGGCATCCGAAACCGGCAGGCCGGCACCAATCGCGGCAGCCATGGGCTCTTCGATCAGATACACCTGCGAAGCGCCTGCGCCCAGCGCCGATTCGCGGATCGCACGGCGTTCTACTTGCGTCGAACCCGATGGCACGCAGATGATGATGCGCGGTGACGGCGAAAACAACCGTGACTCATGCACGCGCTTGATGAACTGTTTGAGCATTTGCTCGGTGACGGTGAAATCGGCAATCACGCCGTCTTTGAGCGGGCGGATGACCGAAATTTCTTTCGGGTTGCGCCCGATCATGGTCTTGGCTTCTTTGCCCACCGCCTGGATGGTTTTCTTGGCGTTGGGGCCGCCTTCGATGCGGATGGCGACCACCGAGGGTTCGTCGAGCACGACGCCCTTGCCACGCATGTAGATTAGGGTGTTGGCGGTGCCAAGGTCAATCGCCAGGTCATTGGAAAAGTAGGAGCGAAGAAAGCCGAACATCGTGGTTCCAGACAAAAAAAGAGACCCGCAAGGTTGCACCCCGGATGGGCGCAGCGGGAAATGTGCTTATGATAACCTATTGGGCTTTGCATGATACGCACAGTGACAATTTTGTTGCGGTGCACATAATTCCTCCATGTCACTGAATTCACAAGATGTTTCAAGAATCGCCCGGTTGGCGCGGGTTGAGTTGTCGGCGGCTGAAAATGCGGCCACCTGCGATCAGCTCAACGCCATCCTCGGCTTTATCGCGCAGTTGCAGGCGGTGGACACCGATGGCATCGAGCCGATGGCGCATGCCGTCGACGTGGTGCAGCGCCTGCGCCCCGACGTGGTGAGCGAAACTGACCGGCGTGATGCCTTTCAGGCCGTGGCACCGGATGTCGAAGCCGGGCTGTACTTGGTGCCGAGGGTGATTGAATGAGCGATTCAATGATTAACGCTTCGCTTCGGCAACTTTCTGCTGCGCTGGCGGAAAAAAAGATTTCTTCGGTTGAGCTGACGACGCTGTTTTTGGATCGCATCGCGCAGCTGAATCCGTCGCTGAATGCTTTTATCGCCACCGACCGCGAAAAATCGCTGGCGCAAGCGCGTGCCGCCGATGCCGCCCCGCAGCCATGCGGGGCGCTGCACGGCATTCCGCTGGCGCACAAGGATATTTTTTGCACCGAAGGCTGGCGCACCAGTTGCGGCTCGAAGATGCTGGAAAATTTCATCGCTCCTTACGATGCCACCGTGGTCGAAAAATTCAAGGCGGCCGGTATGGTGACCTTGGGCAAGCTCAACATGGACGAATTTGCCATGGGCTCGTCCAACGAAACCTCATATTTCGGCGCGGTGAAAAACCCGTGGGACGTGAGCCGTGTTCCCGGCGGCTCCTCCGGCGGTTCGGCCGCCGCGATTTCCGCGCGCCTTGCGCCGGCGGCGACCGGCACTGACACGGGCGGATCGATTCGCCAGCCTGCTGCGTTATGCGGGCTCACCGGCCTCAAGCCGACCTACGGCGTGGTGTCACGCTACGGCATGATTGCGTTTGCCTCCAGCCTCGATCAGGCCGGCCCCATGGCGAAATCGGCGGAAGACTGCGCGCTGTTGCTGAATGCCATGGCGGGTTTTGATCCGCGTGATTCCACCTCGCTGGAGCGCCCTGCTGAAGACTACGCCCGTGATCTCAACCAGCCGCTGGCCGGGCTGCGTATCGGTTTGCCGGGTGAATTTTTCGGTGCCGGCATGGACGACGACGTGCGCGCTACGGTTGAAGTCGCGCTGGACGAATACCGCAAACTCGGTGCGGTGACGGTGGACATCAGCCTGCCGAATTCCGGCCTTTCCGTGCCCGCGTATTACGTCATTGCCCCGGCCGAAGCCAGCTCCAACCTGTCGCGCTTTGACGGCGTGCGTTATGGCTATCGCGCCCCCGAATACGGTGATCTCAACGACATGTATGCCAAAACGCGGGCGCAGGGTTTCGGTGCCGAGGTCAAGCGGCGCATTCTCATCGGCACCTATGTGTTGTCGCACGGCTATTACGACGCCTATTACCTCAAAGCGCAAAAAATTCGCCGCCTCATCGCCGTCGACTTTTCCGATGCGTTCAAAAAGTGTGATGTCATCATGGGGCCGGCGTCGCCCTCGGTGGCGTTTGCTTTTGGTGCCAAAAGCGCCGACCCGGTGCAGATGTATCTTTCTGACATTTACACCATCTCCACTAACCTCGCTGGCCTGCCCGGCATGTCGATTCCCTGTGGTTTCGGCAACAACAATATGCCAGTCGGTTTGCAGATCATCGGCAACTGGTTTGATGAAGCGAGGATGCTCAACGTGGCGCATCAATACCAGCAGATGACCGACTGGCACACGCAAATGCCGGAGGGAATGCGATGAACCGGGAAGCGCAGTGGGAAGTCGTGATCGGGCTGGAAACCCACGCCCAGCTTAAAACGCAATCGAAGATTTTTTCTGGTGCATCTACCGCGTTTGGTGCCGAACCCAACCGTCAAGCCTGTGCCGTGGATATCGCCCTGCCCGGCGTGCTGCCGGTGTTCAACCGTGAGGCAGCGGTGTGCGCCATCAAGTTTGGTCTTTCGGTCGGCGCGACGATTGCGCCGCGTTCCATTTTCGCGCGCAAAAATTATTTTTATCCCGATCTGCCCAAGGGTTACCAGATCAGCCAGTTTGAGCTCCCCGTGGTCTCCGGTGGCGGTTTGCAGATTCGCGTTGGTGAGACAGAAAAGTTCGTCAATCTCACCCGCGCCCATCTTGAAGAAGATGCCGGCAAATCCCTGCACGAAGATTTTCAGGGCAAGACCGGTATCGACCTGAATCGCGCCGGCACGCCGCTGTTGGAAATTGTCTCAGAACCCGAAATGCGTTCCAGCGCCGAAGCTGTGGCTTACGCCAAGGCGCTGCACGCGCTGGTGCAATGGATTGGCATTTGCGACGGCAACATGCAGGAAGGTAGTTTCCGTTGCGATGCCAACGTCTCGGTGCGTCGCCCCGGCGCTGAACTCGGCACCCGGCGCGAAATCAAGAATCTCAATTCCTTCCGCTTCATGCAGCAGGCCATCGACTTTGAAGTGCAATGGCAGATTAATGAAATCGAGGAAGGCCGCAAAATCCAGCAGGCCACCGTGCTGTTCGATCCCGATAGTGGCGAAACCCGCGCCATGCGCAGCAAGGAAGACGCGCACGACTACCGTTATTTCCCCGACCCCGATTTATTGCCGCTGGAAATCACACCGGCGTGGATCGATCAGGTCAAGGCCGACTTGCCCGAACTGCCGCAAGCCATGCAGCAGCGTTTTCAGTCCGACTATGGTTTGTCGGCCTACGATGCCGCCGCGCTGACCGCGCAACGCGGACTGGCGGACTTTTTCCAGCGCGCCGTGGCGCTCACGGGCGCGGCACAGGCCAAGCTCGTCGCCAACTGGCTACAGGGTGAAATTTCTGCCCGGCTCAATCGTGAAGAGCGCGACATTGCCGATGCGCCGGTGACGCCCGAGCAACTGGCCGGCGTGATTGCGCGCATTGTTGATCACACCATTTCCAACAACATCGCCAAGAAAGTTTTTGAGGCACTCTGGGCGGGTGAGGGTAGCTCTGCGGATGCCATTATCGAAGCGCAAGGCTTGAAGCAGATCACCGACACCAGTGCGATTGAAGCCTTGGTCGACGAAGTGCTTGCTGCCAATCAAAAATCGGTTGAAGAATTCCGTGCGGGCAAGGAAAAAGCCTTCAACGCGCTGGTGGGTCAGGCCATGAAGGCCACCAAAGGCAAGGCCAACCCGCAGCAGGTCACCGATTTGCTGAAGAAAAAGCTCGGCGGCTAATTAGTTTTAGCTGCTGCGGGCGTGGGTGGTGTAGAGGGCGTAGGGGCGGGCGTTGTTGCCGGTGATTTGGCCGTGGCCGTTGTTGGCGCTGGTGTCGCTGGTGTCGTTGCCGAGGCTGCCGCCTTTTTCCCGGTTAACTCCATGTAACGTCGCTTTTCTTCGGCAAATTTTGTACGAATGTCGTCCATCTCCTTCATGCGCCCCGCAACTGCGGTTTGGTGCGCCTTGATTTCGGTGTCGGCCTCGGCGATCTGCATCTTGACCTGTGCCGGCATCACCTTGCCTTTGTAGAATTCTTTTTCCCCATCAATTTTTTTCTTCTTTTTCAGTGCTTCATCGAGGCGAGTTTGCGATTCCTTCATGTTTTTTTCGACTTCGGCCAGCGCCTTGTCGCGTGCGACATCGACATCACCGGGGTTGGAATAGGTCGATAGCAGCGCCAGCGTGCGACGGCGATCTTCCTCTGCCTTCTTTCGCAGATCCTCTTTCTTCGCCAGTTCTGCGTCGCGCCGAGCCTGTTGTTCTGGCGTCAGCGGCGCTTCCACCTGCCGGGAGACAAAGCCTTTACCGTCGCGTTCGACATAAGCGCGACCCTGGCATTCCTTGGGCAGAAAATCGCCGCAGACCTTGCGCCCGGCGGCATCGTCGCAACAGAAAATGCGTGCCTGGGCGAATGCGCTTTGGGACAGCAGGGCGGACGAGGTGAGAAGCAGAACAGAAATCAGGCGCACGGGAGTCTCCCAGAAAAAGGCATCAGTAATATCGGCAACAATATATCGGCAATATCAGCCAATTCCGTAGCGTGCGCGATAGTCGCGCACCGCAGCAAGATGGCTATGAAGTTCCGCTTGACGAGTGTCTTCACCCAGATAGGCAATCAGGTCGGTCAGGCTGGCGATGCTGAGTACAGGAATGCCGTAGTTAGCTTCGACCTCTTGCACCGCTGAAAGCGTGCCCTGCCCGCGTTCCTGGCGGTCGAGCGCAATGATGACGGCGGCCGGTGTTGCCCCGGCGGCGTCAATCAGCTCCACCGATTCGCGCACCGAGGTGCCGGCAGAAATTACGTCGTCGATAATCAGCACGCGGCCGGCAAGCGGTGCGCCAACCAGCGTGCCGCCCTCGCCATGATCCTTGGCTTCTTTGCGGTTGTAGGCATAGGGTACATTGCGTCCGAGCGCCGAAAGCGCCATGGCCGTGCCGGCACCCAGCGGAATGCCTTTGTAGGCCGGGCCGAACAGGACGTCGAACTGCAGGCCGGAATCAAGAATGCGGCGCGCATAAAAATCGCTCAGGCGTGCTAGCGAATCGCCGTCATTGAACAATCCGGCGTTGAAAAAGTAAGGGGAAAGCCGCCCGGCTTTGGTTTTGAATTCACCGAAACGCAGCACGCCCTGCGCACAGGCGAAGGCGATAAACTCGCGGCTCAGCACGTTCGCCGCCACAGCTTCAGTTTCGACTTCGGCAGCGGTATGCTGGTCATTATTTGCCAATTTTTCCAACTTTGCCAATGGGTTCGCGCTCATGCGGCGCATTCTACATGTTAAGAATCATCAGTCTGAATCTCAACGGCATTCGTTCTGCGGCCAACAAAGGTCTGTTTGACTGGCTGCCGGGGCAAAACGCCGATATTGTTTGCGTGCAGGAATTGAAGGCGCAACACCAAGACATCCCCACCGTAGCGCGACCGTCGACTTTTGTGGCGGCACATTTTCATGCGGCCGAAAAAAAGGGTTACAGCGGCGTCGGTGTGTATGCAAGGCAGCGTGCGGATCAGGTCATCGAAGGTTTCGGCAACCCTGAATTTGACGCCGAAGGCCGCTACATTCAGGCCGATTTTGGCAATTTGTCGGTGATTTCACTCTATCTGCCGTCCGGTTCCAGCTCCGATGAGCGGCAGCAGGCCAAGTTTCGCTGCATGGAGGCCATTTGGCCGCGCTTTGTGGCACTGGCAAATTCCGGGCGCGAAGTGGTGATCTGCGGTGACTGGAACATTGCCCACACCGAAAAAGATCTGAAAAACTGGAAATCAAACCAGAAAAATTCTGGCTTCCTGCCCCAAGAGCGCGCCTGGCTCACGCGCCTGTTTGACGAATTGGGCTGGGTGGATGTGCATCGCCGCCTGCAACCGGAGGCCACGGGCGAGGCCTACACCTGGTGGTCGAATCGCGGTCAGGCCTGGGCTAAGAATGTCGGCTGGCGTATTGACTATCAAATTGCCACGCCGGGTATCGCTGCCAGCGCGCGTTGCGCGAGCGTTTATAAGTCAGAACGCTTTTCCGATCATGCGCCACTGGTGATTGATTACGACGGGTCGCTGTCATGATTTGTACTTTGCGGCACATTGGTATTGCAGCGCGCCCGTGAAATGGGTAGCCTAGGCAACTTTCGTCATTCATTTTCAGGAGAAGAGCATGAGCACCATCAGCGAAGATATCACCAAAGACAAACTGATCGCCGACGTCAAGTTAGTGATTGCAGATGCCGAAGAGTTATTGCGCGCCACAGCCGGACAGGCAGGCGAAAAAGTTTCTGAAATCCGCGCCAAGACGCAGGATCGCATAGCGGGTGCCAAGATTCGTCTGGCCGAGATCGAGACGCGTGTTGTCGATCGCGCCAAACTTGCTGGCCGCGCCGCGGATGACTATGTCAATGACAACCCGTGGCGTTCGGTGGGCGTTGCTGCCGGCATCGGCTTCATTGTCGGCCTGTTGATTGGTCGTCGTTGATCCCGTGATGGGTGATGCGCCCGCTACCGAGACCGCTCGGGCGGGTTTGTTTGCCTCGCTGAAAGGTCTGCTCGGCACCTCCGTTGGGTTGTTTCAGAACCGCCTTCAACTGCTTGGTGTTGAATTGGCGGAAGAACGACTGCGGTTGCTCTCGTTGCTGACTTACGGCGCAATAGCCTTCGTGTGCCTGAGTGCCGGCATTGTATTTCTGGCGATGTTTTTCACTGTGCTGCTATGGGAAAGCCATCGTTTGCTGGTGCTCGGAATCTGCACATTTTTATTTCTTGCCGCTGGTGGCGTTGCTCTGGTGCTTGCCATGGGGCGCGCCAGAGCGGGAGGCACGCTATTTTCTGCCAGTCTTGCTGAATTGCGACGTGACGGTGAGCACCTGACAGGTGATCGCAAAACCGAGCCGTGATGAACGCTGTGGAACTCGAATTGGCGTTAAAAAAGCAGCGCCTGCAATGGACGGCCGTACAACTGCGTGGCGATTTTTCACGTCATGCCATAGCGTTGACTCCCGTATTTGCGACAGCCGATAACGTGATTGAGGGCATTCACTGGTTGCGGCAGCGTCCGCAGCTTGTTGTTGCCGGTGCTGTTGCGTTAGTGGCTGCAAGGCCGCGCCGCGCATGGCGTCTGGCACGGCGTTCATTTTTTGTCTGGCAGACATGGAGCAGGCTGCAACGATGGCTGCATCGGCAACCTGCGTGAAGGCTCTCATGAAAGGCCCGATGAAAAAAATGCTCGCCGCGCAGAAGCGCGAACGGGAGCAACTTCTCAAAGAGATGGTCAAAATGCGTGGCCTGATGCCGCTGCTGATGAAAACGCGCAATGGCGAACGCTGGACACCAGGGGAGCGCGCAGAGTTGCAGGAACAAATGCGCGCCCTTGCGCATCTGTCTCCTTATTTGGTCATCATGATTCTGCCCGGATCATTCGCTGCGTTGCCTGTGCTGGCATGGTGGCTTGATCGCCGGCGGCAGCTGCGCGACGAGCAGACGCCAGTCTGAGGTGCAGGGCGATGTGTAGCGAAAAAATGGCGTAATCCGTTGAAGGACAAGGCCTTACAAATGCCTACGTAGGTAGAGATTTATCGTTGTGACCCACCTTTGTGTCACACCCAGCATGGTTGAGTATAACTATTCATCAGGATGCGGCAACCAAATTAAGCTGGTGCCAGTTCAAACCTGACCTGTCTGCCCAAAGCGGCGGCCGCACTTGCCAACGTGGTCAGGGTCAGGCTAGTGTCGGTGTCATCCAACAAGCGATTCAATGCAGCACGGCTGGTGTGCATCTTCTTCGCCATTGCTGTTTTGGTAAGCTTTTGAGCGGACATTTCTTGTTCAATCTGCCAAGCAATGACACGCTTCACAGCTATCGCTGTCGCCTCCTCAAGCATGGCATCTTCGGCGAGGAAATCGTCAAAGCTGCTGCCGACGTGGGGATTGCTCATTTCCGTCTCCTCAAAAGTTTCAATCTATCTTTCACAATTCCAAGTCGGGCTTGGGTGTTTTTTGCTGCTTCTTGATGAAACTGTGCAGCAAGATCATTGTGCTGCCTTCGGTCGCGAACAATGTCCTCGCAATCCGACTTTCCAACTTTGACCGCACTTCCCAAATGTCACTACCCAGATGATCGACCAAGGGCATTCCCAGCGGCCAGCCAAACTGCACTGTCTTAATGTCTTCTCCAATGGTTTTCCGATCCGTTGCAGAAAGCGTTCGCAGCCAATCACGAACAGGTTCAGTACCGGCTTCGGTCTTGAAGAATCTGGCATCCAAGAGGGGTTGTCGTTGCATAGATGAAGTGTATCAATAATGGTACAACCCATCAACTACAGACCCACCTAAGTGACCCACCTCGCAGACTTAGGCGCATAAAAAAGCCGCTGATCCTTAGAGATCAACGGCTTTTTACGAAACTGGTGGTGATGAGTGGACTTGAACCACCGACCCCCGGATTATGAATCCGATGCTCTAACCGACTGAGCTACATCACCCTGTAAAGGGGCGAGATTATCACTGTCGCACGCTTGCCTTGTCAAGGCGGTATCGTGTAGGCGACAATTGGGGATGAATTTTGATGTTGCGATTATTGGTGGGGGGTTAGCGGGGCTTGCGCTTGCTGCGGCGTTGCGCCGTAGTTCTCTGTCGGTGGCGCTGATAGAGGGGCGCGCACCTGTTGCGTCGACTGGTTGGGATGCGCGGGTGTATGCAATCAGTCCGACCAACGCCAAGTTTCTTGAGCAGACCGGCATTTGGCCGCACCTTGATCGGCAGCGTATGTCGCCGGTGCGGGCCATGGAGATTATGGGCGACGCGGGTGGGCGGCTGGATTTTTCGGCTTATGCCAGTGGTGTTTCAGAGCTTGCGTGGATACTTGAATCTGCGTTGATGCAAGCCGAGTTGTGGGAGACGGTCAAACGTCAGGGCAATCTCACCTTGTTGTGCCCGGCACGTCCACGCAGTCTTGCTATTGATCTGGATGCGGCCCGAGTCGTATTGGATGATGGCCGGTGCATTGCGGCGCAACTGGTCGTGGCGGCTGATGGCGCAGAGTCCTGGACGCGTGCGGCGGCGGGCATTGAGGTGAGCTTTTCGCCCTACGGGCAACTTGGCGTGGTGGCGAATTTTGCTGCTGATGAGGATCACCGTGGTACTGCCTTTCAGTGGTTTCGTGAGGATGGCATTCTGGCTTGGTTGCCCTTGCCCGGAAATCGTTTTTCGATGGTTTGGTCTACTGCGGAGCAGCATGGTCGTGCATTGTTGGCGCTTGATTCCGCCGCGTTGTGCGAGCAGGTTGCAAAAGCTGGCAATGGGCGGTTGGGCAAACTTGAACTGGTCACGTCACCCGCCGGCTTTCCGTTGCGGCTGATGCGTGCGCCACGGATGGTGGCGTCACGTCTGGCGCTGATTGGTGACGCGGCGCATACGATTCACCCGCTCTCTGGGCACGGCATCAATCTTGGTTTTCAAGATGCACAGACCCTTGCCAATATTCTGTGTGCAAAGCCGGGCCATATCGATTGTGGCGATCTTGCCTTACTGCGCCGTTACGCGCGTGCGCGCAAGGAAGAGGTGCTGACCTTGCAAACTGTCACGGATAGCTTGCATCGGCTATTCGGGGCGAAATCCGGGGCGCTGTCATCTCTGCGCAATACGGGTTTGAACCTTACCAACCATTTGCCGGTCGTAAAGGACGCCTTGGTCCGTTACGCGCTGGCGTCCTGATTTTTTTCTGGAGAGCACATGAAAAGCACGATTGTTGTTGCAGCGCTGGTTGTTACTGCCCTAACTTCATTCACTGCCACGGCGGGTGAGGCGGATGTCCGCGCGGCGGCAGAAGCCCGGCTGGGCAAAGTGGACAAAATTACCCGCGCGCCGATCAGCGGCCTGTGGGAAGTAGTTGCCAAGGGCGAGCTGTATTACATGGACGATAAGGGTAATTATCTGATTTCTGGGGATTTATTTGACATCAAGTCACGCAAAAACCTGAGTAACGAGCGGCGCAAGGACATTTGGTCAAGTGCGATCAATAGTTCGCTGGATTCCGCCATCAAGCAGGTGCGGGGCAATGGCAAGCGCGTGCTGGTGACCTTTGAAGACCCGAATTGCGGCTACTGCAAGAAGTTGGCAAAAGATATTGCAAAAATCAAGGATGTCACGGTCTATACGTTTTTGCTGGCGAGCCTGGGTGAGGATTCGCGTACCAAGGCGCGTGGTGTGTGGTGTTCTGCGGATCGGGTTAAGACATGGAATGACTGGATGTTGAATGGAACCCAGATTCCGCCGGCTGCCGCAACGTGCGATGCCTCGGGATTTGATCGCTCTGTCGAGCTGGGTCAGGCATTGCGTATCGATGGTGTGCCGGCGCTATTTTTCGTCGGTGGTGAGCGGGTGGGTGGTTACATTCCGGCGGCGGAAATCGAAAAGCGGCTTGCGGCGACGCCGTAAGCCGCAATAAGTTGCATGGGTATTGGATGCCCGATTATCCGATGGCCGATTCGGCGTCTTTGGTGGCGTCGAGTTTCAATTCCTGAATTTTGCGGGTGATGGTGTTGCGGCCGATGCCCAGCAGTTGAGCGGCTTCAATGCGTCGGCCGCCGGTACTGTGGAGGGCGCGCTGGATCAATACTGCCTCAAAACTGCGGGTCAGCGTATCAAACACCTGCCCCGGGGCGGTAGCCAGCATGCGATCGGTTTCTGCGGCCAGATTTGTTTGCCAGTCGCAGGATTCATTGCGACGTGATTCGTCGCGCAACTCACCCGGCAGATCGGCGATGTCCACGCTTTGTCCCGGCGCCATCACGGTCAGCCAGTGACAGAGGTTTTCCAGTTGTCGCACATTGCCGGGGAATTCCAGCCCTTGCAAGTATTTCATGGCGGCATCGGTCAGGCGTTTTGGCTCACCGCCAAGCTCCTGCGCGCTTTGTTGCATAAAGTGTCGGGCCAGCAGCGGAATGTCGTCGCTACGCTCACGCAACGGCGGCAGACGCAGCCGGATGACGTTGAGCCGGTGGAACAGGTCTTCGCGAAACAGCCCGTCCCGAACCCGGTCTTCGAGGTTCTGGTGTGTGGCGGCGATGACCCGCACGTTGGCTTTGACCGGCTGATGGCCGCCCACGCGATAGAAGTGCCCGTCAGAGAGCACGCGCAGCAGGCGCGTTTGCAGTTCGGCCGGCATGTCGCCAATTTCGTCAAGAAACAACGTCCCGCCGTCGGCCTGCTCGAAACGTCCGCGACGCTGTGCGGTGGCACCGGTGAAGGCGCCACGCTCATGGCCGAATAGTTCGGATTCCAGCAGATCGCGTGGAATGGCAGCAGTGTTGATGGCAATGAAGGGCTGGTCACGACGCGGGCTGTGACGGTGCAAGGCGTGCGCCACCAGTTCTTTGCCGCTGCCGGACTCGCCGTTAATCAACACCGTGGCTTGCGACGTCGACAGCCGGCCAATGGCGCGAAACACTTCCTGCATGGCCACGCCCTGACCAAGAATTTCAGGGACAGTGCCGGCTTCCATCGCCGCACCAACTTGGTGCTTGGTTTGTGCAATGGCGCGCTGTACCAGTTCGACGGCCTGATCGACGTCAAACGGTTTGGGCAGATACTCGAACGCCCCCCCCTGAAATGCTGCTACGGCTGAATCGAGGTCTGAATAGGCCGTCATGATGATAACGGGCAAATCCGGAAAGCGATCCCGCACATTTTTTAATAAATCCAAGCCGCTGCTGCCCGGCATGCGAATGTCGGATACCAGAACTTCCGGCGGCGTGCCGTTGGTCATGGCGGCCAGGGCCTCGTCCGCCGAACTGAAGCTGCGAACGGGAATGTTTTCACGCCCCAGCGCTTTTTCGAGCACCCAGCGAATCGAGCGGTCATCGTCGATGATCCAGACCGGGTTGATCGGGATGTTTCCGTCTGAACCGGAGCCCGCGGTTTTTGCCTGGTTCATTTTTCGTCCTTTGATTTTCTGGTGAGGGGCAGCAGTACCGAAAAACAGGTACGCCCGGGGCGTGATTGCACTTCGATGGTGCCGCCGTGCTGTTGAATGAAGCTTTGTGCGATGGTCAATCCCAGACCGCTGCCGTTTGCACGCCCCGATACCAGGGGATAAAAAATCTTGTCCATGATATCGGGCGGGATTCCTGGGCCGTTGTCTTCAACGCGTAATTCAAGCGCCAGGCGATAATGTTTTTTAGCCAGCGTGACTTGACGCGCGGCGCGGGTGCGAAAGGTGATTTGGCCGCAGCCTTCCATGGCTTGAGCGGCATTGCGCGAGATGTTCAGAATCATCTGGATCAGCTGTTCGCGGTCACCGGTAATATCGGGCAGCGACGTATCGAAATCGCGCAGCACCCGGATGTCGTGGTATTCGGCGAGGATCAGACGGCGCACCCGTTCAAGAATTTCGTGAATGCTGACCAGTGCCGGCTGCATTGCGCGATGCGAGGAAAGCAGGCGCTGCATCAGGATTTGCAACCGGTCAGCTACCTCAATGATGACCTGGGTGTATTCGCGCAGATGTGACGAAAGCAGTTCGCGCTCCAGCAATTGCGCCGAGCCCCGAATGCCGCCGAGCGGATTTTTGATTTCGTGGGCAAGATTGCGCACCAGTTCGCGGTTGGTTTGCTGCTGTTGCGCTAACTGTTCTTCTTTGGCGGCCTTGAGTTGGTGGTCGATCGGCCGTACCTCAAGTAGCAGGCGTGCGCTGCCGGCATCCACGGGCGTGACGGTGCAGTCAATATTGAGCCGGGTTTCGCCACCCAGATCGAGCCCGATGTTGTGACTGGTATAGCCCCAATCATTGTTCAGTGCTTTATCGAGTGCGGCGGTAAGACCCGCAGCGTTGCCCATCAGTTTGGCGAGCGGTTGTCCGACGATCAGACGCAAACTGGCGGCGAAGAGATTTTCGGCGGCGGGATTGATGTGCCGAATAATCAGATCGGCGTCGACCAGGACGACCGCTGACGAAAGCAGATCGAGGCCATTGAACGCAGGAGAAGGCTGGGAGCTAGTCATTGCAAGTGATGACAGCAAGAAGCGCACCAGCAACCGGGCTGACGCAAACCCGGCTGGCGATCAACGCAGGTTGCCGAGTTCTTTCTTCAGGGCCGTGATGTTGCGCTCGTGCAATGCAACCGTGTCGCGCAACGGCTGCAGTTTTTCTGGTGGCTGACCGGCCTCAGTGGCGGTTTTTTTCGCTTTGTCCAGATTTTGCATTTCGTTGGCGAGTTCTTTTTCCAGAATGGCGCGACGGTCAGTGTCACGAGCCTTTTGTTCGTTGCCCGACACGCGTGGAAAGTCACCCGGGGTTGGCGTAGACGCAGCCCGCGGTTTTGATGCCGTAGCGACTTTGCCGGCCGCAGCGGTGCCCGAGGCTGCGGGTGCGCCTTGCATGTGCGACAGCACGGTGCAGTCGCGTTTGCTGGTCTGCTGATTGGTATAGAGCACGGTACCGGCGCTATCGGTGCACTTGTACAGTGTGTTTGCCGCCGCGGGCAGCGACAGCAGAAATATCAGTAGGGGTAAAGCGGGTAGATGGCGTCTCATGGGTTCAGTGTATGCCAAACGCGGATACAAAAAAAGGACAGGCAAGCCTGTCCTTTTGTCTGGTGCAAAGATGAAAGGTTCAGATCGAGTAATACATATCAAACTCGACCGGGTGGGTCGTCATGCGGAAACGCTGCACTTCTTCCATCTTGAGCTCGATGTAGGCCTTGATCATTTCCTTGCTGAACACGCCGCCACGGGTCAGAAACTCGTGGTCGTTTTCAAGGTATTCCAGTGCCTGTTCGAGTGACGAACATACAGTCGGGATCTTGGCATCCTCTTCCGGCGGCAGGTCATACAGGTTCTTGTCGGCCGGGTCGCCGGGGTGAATCTTGTTCTGCACGCCATCCAGACCGGCCATCATCAGTGCGGCAAAGCACAGGTAAGGGTTGGCACCCGGATCGGGGAAGCGGGTTTCGATACGACGGGCTTTGTCTGACTGAACATACGGAATACGGATCGAGGCCGAGCGGTTGCGGGCTGAATAGGCCAGCTTGACCGGGGCTTCGTAGCCGGGCACCAGACGCTTGTAGGAGTTGGTCAGCGGGTTGGTGATGGCGTTGAGCGCGCGGGCGTGCTTGATGATGCCGCCGATGTAGTACAGGGCAAAGTCGGACATACCGGCGTAACCGTTGCCGGCGAACAGATTTTTGCCATCTTTCCAGATCGACTGGTGCACGTGCATGCCGGAGCCGTTGTCGCCCACGATGGGCTTGGGCATGAAGGTTGCCGTCTTGCCGTACTGGTGGGCAACGTTGTGCACGATGTATTTCAGCACTTGCGTCTGGTCGGCGCGGCGCACCAGGGTGTTGAACACGGTGCCGATTTCGTTCTGGCCGGCGGTGGCGACTTCGTGGTGATGCACTTCCACCGGCACGCCGCAGGACTCAAGGGCGATGCACATCTGGGCGCGGATGTCGTTGAACGAATCAACCGGTGGCACGGGGAAATAGCCACCCTTGACGCCGGGACGGTGGCCGGTGTTGCCGCCTTCAAACTTCTCGGAAGACGACCAGGCGGCTTCTTCGGAATTGATCTTGACGTGTGCGCCGGACATATCGACGCCCCACTGAACGCTGTCAAAAATGAAAAATTCGGGTTCCGGGCCGAAGTAGGCGGTGTCGCCCACGCCGGTGGATTTCAGGTAGGCCTCGGCACGCTTGGCGATCGAGCGCGGGCAGCGGTCATAGCCCTTGCCATCGGATGGCTCGACCACATCGCAGGTCAGCACCAGTGTGGTTTCGTCGAAGAAGGGATCAATGTAGGCAGAGCCGGCATCGGGCATCAGCAGCATGTCGGAGGCCTGAATACCCTTCCAGCCAGCGATGGAGGAACCGTCAAACGCGTGACCGTCTTCAAACTTTTCCATGCCGAAAGCCGAAATCGGCACGCCAACGTGCTGTTCTTTGCCACGGGTGTCGGTGAAGCGGAAGTCCACGAAGCGAACTTCTTTTTCCTGAACCATACTGAGTACGTCTTGGGGCGTCATAAGCTACTCTCCTGAGAGTGAATCGCGAAATACCGGGTGGGGATACGAAAATCTATGCAGTGTCGGCTAGCAGTTACTGTGCCAACAGTCGTGAAGCAACAAGTAATTGTGCCACAAGTCCTTCCAGAATCCATCGCGCGTAATGCGCACTATATCGGGGCGGTAATCGCAATTCGCGCACTAATACGGTGCTGTCTGCTGGTGAATCGTGATCGAGGCAAACGTTGTCTCTGTGGTTAATGCTTTGGCTGTCCGTTGGTTAATTTCAAGAAGCTGCTGGTCGTTGAACTGGCCGGCGGGTAAAAATACACTGGCTTCAACCCGGCTGCCGAGATAGTGCAGCAGGGTGTTGTCGAGCAGGCTGACCTTCACGGCCAGTATTTCCGACAGGCGCGCAAGCAAGGCCGGGCGATCCGGCAGACCGACGGCGGCGTTGCCATGCATATCGTTTTCGGCATCGATGTGCACCAGCACATCCAGCACTTCCGCGTGGCCATCCAGAATGCGCCGACGTACCGATTCGGCAATGCGATGCCCTTCCGATACGCTGATGCGCGGATTGACTTGCACATGAGCATCCACCAGCACCTTGTTTGCCATGCGTCGTGTGCGCAACTCATGCAACCCGAGCACGCCGGAGGTGTCGCTGATGGTGCAGCGAATTGCGGCAACCTCTTCGGCAGACAATCCGGTATCGATCAGCTCACGAATTGCGTCCCAGGCAAAGTGCAGGCCGGCGCGCACGATCATGGCGCCGACGATAATCGCTGCCAACGCATCGGCGAAGCTGAAGCCGAGCAGCGCGCCGCCAATGCCGGCCGCCACCACCAGTGAAGACAGCGCGTCGGCGCGTGCGTGCCAGGCATTGGCCATCAGCATGGGCGAGCGCAGGCGTTCGGCAGTTTTCAGCATGTAGCGAAATAGCCCCTCTTTTGCAGCCAGGGTGAGGAGTGCTGCCCACATTGCCGCAATACCCACCGGTGGTGCGCTGTCGAGTGCCTGCAAGCGTCCGGTAGCGGCGACCAAAATACCGGCACCGGTGCCGGCCAACAGTAACCCAAGCACCAGCGACGCGGCCGTTTCATAGCGCCCATGACCATACGGATGTTCGTCGTCGGCAGCCTCGGCACCCTTGCGATTGGCGACCAGCACAAAGCCGTCTGCAACGATATCCGATAGGGTATGCATGGCGTCGGCAATCAGGCTTTGCGAGTGTGCGGCGAAACCAACAATCAACTGCATCGTCGTCAGCACCACATTGACGGCCACGCTGACCCAGGTGATGCGCTGGCCTTCCGCCATACGCGCCATGTCGGCGGTGCCGCCAGCACCCCCGGTGCCCCTGGTACGCTCGGTCATTTCATGGGTGTGGGTTTCGTGGTTCATGAGGGAAAGCTATACTGGTCAGCCTCGAATTCTATCCCGCCTCTGAGGGCGGTTCTGTTATGGCACGCATTCGCGAAATTCTCACGCTGGCGCAGGCTCGGGCAAAAGAGCTCAATCTTTCGTATGAAGGCGCGCTGACGCCGAAAGAGGCACACGAGTTGCTGCAACTCGTTCCCGGCGCCAAGCTGGTGGATGTGCGCACCCGGGTCGAGCTGGATTGGGTCGGCCGGGTGCCGGATTCAATCGAAATAGAATGGCTGACCTACCCCGACATGCAGCCCAACACGCATTTCATCCAGACGCTGAAGCATTCGCTGACGACCGAATCGCTGCTGTTGTTCATGTGCCGTTCCGGCGGGCGCTCCAACGCCGCCGCCAGTGCTGCAACCGCCGCCGGGTTTCCCGACTGCTACAACGTACTGGAAGGTTTCGAGGGCGACAAAAACGCCGACGGCCAGCGCAATACCGTGGGCGGCTGGCGCGTAGCGGGCTTGCCCTGGCACCAAAGCTGAACCATGCAGACCGCGACCATCGCCTTTGATCGATTCAACACGCTGGCAGATGAAAGCGCTAGCGAACGCATCCGCGCCGCCAAGGCAAAGCTCGGCAAGGATGTGGTGCTGCTGTGCCATCACTACCAGCGCGCCGATGTCTTTGCCCATGCCGATGTCACCGGCGATTCGCTCAAGCTTTCGCGTCTTGCCGGACAGGCCGAAGCGCGGCACATTGTTTTTTGCGGCGTGCATTTCATGGCCGAGGTCGCCGATATTCTTTCGCGCCCCGAGCAAATCTCCATCCTGCCCGATCTGGCCGCCGGCTGTTCGATGGCCGATATGGCCAGCCTCGCCAAAGTGGAACGTGCCTGGCGCGAGTTGGCGGCCGTGCTTGACCCGGACGAAAAGATCACGCCCGTCACCTACATCAATTCAGCCGCTGATTTGAAGGCGTTTTGCGGCGCGCATGGCGGCATTGTGTGCACCTCGTCGAACGCGCCGAAGATTCTCGAATGGTCATTTGCCCAGCGCGAAAAAGTGCTGTTCTTCCCCGACCAGCATCTGGGGCGTTGGAGCGGCTACAAGATGGATATTCCGCTCGATGACATGGTGATCTGGAACCCCGATCTCGAACAGGGCGGCCTCACGCGCGAGCAGATCGAGAAAGCCAAAATCATTCTCTGGCACGGCTTCTGTTCGGTGCATCAGATGTTTCAGCCCAGAGACATCATCAAGTTTCGCAACCAGCACCCGGACGGCATCGTCATCTCGCATCCGGAATGCAGTTTCGAGGTGTGCCGGCAGTCGGATTACATTGGCAGCACCGAATACATCTTGAACACCGTCAAAGCCGGTGCGCCGAACACGCGCTGGCTGGTCGGCACCGAGCTAAATCTGGTGAATCGGCTGGCCGAGGAAGTGAAGGCGGAAGGCAAAATCGTGCAGTTCATGGCCAGCACTATCTGTATGTGTTCGACCATGCAGCGCATTGATCCGCAGCATTTGGCCTGGACGCTGGAAAACCTGGCCTGCGGCCAGATCGTGAACCAGATCAAGGTGCCCGAACACGAAGCCGTGTTGGCGAAGATTGCGCTGGAACGCATGCTTGCCGTGTCTTGAGCGTCGACTTTTGCGTCTCGTGTGATGGATAGCGCTGTAGAAGAACTGCCGCTTTACAAAGGGCTGACGCTCGACCGTGTTTGTTTCGTTCAATCGGCCGAGCAAGCAGATATTGCATTACCGTTGCTACTGAGCGCCGATGTGCTGGGTTTCGACACCGAATCCAAGCCAACCTTCACCAAGGGCGAGGTATCCACCGGCCCGCATCTGATCCAGCTGGCCACCGACGACATGGCTTTTCTGTTTCCGGTGCGCGGTGCCGGTGATGGGGTGCTCACGGATTTGCTCAAGACCGTGCTGGAATCGTCCCAGATACTCAAAGTCGGATTCGGTCTGCGCGATGATCTCAAGCGACTCAAGGAAAAGCTCGGTATCGACACGGCCGGCGTGCTCGATTTAGCACGTGCGCTACGCGGCGCTGAGCACAATGATGTCGGGGCGAAATCGGCCGTGGTGCGGTTTTTTTCGCAGCGATTGCAAAAATCGAAAAGAATTTCGACCACCAACTGGTCGTTGCCCCGTCTCAACGAAAGCCAGTTGCTCTATGCCGCCAACGACGCACACGTCGCGCTCAAGGTGTATCGAGCGTGGCGTGCGCGTGAAGCGGATGAAAAAGGTGCCGCTACCGTTACTGCTACTACTGCTACTTGAAGGCAATGATCGGCTGATCGACGGAGAGGCTTTCGCCCGGCTTCGCCAGCAATTCGGCCACCACGCAATCGCGTTCGGCTTTCAGCACGTTTTCCATCTTCATGGCCTCAATCTTGGCCAGCACTTCCCCGGCCTTGACCTCTTGCCCCACCTTCACCGCAAGCTGCGTTAGCAGGCCGGGCATGGGCGAGAGCAAAAACTTCGACATGTCCGCCGCCACTTTCACCGGCATCAGCGCCAGCAGATCGGCCGCGTGCGCACTCATCACCTGCATGTCGGCCTGCACGCCCCAGTGGAAGAGCCGATACGCCGAACCGCGCCGCTCGACTTGCATGCAAACCGGCTGGCCGTTCAAGGTACCCTGATAAAGATATTGCCCAAATTGCCAGTTGGAACGGATGGCATAGGTGCTGCCGGCCAGTTCGATATCCCAGCCGCCCTCGGCCGCCTTGATGACAACCGGGTGGCGTTCGCTGCCCATCAGCACCACATACTTGCTGCCCGGCTTGTATTCCTGGCCGGGCATCTGGCCGGTGATGGTGGCATTGCGCGCCAGATACTGGCGATGAATCGCTGCGGCTACGGCCACCAGCATGGCCGGATCGTCGTGTGGCACGTCGGCGGCGTTAAAGCCCTTGGGGTACTGCTCGGCGATCAGGCCGGTATTGAAATTGCCCGAGATGAAACGCGGATGCTGCATCAGCGCGGCCTGAAAGGCGATGTTGGACGATACGCCGCGAATCACGAACTCGTTCAGCGCCTCACGCATGCGCGCAATGGCCTGATCACGCGTGCCGGCATGGACGATCAGCTTGGCGATCATCGAATCGTAAAACATCGAAATTTCGCCGCCTTCATACACGCCGGTGTCGACCCGCACCCCGGCGGTTGCCGGCGGCGGCATGTATTTCACCAGCCGGCCGGTGGAGGGCAAAAAGCCGCGGAAAGGGTCTTCGGCATTGATGCGACATTCCATCGCCCAGCCGTTGATCTTGAGATCGGCCTGTTGCATCGGCAGCTTTTCGCCGGCGGCGACGCGAATCATCAGTTCCACCAGATCCAGCCCGGTAATGAGTTCGGTGACCGGGTGTTCGACTTGCAAGCGGGTGTTCATTTCAAGGAAATAGAAGCTCTTGTCCTTGCCGCCGACGACGAACTCGACCGTGCCGGCCGACTGGTAGTTGACCGCCTTGGCCAGCGCCACCGCCTGCTCGCCCATCGCCTTGCGGGTGGCCGCGTCGATAAACGGGCTGGGCGCTTCTTCCACCACCTTCTGGTGCCGGCGCTGTAGTGAGCACTCGCGTTCGTGCAGATACACGCAGTTGCCGTGACTGTCGCCCATCAGCTGGATTTCGATGTGGCGCGGCTCTTCAATGTATTTTTCGATGAAGATGCGGTCGTCCCCAAAGGCCGTCATGGCTTCGGTCTTGCACGCCAAAAAGCCTTCATGCGCTTCGGCATCGTTGAACGCTACGCGCAAGCCTTTTCCGCCGCCGCCGGCCGAAGCCTTAATCATCACCGGATAGCCAATATCTTTGGCGATGCCGACTGCCTGTTCCGGCGTATCGATCACGTCGTTGTAGCCGGGAATGACATTGACTTTGGCTTCCAGCGCCAGTTTTTTCGAGGCGATCTTGTCGCCCATCTTTTCAACCGAGTAATGCTTGGGACCGATGAAGATGATCCCTTCCTCCTCCAGCCGGCGCGAGAATGTCGCGTTTTCCGACAAAAATCCATAGCCCGGATGCACGGCTTCGGCACCCGTTTGTTTGCACGCTGCGATGATTTTATCCATCGACAGATACGACTCTTTCGACGCCGCCGGCCCGATGCACACCGATTCGTCGGCCATCGTTACATGCATGGCATCCTTGTCGGCCTCGGAATACACGGCAACTGTTTTAATGCCCATCTTATGGGCAGTTTTCATCACGCGGCAGGCAATCTCGCCACGATTGGCAATGAGAATTTTCTTAAACATTTTCAAACCCTTTCACCACGGGGGACACGGGGAGCACGGGGAAGACACAGGTTCGGTTTTCCCCGTGTCCCCCGTGCGCCCCGTGGTTAATGAATTTCACAGCGGAATGTTCCCATGCTTGCGCCACGGGTTCTTGATGTCCTTGCCGCGCAGCATGGCAAGCGAGCGACAGACGCGCTTGCGGGTTTCGTGCGGCATGATGACGTCGTCGATAAAGCCGCGTGCGCCGGCCACAAATGGGTTGGCGAATTTGGCTTTGTATTCGGCTTCTTTCGCCGCCAGTTTGGCCGGGTCGCCCTTGTCTTCGCGGAAGATGATTTCCACCGCGCCCTTGGGGCCCATCACGGCAATTTCAGCCGACGGCCAGGCGAAATTGACGTCGCCGCGCAGGTGTTTGGAGGCCATCACGTCGTAAGCGCCGCCGTAGGCCTTGCGGGTGATGACGGTGATTTTCGGCACCGTACATTCGGCGTAGGCGTAGAGCAGCTTGGCACCATGCTTGATGATGCCGCCGTATTCCTGCGCGGTGCCGGGCATGAAGCCGGGCACATCGACAAAGGTGACGATGGGAATGTTGAAGGCATCGCAAAAGCGCACGAAACGCCCGGCCTTGATCGACGATTTGATGTCGAGACAACCGGCCATCACCATTGGTTGGTTGGCGACGATACCGATGGTCTGGCCTTCCATGCGCGCAAAACCGATGATCATGTTCTTGGCGTGATCGGGCTGCACTTCAAAGAAATCGGTGTCATCCACCACCTTGAGGATTAGCTCTTTGATGTCGTAGGCCTTGTTCGGGTTGTCTGGCACCAACGTGTCGAGCGAGTGGTCGAGACGATCCGCCGGGTCGTCGGTTTTACGCACCGGCGGTTTTTCTTTGTTCGACAGCGGCAGATAATTGAAAAAGCGCCGCAACATCACCAGTGCCTCAACATCGTTTTCAAACGCCAGATCAGCGACGCCGGATTTGCTCGAATGCGTCACCGCACCGCCGAGTTCTTCGGCCGTCACTTCCTCGTGCGTCACGGTCTTCACCACTTCGGGGCCGGTGACGAACATGTAGGACGTGTCTTTGACCATGAAAATAAAATCGGTCATCGCTGGCGAATACACCGCGCCGCCGGCGCACGGGCCCATGATGAGCGAAATTTGCGGCACCACGCCGCTGGCCATCACGTTGCGCTGGAACACGTCGGCATAGCCGCCGAGTGCCGCCACACCTTCCTGAATGCGTGCGCCGCCCGAATCGTTGAGGCCGATCACCGGGCAACCCACCTGCATCGCCTTGTCCATAATCTTGCAGATTTTCTCGGCATGGGTTTCGGAGAGCGCGCCGCCGAACACGGTGAAATCTTGTGAAAACACGAACACCATGCGGCCGTTGATGGTGCCGTAACCCGTCACCACGCCGTCGCCGGGAATTTTTTCCTGTTCGTTCATGCCAAAGTCGACACAACGGTGTTCTTTGAACATGTCCCATTCTTCAAAGGTGTTGTCGTCGAGCAGCAGCTCGATACGTTCGCGTGCCGTTAGTTTGCCCTTGGCATGCTGTGCGTCAATACGTTTCTGACCGCCACCGAGCGCGGCTCTGTGGCGCTTCTCGTCCAACTGGTCGATGATTTCATGCATGGTCTTCCTCCTCAAAAATCCATATTACCGGTTCAGCAGGTTCAGTAGGCGCTGCGCTGCCACCGAGGGTGTCAGGCGGCCGTTTTCAACCGCGTCCGAGAGTTCGGGCAGCGCTGCCCGGATACCTTCATGCTCACGAAAACGGGCGCGCAAACCCGTATCAATTTGTTGCCACATCCAGGCTAGCGACTGATGCCGCCGTCGCGCGGCAAAATCTCCGTTTGCTGTCAGCGTACCGCGAAATTCAACGATGGTCTGCCAGAATTTTTCGACCCCCTCTTTGTTGGCGGCCGAAAGTGTCAGCACCGGGGGCCGCCACGCGGCCGAGGTGCTGCGCAACATGCCCAGCGCCGAGCGCATCTGGTTGGCCGCCATTTTTGCCGCAATGGGGTCGATGTCGGCCTTGTTGAACACGACCAGATCGGCCAGTTCAACAATGCCCTTTTTGATGGCCTGCAAATCGTCGCCGGCATTTGGCAGTTGCAGTAAAACAAAGCAATCGGTCATGCCGGCCACCGCGGTTTCGGATTGCCCCACTCCCACGGTTTCGACGATGATGACATCGTAGCCGGCCGCCTCGCACAGCAGCAGTGCCTCGCGGGTTTTTTCCGCCACGCCACCCAGACTGCCGGACGAGGGCGAAGGCCGGATGAACGCCTCTTCGCGTTGCGACAGCAACTCCATGCGGGTTTTGTCGCCGAGGATGGAACCCCCCGAAATAGTCGACGATGGGTCAACGGCAAGTACGGCAAGACGCTGCCCCTGGGCGATCAAAAACATGCCCAGCGCTTCGATGAAGGTGGATTTGCCCACGCCCGGCACGCCCGAAATTCCCAGCCGGATCGAGTTCCCGGTGTGTGGCAACAGGGCTTCCAGC